>DATBLA010000083.1:0-23900 GCA_036555645.1 Actinomycetota bacterium
GTGTTGAAGTCCGGCGAGTGGGGGTGGTTCGTCCCGTCGCAGGATGCTCCCACCGTGTTCGGCATGTCGCCCGTGCTGTGGCTGATCGTCGCGGGCCTCGTGTCGCTCCGCCTGTTCGGCATGCACGTCCGCCGCCTGAACGACGCGGGCAAGGAGCCGCTGTTCAGCCCGTCGCTGATCGAGAACAAGCTGAACGGCGGGCTGCTCATGTTCTTCTTCCAGTACGTCGTGATGATGGGCATCTTCTTCGTCCTACCCCTGTTCCTCTCGGTGGCGCTCGGCCTGTCGGCGATCGACACCGGGATCAAGCTCACGCCGCTCTCGGTGACGATGCTCCTCGCGGCCGCGGGCGTCCCGAGGTTCTTCCCGTCGGTCTCGCCGCGGCGTGTCGTCGCGATCGGATTCGTTGCCGTGCTCGCCGGGACCGTCGCGCTGATCGGAGCAATGGACGCCGATGCCGGCGCCGACGTGGTGACCGTGCCGCTGCTCGTGATTGGTCTGGGCCTCGGGGCGCTCGCCTCGCAGCTCGGAGCGGTCACGGTGTCGGCGGCGCCCGATGAGCTCGCACCGGAGGTCGGCGGGCTCCAGAACACCGCATCGCAGTTCGGCGCCTCGCTCGGTACCGCCCTCGCCGGGTCGGTGCTGATCGGGGCCCTCACGACGTCGTTCCTGAGCGGGATCGCGGTGAACCCCGACGTCCCGCCCGAGGTGGTGGCCCAGGCCAACGTCGAGCTCGCGGCCGGGGTCCCGTTCATCTCCGACGCAGACCTCGAGGCTGCGCTCGAGAACGCGGGTGTCGACGACCAGGTGTCGGAGGCGGTCGCGGACGACTATGCGGGAGCGAGGTTGGCCGGCCTTCGCACGGCTCTGTCGCTGCTCGCCGTGTTCGGGGTGATTGCCCTGTACTTCACGCGCAGGATCCCCGAGACCCTGTCGCGCTCCGCACCCGACGCGGCGACCTGACTCGGAAGGTCGACGCGGTCGACACACGCATGCATTCAGGCGGCCGCGTGGTGGGCGCGTGGGTGGGACGCGGAGGTCCCCGTAGACTGATGCGGTTCACAGAGCGCCGGTAGCTCAGTCCGGACAGAGCGGCTGCCTTCTAAGCAGCGGGTCGGAGGTTCGAGTCCTCCCCGGCGCACCGGTCACGCTATCCTCGACCCATGTCGGAGTCCGTTTCGGCGATCCTGAAGACCACCGACGTCGGCCGAACGCTCGAGTGGTACCGGCGGGTCGGGTTCGAGGTTCGCGATGTCTTCCCCGAATCGGGCGAGCCCACGTGGTGCGAGGTGGCCCGCGACGGCGTCGTCCTTCAGTTCCTCGGAGGTGAGACGCCGTGGCCGGGACCGCCGGCCTTCACGGGGACCATCTACTTCCGCCCCGACAGCGTCGAGGCGCTCTACGAGCAGATCAAGGACCACACGCCTCCCGCGTGGGGACCGGAGGTGCGCGAGTGGGGCGCCCGCGAGCTCGGATTGCAGGACCCGAACGGCTACTTCCTCACCTTCACGGAACCGGCCTAGCCCTCGACGCACCGACCCGGCCTGTCTACGCTCCGAACGTGGACGTTCGTCAGCGGGCGACCGGCATCCGCGCGACCCCCGCGTCCGCGTTCGCGGTGGGGGCGCTCGTCGTCGACCTCCTCGCCGCCGTGGTGCCGGTCCTCGACGGGTCCAGCTACCTGTCGTTCTCGGTGGCCGATGGGTTCCCGTTCCGCGTGAAGGTCGCGAACCTCCTCATGCTGTTCGCCGGCGCCGTCGCGATCCTCGTCGGCCTCGGGTTCCTGCGCCGGGGCCGGGCCGTCGTTGCGTCGGGAGTGTTCGTGGGGCTGCTCGTCGTGCTCGGGCTTCGCTGGGTGTCGTCGGTTCTGCTGTCGATCGAGGGGTGGGGGTGGGGAACGACGATCGTCCTCGGGCTGCAGGCGATCGAATGCGTGCTGCTGTTCCTCGCCGCGCGAGCCGCTCTCCGACATCCATAGAGATCCGCACTAGGATCTCGCCACATCGATCGGTGGTTGGGAGGAAGCCGGTATGGGATGCCTGTTCGTGCTGCTGGCGGCGTTCGCGCCCCGCCTGATCGTCCTGTTCGCGTGGATCGCGCGCCCCACCTACTTCGATGCCGTCTTCGACACGTGGATCTTCCCCCTGCTCGGCGTGATCTTCCTGCCGTTCACGACGCTGATGTGGCTGTTCCTCGGCGCGCCCCCCCAGGGGGTCGAGGGGTTCGACTGGTTCTGGATCGTTCTCGCCGTCTTCATCGATCTCAGTCACGCAGCCAGCACCTATTCGCAGCGCAGCGCGGTCCAGTCGGGGCTCGGGCGGAGCCCCGGGGGGACCTCGCCTCCGCCCGCCGTCTAGATCGCGCCGATCTCAAGCGCCGGTCGCCCTGGGTCGAAACCCCAGGTGTGAAGCCCTGTCCGTTCTGCGGGGCCGAGCTCCGAGACTCGGTGATCAAGTGCACCCGCTGCCGGCGAAGCCTGCGCGGCGATCCGGACGCGGAGCCCGACCCGTTCGCGCCGCCCGCCGCCTCCTCGACCGCCCACGGGTCCGAGTTCGACGGCTCCGCCAGGCTGCCCGCGCTCCCCACGCCACTTCCCGTCGCGACGGCCCCAGCGCCGGCACCCCCGGTGGCGACCCCGCCGATCGACGAGGTCTGGTCGGCTCCTCGCCCCCACAGTTCGACCGCGCCCAGCGTCGCCGGCCGCCGCGCGATGCCGACGGCGGCCCGCCGGTGGGGGCCCGACCCGTGGATGCTCCTCGCCGGGCTCCTGCTCGCCGGTGCTGGCGTCATGGCCTGGCTCGCGATCAGGGAGCCGTGGGTTCACCTCACCGTGAGCCGAGATGCGACCGACTTCGAGCCGGCCCTGGTCCTCGAGTTCACGATGCGCGGGCAGATCGCGTTCGCCGGAACCGCGGGGACCGCGCTCGCGCTGGCGCTCGTGGCGTTCGGTGGGATCTGGTGCTTCTACGGCCTCCAGCGGGGCTGGACGATGCCCACGATCACCCACCCGGCGCTCGCGGTCATCATCTGCCTCGTCGGCTTGGCGATGTCGGCGCTGTCGGCACTCGTCTGGTACGTGTGGGAGGACGCGATGGTCGTGCGTTCGGCGACGGTCGACCTGTCGATGCAGGAGATGCAGGCGATCCTCGACCAGCAGCCGAACCCGCTCGTCGAGGTCCAGCGCCTGTCGGGCCTCATGACGTTCGGCGGGATGATGGTGGCCGCGCTCTGCGTCTCGTGTCTTGCGTGGTGGGCGTACCGGCGGCGCGGGAGCTAGCTCAGATCCAGACCTTCGCCGTCCCGGTCACCCGCATCGCCTTCGCGGCCTGCGTGTAGTCCTCGTGATGCGGGACGTCCACCTTCCGGCCGCATTGGCCGCACTCGAACGACCGCCACTTCTTGTTCACGGTCTGCACGAGCGTGCAGTTCGGGCAGGCGAAGAAGCGGACGAGACTCGAGCAGCTGAGGCAGCGGTACTCGGCGACCTCGTCGCCGACGAGCTGCATCTCCAGGCACCACGGGCACGTGAGGTAGGCCACCGCTCAGGGCTCCGTGGTCGGATCCGGACGCGAAAGGATCGCCGCGGCCTGCTCCTTCCGCAGCGCGCGCACGGCCTCGGCGAGCTCGGGGCGGGTGCGCCCGAGGATCTGCGTGGCCAGGATGGCGGCGTTCACGGCGCCGGCCTTGCCGATGGCGAGCACGCCGACCGGGATGCCCCCCGGCATCTGCACCATCGACAGCAGCGAGTCGAGCCCGCCGGCGAGCTTGGACTCCATCGGGACGCCGAGCACGGGCACCGTCGTCCGGGCGGCCACGACGCCGGGCAACGCCGCCGCCATGCCGGCCGCCGCGATGAAGACCTCGACGCCGCGGGCCTCGGCGTCGCTCACCCAGTCCTCGAGCTCACCGGGCGTCCGGTGGGCCGAGAGCACGCGCGTCTCGAAGGAGACCCCGAAGGCGCGGAGCTGATCGGCGCAGTGCTGCATCGTATCCCAGTCGGACATCGAGCCCATCACGACGCCGACGAGCGGTGGGGTCATCTGCGGCTCCGGGCTGCCATCGCCGCAGTCTAGGCCACGCTCGACCCGGGACCGAGCAGGCGCTCCCCCAGCTCGGCGGCGACGTCGACGAGCGCGAGCACGTCCTCCTCGGTCGTTCGGAAGTTCACGAAGCACGGGCGAAGCCAGACCTCGTCGTCGATGAGCGCGCTCGCGATCCAGAACCGGCCGTCGGCCTGGAGCGCGTCGGCCAGCCGCTGGTTGTGCTCGTTCATGTCCGAGACGCCGTCGGGCACGTGCCGGAACGGCACGATCGACAGCTTCGGCTCGCCGAGCGCCTCGAAATCCTCGCGCGCGACCACCGTGTCGTAGAGGAGTTGCGCCTCGCGCAGGTTCCGTTCGATCGCCTCGCCGAACGCCGCCGCGCCGTGCGCACGCATCGCGAGCCACAGCTTCAGCGCTCGGAACGGGCGCGAGTACTCGAACGTGGTGTCGACCGCGTGGAGCTCGTGCCGCTGATGGGGCAGGTAGCCCTGCTCGTGCGCGAACGCGGCCGCCAGGTCCTGTTCCCTGCGGACGAGCACGATCCCGCATGCCTTGGGCAGGTAGAGCCACTTGTGCGCGTCGACGCTGACCGAGTGGGCGCGCTCGAAGCCCCGGAACGGGTCGGGCCGGACGGCGGCCGCCGGCATCCCGTAGGCGCCGTCGACGTGCATCCAGACCCCCCGCTCCTCGCACACGTCCGCGATCGCATCCAGCGGATCGATGGCTCCCGTCAGGGTCGTCCCGGCGGTGGCCACCACCGCGACCGGCGTGATCCCCGCGGCGAGGTCCTCGTCGATCGCCCTCGCGAGCAGCTCGGGCCGCATCCCTCGATCGGCTGCGATGGGGACGTCGCGCAGGTTCCGCGAGCCGATGCCGAGCATCTCGATCGCCCGCGTGATCGAGTAGTGCACCTCCTGCGAGCAGTACACGGCCACCCGCGCGCCCTCCAGGCCCTCGTGGCGCGAACCCGGCAGCGCGTACTCGCGGGCGGCGGCGAGCGCGCTCGTGTTCGAGATCGTCCCGCCGCTCGTGAACGCGCCGGCGCAGTCCGAGGGGTACCCGACGAACTCGGCGGCCCACCGGACGGCCTGCTGTTCGATCTCGGTGGCCGCACGGGCGTCGACCGCGAGGTTGATGTCGTAGGTGTGCGCGAGCAGGTCGGCGATCGTCCCGATCTCCAGACCGCTCGAGCCGACGAACGCGAAGTACCTCGGTCGCGGCTGCGCGATCGACTCGTCGAGGATGCGCGCGGCGTCGTCGAGCGCCTCGTGCACCGAGACGGGATCTCGCGGGAGCGAGCTCCGAAGGAGCGACCGCACGCGCTCGTCGAGCGGTGGCTCCTCGGGGCGGAAGCGGTCGAACGAGCGCCAGGCCTCCGCGACGAGCTTGACCGCGTGCTCGAGCGCCTCCTCGCGCGGGGCGTCGAGCCGAAGCGGGCCTTCGGGGGCGCTCATCGATCGGATCGTACCCACCCGGGCGGGGGTTCGGAACGGCCCGAACGCCCGATTCAGTCGGCCTTCACGCGCTCCCAGGCGTCCGTGTACAGGGCGTTGTCCTCGCCGAGGTCCTCGGTGAACTGGAGGACGGCGAGCGTCTCGGGCGGCGGGAAGATCGCGGGGTTCTCGAAGATCTCGGCCGGGACGAACTCGGCCGCGGCCTCGTTGCCCGTGTCCACCTGGCTGGCGACGGCGTTCGTGGCCGAGACCTGGGGTTGCAGGTAGAACTCGATGAACCGGTTCGCGCCTTCGGGGTTCGCCGCCTCCACGGGGATGCAGAGCGAGTCGATCCAGCGGAGCCCGCCCTGGGCCGGGATGACGAATTCGAGGTTCGGGTTGCGCTGCTTGGCGATCTGGACGTCGCTCGAGTACGCCTCGGCGACGACGAGCTCTCCGCCGGCGAGCAGGTCGAGGTACGTCGCCGAGTCGAACCCGCGGATGACCGAGCGCGCCTCGATGAGGAAGTCGGCCGCGGCATCGATCGTCGCGGGATCGCGCGTGTTCGGGTCCTCGCCGAGCGCGAACAGCGCTGCCGCGAACGCGTCCCGGGTCTCGTTCAGGATCGTCATCCGGCCCTCGAAGGCCGGGTCGTGGAAGACCGTCCAGTCGGGGGGCGCATCGAGCGCCGTCGTGTCGTAGCCGATGCCGGTCGTGCCGGTGGCCCACGGAACGCTGAAGCGGTTCCCGGGATCGAACGGCTCCTGACGGAACTCCTCGGCGAGATTGTCGAGGCTCGTCACGATGTCGGGGTCGAGCTCCTGGAGGCCGTCGATCGAGCGCAGCTGCGTGAGCAGGTTCTCCGAGGGGACGATGAGGTCGAACGTGTTCCCCTCGCGCCCGCGCCGGCGCGCCGCGCGCGCGAGCGCGAGCCGGTCGGCCAGCTCGTCGTTCGAGGCGTACGTCTCGTAGGTGACCGACAGCCCGGATGCGTCCGTGAAGTCGTCGAGGATCGTCGGGTCGATGTAGTCCTGCCAATTCAGGAAGACGAGGCGGCTCTCGTCCGGGTCGCTGCACGCCGCGAGCGCGGGTGCCAACCACAGGCCGGCTCCGGCGACGACGCCCGCCTTCATGACCTCGCGACGCGAGAGCCGGAGCGCCGTCATCCTTACACCACCACGAGGACGGGCACCTCGGTGTGCCTCGCGACCTTCTCGGCGATGCCGCCGGACATGAGCGCTCGGAAGCGGTCGATCGTGCCGCCCATCTCGTGGGTGACACCCTGGCGCCCGAGCACGATGAGGTCGACCGACTCGTCCTCGGCCGCCTCGAGGATCCCGCGCGCCACGTCGCCCTTGATCACGACGCCTCGCGCTCGCACCCCGCGCTTGCGAAGGATGTCCACGGACTCCTCCGCCAGTCCCTTCGCCTCCTCCTCGAGGGCGACCTTCATCTCCTCGACATAGGTGGCGCCCCGGCCCCGAACCGTGAGCGGCGGGTCGAACGCCACGACGACGACCACCTCGGCGTCGTTGTTCTTCGCGGCCAGGATCGACCACGCGAGCGCGCGCTCGGCGTTCTTCGAGCCGTCGAAGGGCACGAGGATCCGCTTCGGGGCCGGGACCTCCGGCACCTCGACGGGGTGCTCCCAGTGGTCGGGCCGTTGCAGGCCGTCCGTCATCCGCTCACCTCCGGCGCGGGCTCAGCGGGATCGTCGAACTCGAGCACGACGGGCATGTCGACGCCCCGGCGCCGCTTCCCCGGCCGCAACAGGTAATACGCGATCGGGCCGGTCGCCATGCCGATGAGTGCCCAGCCGATCCCCTGGACGAGGCCGACGTCGAGCACCTGGAAGTAGATCGCGACGGCGAGCACGAACAGCGGCCCGATCGTGACCGCCACGATGCCGAGCCACCCTCCGGGAATCTTGTACGGGCGTCGCAGGTTCGGATGGCGGATCCGCAGCGCGATGAGCGCGATGAACTGCAGGAGCAGGGCGAACGCGTAGATCGTCACGTCGACGACGACGAGCGTCTGGAACGGGCCGAGCGCCGCGATCGAGCAGATCACCGCGCAGATGACGATGGCGCGGACCGGCGTCCCCCACTGCGGGTGCAGCCGGGAGATCTTCGGCGACAGGTAGCCGTCCTCGGCGAGCGCGGAGGGGATCCGGCTGTACTGGAGCAGCCACGCCGAGTACAGGCCGATCGCCGAGATGATCGCGCCGATCGTCATGAGCACGCCGAGCCAGTGGCCGGCGACGTTCTCGGCGATGACGTTGAACGCTCCGGCGGTCCACTCGATCTCGTCGGACCCGCCGACGGCGAGCGCGACGAGCGTCGGCAACAGGTAGATGAGCGTGATCGCCGGGATGAGGATGATGAGGGCGCGCGGGTAGTCGCGCCGGGGGTTCTCGATCTCGCCGGCGACCGTCGACAGCCCGTCCCACCCCATGTAGTTCCACATGACGACGAACAGCCCGGCCCCGAACGCCGGGAACAGTCCCACGCCCTCGAACGTGAGGGGCTCGAACGGGTTGTGGCTCATGTTGAACAGCCCGATGACCGTCATGATCGCGAACGGCGCGAGCACGATGACGAGGAACAGCTTCGAGGAATCGCCGACGAGCGAGCTCCCGCGGATGTTGAGCAGCGCGAAGGGCCAGATGACGGCGAGCGCGACGAGCCACCGGAGCAGCTCGTTCTCGGCGAGCGAGGGGAAGAAGAACGCCGTGTAGTCGACGAACAGGACGGGGTAGATCGCCAGGTCCACCCAGCTCGTGATCCAGGACCACCAGCCCTCCTGGAAGCCCCAGAACGGCCCGAGGCCGGCCTTGACCCAGTAGTAGTAGCCGCCCTGGACCGGCATCGTGGTCGCGAGCTCGGCGACGACGAGCGAGGCCGGGAGCGCCCACAGGATCGGCGTGATGATGATGAGCAGCAGCCCCATCCCCGGCCCGCTGTCGCCGATCGTGTCCTCGAGACCGTAGGGGCCGCCGGAGACCGAGAAGAAGATGATGCCGATGATCGCCGCGAGCCCGAGCTTGCGCGTCAGATCGCGAACGTCGATCTGCGGCCGGCTCGCCGGCTCTTCGGTCACCGAGGCCACGGCGCCCCTCCCATCTGGCTCGCGGCGTTGTGTATCACATGGCTTGGGCGCGGTCGAAACGCGCCGGTTGAACGGCGTTCAGCCGAACAGGCGATCGGCGACGCGCGTGACGAGCTCGAGCTTGCGCCACTGCGTGTCCTCGTCGATCTCGTTGCCGACGACGACGCTCGCGAACCCGCACTGCGGGCTGATCGCGAGCCGTTCGAGCCCGCCCACGAGCGTCGCGGCCTCGTCCATCTGCCGGAGCAGGTCCTCCTCGTCCTCGAGCCTCGGCGTCTTCGTGGACACGATCCCCATCACCATGACCGAACCCTCGCGCAGCCGGCGGACGGGCTCGAAGCCGCCGTCACGCCCGAGGTCGTCCCACTCGACGAGGAACGCGTCGTACGGGAGCGATCCGAACACACGCTCCGCGACCGGTTCGAGCGAGCCCTCGCACATCCACGACGAGCGGTAGTTGCCGCGGCAGATGTGGAGCGCCGTCGTCACGTCGTCGGGGATGCCCTCGAGCACCGCGGCGTCGGCGTCGATCGCCGCGTCGACGAGTCGCGTGAGGTCGAGCCCGCGCTCCTCGAACCGCGCGATCCAGGCCGGATCGACGAGATAGGGGTACAAGGGGAAGTCGAACTGGATCGACCGGGCGCCCGCATCGATCGCATCGGCGACGAGCGCGCGTTCGATCTCGATCGCGTGCGCGACGAAGTCCTCGAGCGACGCGTAGTCCTCGACGACCGTCGTGAGCGGATGCCCGAAGATCGACGCCGCCGGGAACGCCACCTTGAACGGGTGGCCTCCGGTCGTCTCGGCGAGGAACGCCGCCTCGCGCGCCCCCGGCGAGTCGACCGGCCGCAGGCGCTCGACGATCTCGTGGACGTGGAGCTCGACGTCCTCGCCACGGTCGTTGCGGAACGTGACGGTCTTGTCGGTCCGGACGCCCTCGACCGCGTCGTAGAACGAGTTCATGAACATCCAGCGTCGGAACTCGCCGTCGCTCACGACGTCGAGACCGAGATCGATCTGCCGGCGGACGGCCTCGCGGATCGCGGCGTCCTCGAGCTCCTGCAGGTCGGTGCGATCCTTGTCTCGCTCCTCCGAGAGGACTGCCGAGTGCCCGCGCTCGTAGAAGGACTCGATGCCGCGTCGGAGCGCCGGCGGTCGCAGCAGGGAACCGACGACCTCGGCGCGCGCCGGTGAGCGGGGTGTGATCACGGGTCGACCCTAGCGGACAAGCCGCTCGCGTCGAGCGGTCGCGACGGTCAGTTGCTCACGGCGGGCGACGTCGCCTTCAGACACACGTCGTCCGACGAGAGCGTGACCCGCGACGCGATGGCGCGGTAGCGGCCGGCCTCACGCGTGCCCGGGACGACGAACCCTCCGTTCGTGTCCGTGATGTCGGTGCCGATGGTCCGCCACCGTCCGCGCTCCCGGTGCTGGACCCTCACGGGTACTTCGGACTCGCAGGCGGCAAAGTCGTCGTCGGCCACGACGGTTCCTCTGGCTTTGCGGCCCACGCTCAGCGACACGCTCCGGTGATGCTCGAGCGAGACCACGGTGAAGCTGTCCGCACTCGTCCCGGTCCCGCTCGGCGTGACAACCGCGATCAATCCGGTCTCGGCCTCGGCGGGTGCCGTGGCCGTGATCTCCGTGTCCGAGTCGACGGTGAACGTGGCGGGTGCGCCTCCGAAGGTCACCGAGGTCGCACCCGTCAGGCCCGACCCGGTGATCGTGACCGATGTGCCGGGAGTGCCGCTCGTGGGCGCGAACGACGTGATCGTCGGTGCCGTCGCGACGTCGAAGCTCCAGCCCACCGAGATGGAACCGGTGTTGGCGGCGTTGGCATCGTCGTAGACGAACAGGCTCCACGTTCCATTCGGCGACGTCCCGTCGAAGGCGCTCAGCGCGAGCTCGTACGGGCCCGCCGGCGCCGGGGATGTGCCGTCGAAGCCCGCGCCGAAGGTGGTCGGGCGGTAGGTCCCAGAGAAGAGTTGCGAGGTATCGGGCATCGACGCGGCGGCCGTGTCGTCGATCAGCACACTGACGCCCGAGATCGCGTCGTCCGATCCCACATCGGACATCAGGATGACCTTCACGCCGGTCGGGCCGACGAGCAGGACGTCGATGTCATCGGGGAACGTGTGAGCGATGCCGATCAATTGGACGGTCAGGTCGGAGACGACTCCTCCCACCCCGGACACCTCGATCGTGGAGGGATAGGGGTCGGCTTGGAAGAAGGCGGCGGGGCCCGGAATCGTGATCGTCGTAGGGTTCGAGAACCCGACGGCTCCCGCCGGGCCTCCCGCCGGCGCGACGAGGACCACTCCCACGAGCATGCAGACGGCGGCCCTGGCGCGCATTCGTCTCCCCGACCGACCCTCGCCAGCACGTCGGGCCATACGAACCCCTTCCTTGCACCGGGTTTCCGGCACGTCCGCTGGGCGCCGGAGCGCACGTTAGCGCATCGACGGGTCGATGTCGCCTCCGCGAGATACGGCTCCATCGGACCCCTTGGCCTCTCGCTGGCTAGGATCGAGGCGTGGCGGTTCATCGCGCGGCGGAGCCCGAGGAGCCGGTCGTCGACAGCCCGAAGGGATGGGTGAGACGACACATCGCGGACTACGTCCGGACGGACGGGACGAAGGGCCACCGGTGGCACGGCGTCGACACGCTGCTCCTCACGACCCGCGGCCGCCGAACCGGGACGCTGCACCGGACCGCGCTGATCTACGGTCGCGACGGCGACCGCTTCGTCGTCGTCGCGTCGACGGGCGGCGCGCCTCGCCACCCCAGCTGGTACCTCAACCTCGTCGCGAACCCGGACGTCTGGGTCCAGGTCGGCCCGGACCGGTTCGCGGGCCGCGCACGGCCAGCGACCGCGGCGCGGAAGGCGAAGCTCTGGCCGCTCATGGCCGGCATCTGGCCCGAGTACGACCGCTACCAGGCCAAGACCGACCGAGACATCCCCGTCGTCGTGATCAGCAGGTCCTGAGGGCTCAGGTCCGGTCCCAGACCACCCACGTCGAGTCCGGGGCCCGGAACTCCCAGCCGCTGATCGTTGCGGGCCGGTCCGGATCGAGCCGCAGGCTCGGCAGCCGATCGAGCAGCACGTCGAGCGACACGCGGGCGAGATGCCGGCCGAACCAGGCTCCGAGGCAGAAGTGCGTGCCGATCGCGAACGCGAGGTGGGCGCCCTCGGCCCGGTGGATATCGAACCGGTCCGGGTCGGCGAACCGCCGCGGGTCTCGGTTCGCCGAGGAGAGCACCGCGCCGATGAGCGCGCCGGCGTCGAGATCGACGCCGGCCAGGGTCGTCGCCTCCGTGCACTGGCGGGTCGAGGTGCCCACGGGCGCGGCCCACCGCAGCGTCTCCTCGACCGCTCCGCGGATCAACCGCCGGTCGCCCCGCACCGCGTCGAGCTGACCGGGATGCGATCCGAGGGCAAGGACGCAGAGCGCGATGAGGTCGCGCGGCTCCTGGAGACCGCCGGAGAGCATGAGCTTCGTGTTCGCGAGGATCTCCTCGCGGCTCATCGCGTCCTCGCCGGCGTGGTGCAGCATCTCGGAGAGCACCGATCCGTCCGGCGCGTCGGCGAGCCGGTTGAGCACACGGTCGATCACCTCGGACAGCGCCGCGCTCGCCTCGTCCGCGGGCCGCTGCTTGTCGGGATCACCCTCGAAGTTCGCCAGGCCGGGCATGAGGCCCTGGTTCCAGGCGAGCAGGTCCTCCCACCGCACCTGGTCGAGCCCGAGCATGAACCGCAGCGACCGGACGCTCATCGGGTCGGCGAACTCGCGGAACAGGTCGCACTCGCCGCGGGACTCGAACCCGTCGATGAGCTCGTTCGCGAGGGCCGGGATCATCCCCTTCGTCCGCTCCTCGACGTCGCGGGGGCGAAACGGCGGCTCGACGACCCGGCGCACCCGCTGCTGGTCCGGCCCCTCCGAGCCGAGCATGTTCACGCCCATCGTGCGGTTGAGCGTCGAGGGATCGGTGGCGGCCGTGAAGCGCTCGGGCGACAGGTCGACGGTCCGCACGTCCTCGTACCGCGTCACGAGCCACAGCTGCACGGCGGGAACCCACGAGACCGGCTCTTCGTCCCGCAGCTGCGCGTAGATCGGGTACGGGTCGCGCTCGAGCTCCTCGAGCGTGATCTGCTCGCCGAACGTCATCCGTGCTTGCCCGCCTCCCACCCGTGAGGGCCGATCGTCCGACCGGCGAAGGCGGCCGGGACGTCTTCGAGGTCGGTCGCCATCGAGTCGTTCCAGCGGTTGAGGAACCCGAACAGGCCGACCACCGAGAGGATCTCGACGATCTCCCCGTCGTCCCAGTGGCGTCGGAGCTCGACGAAGTGCTCGGGGGTGACGGCGTTCGGCATCACGCTCGCGTCGCGGGCGAACCGGAGCGCCGCCCGCTCGGCCTCCGAGTACCGGGACGACCGCTCGAAGTCCCAGATCGCCGCGATCTTCTCCTCCTCGACACCGCGCATCTTCGCGTCGACCGTCTCGTGCGCCTGGCAGTAGCGGCAGCCCGCGGCCGTGCTGGCGACGATCGCGACGAGCGGCTTCAGCCCGACCGGCACGGTGCCGGTTCGCCAGATCTGCGTGATGAGCTCGCTGAACGCCCGCAGGATCTCCGGCCGCCGGGCCATCGTGAACAGGCTGTTCGGGACGAACGACATCGTGTCGTCGTACAGCTCGAACAGCTCCTCGAGCTCGGGATGATCCTCCCGCCGCAGCGGTTGCATGTTCGCCAACGCCGTCACCTCGCGCGCGGAGCCGATACGGCAGACTATGCCGCAACGAGGAGGGGCGATGCGGCTCGAGGGCAAGGTGGCGATCGTGACCGGCGGCGGCACCGGCATCGGCGCGGCGTCCGCGCGGCTGTTCGCGCGGGAGGGCGCGAAGGTCGTCGTCACCGGGCGGCGCCCCGAGCCGCTCGAGGCCGTCGCATCCGAGACCGGAGGGCGGGCCGTCGCGGGCGACGTCGCCGACCCTGGCCAGGCCGAGGCGGCCGTCGGGGGGGCGATCGATGCGTTCGGCGGCCTCGACATCGTCGTGGCGAACGCCGGCCTGGGGTTCGGTGGCGCGGCGGCCGATGTCGACGACGAGCGGTGGGCCAGGACGCTCGACGTGAACCTCACCGGCGCCTTCCGGCTCGCCCGGGTCGCGATCCCGGCGATGCTCGAGCGCGGAGGCGGCTCGATCGTGCTCGTGTCGAGCGTGTCCGGGCTCGTGGGAGGGACCGAGGGCGCCGCGTATCAGACGTCGAAGACCGCGCTCCTCGGGCTCGCGCGGTCGATCGCCGTCGACTACGGCCCCCAGGGGATCCGCGCGAACACGCTGTGTCCCGGCTGGGTGGTGACGCCCATGGGCGACCGGGCGATGGACTCGCTCGCCGACGCCCACGGCATCAGCCGGGACGAGGGATATCGGCTGGTGACCCAGCATGTCCCACTCCGCCGCCCGGCCACCGCCGAGGAGATCGCCGCGTGCTGCCTGTTCCTGGCGAGCGACGAGTCGTCGATCGTCACCGGGACCGTGCTCGTGGCCGACGGCGGGGGGCTCGCCGTGGATGTCACCGAGACCGCGTTCGAGCCGAGGTCCACGTGAGCTTCGACCACACGGGCCGGGTCGCGTTCGTCACCGGTGCTGGGTCGGGGATCGGGCGTGCCACGGCGCGGCGACTGGCGGCCGAGGGCGCCGCGGTCGGCGTGGTCGACCTGCGGCTCGAGCCCGCGCGCGAGACCGTCGCCCTGATCTCGAGCGAGGGTGGCCGTGCCGAGGCCTTCGAGGCCGACGTTCGGGTCGCCCCGCAGATCGAGGCGGCGCGCGACGGCGTGATCGCCTCGCTGGGGCCCATCCGCTACCTGGTGAACAACGCGGGGCTCGTGAGGATGTCGCCGCTCGACGACCTCGAGGAGGACGAGTGGGACCTCGTCCTCGACACGAACCTGAAGGGGATGTACGTCGTGACCAAGGCGGTCGCCCCCACGATCGCGGAGGCCGGCGGCGGCGCGATCGTCAACCTGTCCACGATCGAGGCCGAGGTCGTCGCGGCACCCTCCGGGCATCCGCAGATCCACTACAACGCGTCGAAGGGCGGCGTGAAGATGCTGACGAAGGCCCTGGCCGTCGAGCTCGCCGGCCGGAACATCCGCGTGAACGCGGTCGCGCCGGGACCGATCGCGACCTCGTTCATCCCCGGCGGGGACCTACGGTCGCCGGAGGCGTGGGACTCGATGAAGGACCGCATGCTCGTCCCCCGCGTCGGCGAGCCCGAGGACGTGGCGGCCGCGATCTCGTTCCTGCTCTCGGACGACGCGTCGTTCATCACCGGCGCCCAGCTGCCGGTCGACGGGGGGTGGCTGGCGTCGTGAGCCGGTTGCGAGCCGAGGACCTGGAGGCCGAGGGCTTCCGAACCGTGATCGTGACCTCGAGCGACGTGACCGGCCGGCTCGTCGGCAAGCGCGTGACGCCCGAGACCTTCCGCCGTCTCGCCGAGGAGGGCGGCGTGAACCTCAGCTCGTGCGTGCTCGGGTGGGACCTGGACCAGTGGCCCGGCCCGGTTCAGGAGTACACGGGCCACCACACGGGATGGCACGACGTCCGGCTCGTGCCCGACCTCGGGACCCTCCGGCCGGCGGCCTGGCTCGAGCGGACCGCGATCTGCGTCGCCGACTTCGTGGAGATCGGACACGACGAGCTCGTCCCCGTGGCCCCCCGCACGATCCTGCGACGGCAGGTCGAGCGCCTGGCCGAGACCGGCCTGACGGCTCGGGTCGCGAGCGAGCTCGAGTTCGCGCTGTACCACGGGACGTACGACGAGGGGCGCCTCCAGGGGTTCGGGACGCTCCGGCCGACGACGCTGGCCCGTGCCGACTACACGATCCAGGCCGGCGACCTGCACGAGCCGTTCTTCGCCCGCGTGCGCGAGGTGCTCGAGGCGTCGGACCTCGGCCCGTGGACGAGCCAGGTGGAGTGGGGGCTCGGGCAGTGGGAGATCAACCTCGAGCATCGCGACCCGCTCGAGATGGCGGACCGGCACATCCTGTTCAAGCTCGCGATGCGGGCCATGGCCTCGGCGGCGGGCATGGCCGTGACGTTCATGGCCAAGCCGTTCGCCGACACGACGGGATCCTCGTGCCACCTGCACCTGTCGCTGCTCGGCGAGGACGGCTCGAACGTCTTCCACGACGCTCACGCGTCCGACCACGTCTCCGACACGCTGCGGCACGCGATCGGCGGGGTCCTGCAGCGGGCGCCCGAGCTCATGCTGCTCTACGCCCCCACCGTCAACTCGTACCGCCGCACGACGAGCGGGGAGTTCTCGGGCAACGGGGCGTCGTGGGGGTTCGACAGCCGGATGGTCTCGTGCCGGGTGCTCGTCGAGAGCCCCGCGTCGACCCGGCTCGAGTGGCGCGTTCCCGGAGCGGACGTGAACCCGTACCTGGCGATCGCGGGCCTGCTGACCTCGGCGGCCGACGGGATCGCGAACGCGACCGATCCCGGTGAGCCGCTGATGGGTCACGACTACGACCGCCCGGTGCCGCCCCTGCCCGCGACGCTCGGCGAGGCCGTCGAGCGCTTCCGCGACGGCGCCTTCGCGTCCGACGTCTTCGGCAAGGACGTCCTCGCCCACTACGCGGAGGCGGGGCGATGGGAGTGGGAGGCGTTCCTGGCCCCGAGCGCCGTCGACGAGTGGGAGCGGCGCCGCTACTTCGAGGTCATCTGAGCGACCCGCTCGACGACGGAGCGGCAGAACGATCCGATCAGCGCCGGATCGTCGATGAACTGCGACGGCTTGACGCAGATCGTCGAGAACCCGCGCGCGAGCTGCTCGGGGACCGTGGTGAGCGCCTCGTCGAGGTCGGCGACGCTCGAGGCGTCGGGGAACCTCCCGCGGGTCCCCCCCACCATCTCGAGCTCCAGCGGGTCGCGGCCGGCCGCCGACATCGTGGCGCGGAGCCGTTCCAGATCGTCGTCGCTCGGGCGGCCGAGTGGGTTGAAGCCGCTCCCGTAGGCCACGATCCGCCGAAGCAGGCGGTCGTGGAGCCGCTGCCCCCCGAACCACAGCGGCGGGCCCCCGGGCCGGGTCGGCTTCGGCTCCACGTGAACGTCCGCGAACCGGTAGTGGCGGCCGGCGAAGCTCGCCGAGGCCTCCCGCCAGACGATGCGCCAGACCTCGAGGTGCTCGTCGAGCAACGCGCCGCGCTCCTCGAAGGCGACGCCGAGCGCGTCGTACTCGGCTCGGTGCCACGAGACCGTGGGCTGCACCACCAGCCGGCCTCGTGACAGCCGGTCCAGCGTCGCGAGCTGCTTGGCGAGCGCGAGCGGGTGGCGGAGCGGCGCGATGATCGAGCTCGCCACCAGCCGGATCCGGCTCGTCGCCGCCGCCACGGCCGACAGCACGACCACCGGGTCGGGCCAGGACATCCCCGGATCCTGGTTGCCGGGCAGGGCGTAGTCGCGAGGGTTCTCGGGCAGACCACGCTCGTCCGAACCCGGTCCGAGCACGACGTGTTCGCTCACCATCACGCCGTCGATCCCGGCCGACTCCGCCTGCACCGCCATGTCGACGAGCGCGCCGATGTCGTCGGGCGGGACGAGCGTGGCGTTCTCGGACAGGATGAGGACGAGCCGGGGCGGCCCGGCTCGTCCTCCAGGCATCCGGCGCTACTCGCGCAGCTCCGCCAGCGCCTCGCTGGCCGGCGCGCGCCCTCTGACCAGCAACATGTAGACGAGCCCGATCAGGCCCCAGATCACCGCGTACAGCGACGCGAGCCAGAGCGGGCTCGGGACCTTGTAGAACGACCCGTAGATCGCCCCGACGCACACGGCCATCCCGATGAACGCCGCCACGACGACGCCAACGTAGCCCGGGTCCTTGGCGAGACCGACGAGCCCGCTCACGCACAGCACGAGGTACACGACGACGAGCGCGAACGCTCCGAACGCCGCTCCCCACGCGAAGATCGAGAAGTAGTGCGGCACGTCCGGAAGCGCGAAGATCGTGTCGTTGCCCTCGGCGAGCAGGATCCACAGCGCCTGGATCACGATGAGGAGCGCGATCGCGGCGGTCGGCGTTCCGTGGCTCGACACCGCGGCGAGCGCCTTCGGCAGGCGCCGGTCCCGAGCCAGCGCGAACACGCCGCGCGTCGAGGCAACGCCGGCGCCGACGTATACGGCGAGCATGTCGAGGAAGACGACGACGAGCAGCGTCTTGAGCCAGAACTCCGATCCGAACTCCGTCGCCCCCGGCGCGGCCAGGGCGAACAGCGGCGCCCCCGCGACCTCGGGCGACAGGATCACCGCGAGGTCGAAGCCGAACCCCGCGACCTCCACGTACGCGACGATCAGGTAGAAGACGCCGACGATCACGACCGCGCCCAGCACGGCCCGCGGGATCGACCGCTTCGGGTCGGCGGTCTCCTCGGCCAGGTTGGCGGCGGTCTCGAACCCCACGAAGGCGAGGACTCCGTACAGCACGCCGAACAGGATCCCCGAGAACCCGAACCCTTCCGGCGACGGGTCGAACACCTTGGCGAAGTCGTTGTCTCCGCCGAGGTCGATGATCACCGTGATGACGAAGATCAGGACCACGGCCATCGAGACGAGCGCCAGGGTCAGCTGCACGCGCGTCGAGAGCTGCACGCCGAAGTACAGGACGGCGAACAGCCCCAGCGCGAGGATCGCGTCCCAGACCCAGACCGGGAAGAACGGACCGATCTCGAACGCCGGCAGCAGGTTGTCGTGGACGTAGCCACCGAGCAGGACGCCGAGCGCGGTCGTCAGCACGATCGTGCCGCCGTAGTACAGCCACCCCGCCGAGGCGCCGATCGTGTTGCCGAGACCCTGCGACACATAGTCGTAGAGCGCTCCCGCCGCGTGGATCTTCTTGGCGTACCTCGACACGATCCATGCGAGGGCGAAGATGCCGATCGCCGAGAGCAGGACGACGAGCCCCGTCGAGGTCCCGGCCCCACGACCGGAGAACCCGAAGCCGAACATGAGTGGGAGGACGAACGCGCTCGCGAACACGGGGCCCATGAACCCGACCGATTGGGCGAGCACATCGATCAACGAGAGCGTCTTGCTCCCGAGACGCTCGTACTCCTCGCCCACGACCAACGGCTTGTCTTCCACGAACTCTCCCTCCCCTCGAGTCCTGGCTCGTCCTGGCTCGCGACACGCTACCCCGCGGGACGGCACGAGGGAAATCAGCGACCGGGAACCTCGCGCCGTCGACTAGCATCCGGGTCGTGGCGGCCCGGTTGGACGGCCAGGTGGCGATCGTGACCGGTGCCGCCCGCGGGATCGGTCGGGCCGCGGCGGAACGGCTCGCCGCCGAGGGCGCCGCGGTCGAGGTGTTCGACGTCGACGGTTCCTCCGCCGAGGCAGCGGCGAACGCGATCCGTGCAGGCGGCCTGGATGCGACCGCACGGGCCGTCGACGTGTCCGACGGACCCCGCGTCGTGGAGGCGGTCGGCGCCGTCGTCCGGGAACGGGGCCGGATCGACATCCTCGTCAACAACGCCGGCATCTACCCGCACACCCCGTTCGAGGAGCTCACGTTCGAGGAGTGGCGGCGGGTGCTGTCGACGAACCTGGACAGCGTCTTCCTCATCACGCACGCGGCGTTTCCGCACATGCGGGAGCGGGGCTACGGCCGGATCGTCAACATCTCCACCGCGGCCTTCCACATCGGCTACCCGGAGCTCACGCCGTACCTGGCGAGCAAGGGCGGCATCATCGGTTTCACGAGATCCCTCGCGGCCGAGGCCGGACCGCACGGGATCACCGTCAACGTCATCACGCCGGGGATGATCGAGACCGAAGGGACGCAGGAGGAGGATCCCGGCGGCGACCTGTTCGACGAGATCGGCGCCGATCAGGCCATCAGGCGCCGGGGGCGTCCCGAGGACATCGCCGAGACGATCGCGTACCTCGTGAGCCCCGCCGCCGGATTCATCACGGGCCAGACGATCAACGTCGACGGCGGCCACCGGATGCACTGACCATGCGGTGGGGGGAGTTCGCGCTGGCTCAACCGGACCTCGCCGAGGCCGGCCGCGCGTTGCTGTACCAGCACGGCGTCGGGCTGGGGTTCCTTGCCACCACGCGAGCCGACGGTGGGCCGCGCGTCCACCCGATGTGCCCGCTCCTGACGGACGAGGACCTGTACGCCTTCATCGTGCCTTCGCCGAAGCGGCTCGATCTTCACCGGGACGGCCGCTACGCGCTGCACTCGTTCCCGGTCGAGCGGAACGAGGATGCGTTCTCCCTCACGGGCCGCGCCGCCCCGACCTCGGACGGCGCAGCCGTGGAGGCCCTTGCCGCGCAGTTCGCCGTCGAGCGCAACATGCCGGAGCCTCCGGCCGAGATCGGCTCGTGGGAGCTGTTCGTGTTCGACGTCGACTCGGTGCTCCTGACCCGGACGACCGGCCATGGGGACCCGGCGCCGAACCACACGGTCTGGCACGCCCGCTCGGGCTAGGCAGGAAACGGATCCCGATGCGAGGATGGCCGGCACCACCCGACCCGATCCGGGAGGCTCCGATGACGACCGACGGCGGACGACGGACCACACCGGTCGCTCCCTACCTCGCGGTGGGGATCTCGACCGTGGTCCACGGCGTGGGCGAACGCGCGCACATCGCCCAGAACCTCGACACGATCGAGGACGCCATCCACGCGGCGATGGGGATCATCTCGATCAACATGCCGGTCAAGCTCATCGCGCTCGCCGAGGGCGCGCTCACCGGGTTCACCGACGAGGCGTTCGACGTGCCGCACGTGACCGCCGCGCGCGAGCTGTTCATCGACATCCCGGGTGAGGAGTCCGAGCGCCTGGGCGCGCTCGCGCGGATGTACGAGACGTACCTCGTCGTGCAGTCGAAGGCACGGTGGCCCGAGGTGATGCCCGACCGGTACTTCAACACGCTGTTCGTGATCTCGCCCACCGGGGAGGTCGTCCACAAGGCGGCGAAGAACCACCTGTGGTGCCGCGAGCGCTCGTGCACGCCGCACGACGTCTACGACCGGTGGGTCGAGCTGTTCGGCGACGGGATCGACGCGTTCTACCCGGTCCTTCGAACCGACGACATCGGCCACATCGGCACGATCTGCTGCTCGGACGGCGAGTACCCGGAGGCCGTACGCGCGCTCGCGTTCAACGGCGCCGAGGTCGTCTACCGGCCGAGCGAGGCCGTCCCGATGACGAACGTCGGCTATCCGGGTGGCGGGACCTGGATGCTCCAGAACCGCGCCCACGCGCACTTCAACAACGTCTACATCGTCGCGCCGAACGTCGGGCCCGTGTACCTGCACCCGAAGATGCGCCACCCGATGGACATCGCGGGCGGCCAGTCGCACATCGTCGACTACATGGGCAACGTCCTGTCCTACTCCCCCTCCGGCTACAACACGTTCGTGACCGGCATCGTCGACATCGAGGCCCTGCGCCAGTTCCGGGTGATGAACCTGAACTCGAACTGGATGAAGGACCTGCGCACCGAGGTCTTCCGCAGGATGTACGAGGAGCCGATCCACCCGAAGAACCTGTGGCTTCGGCAGGCGCCCTTCTCCCACGACGCCGTCGACGCGTTCTACCGACGGAACATCCAGCGTCTGATCAAGCGTGGGGCCTACACCCGGCCGGCGAACGCGTTCGAGGGCGCGAAGTTCTTCCCGATGGACCCCGAGCTCACCCCGGCGAGGGCATGGGACGAGGCTCGCGGGCTGTGGGCCGACGAGGAGCCGGACGGCGCGGATGCCTGAGGGCGGCCACGACGTCGTCATCGTCGGCGGCGGCCACAACGGGCTCACCTGCGGCGCCTACCTCGCGAAGGCCGGCCGGCGCGTCCTCGTGCTCGAGGCGCGGGACGTCGTCGGCGGAGGCTGCGCGACGAAGGAGGTCGCGGCGCCGGGCTTCCGGCACAACTTCCACTCGAACTTCCACGGCATCATCCACATGGGCCCGGTCTATCGCGACCTCGAGCTCGAACGCTACGGCGCGACGTACGTGTGGCCCGAGAACCAGTTCGGTCACGTGTTCCCCGACGGGCGGGCGCTCGTGTCCTCACGCGACCTCGACACGACGGTCGAGCGCATCGCGAGGTTCTCCGCGCGCGACGCCGCCGCCTTCCGCGAGCTCGCCCACGTCTACCTCGAGGTGCTCCGGGACGGGTTCGTCCCGGCGATGTTCTCGCCGCCGGGCCCGCCCTCGGGCGACCTCGCCCCGCTGGAAGGCTCGAGCGACGGCCTCGGCCTCATCCGCCAGTTCCTGACCACGCCGAACCACCTCGCGCGCGAGCTGTTCGAGTCTCCCGAGGTCCAGACCTGGGTCGGGTTCTGGGTCGCGCAGCTGGCGGGGACGGGTGACGTGTTCGGCCTGGGGGCGAACTACCCGGTCATGGTCGCGGGCTCGATGGAGCCGTACGGGTGGGCGATCTGCGAGGGTGGCTCGAACCGGCTCGCGCAGGCGATGGCGAGCTTCCTGCGCGAGCACGGCGGCGAGATCCGCGTGGACTCGCCCGTGACCAGGATCGAGGTCGACGGGGACGGCGCGCGGTCCGTGACGCTGGAGGACGGGACCGAAATCCCCGTCGAGGGCACGCTCATCTCGAACCTCGACCCCAAGCACACGTTCCTCGATCTCGTCGGCGAGGACGGGCTCGACGAGACGATGCTCCGCGCGTGCCACCGCTGGCGGTACGACGTGATGTCGATGTTCTGCGTGTACCTCGCGCTCGACGCGCCCGTGCGGTGGAAGGCCGCCGAGTTCGAGCCCGCCGTCCAGCGGTGCTTCGCGGTCTCGGTGTGCGAGTCGCTGGACGTGCTGGACGACAACGCGAGCGACTGCCGTCTGGGCGTGCCGCCGCGGCTGCCGGGACTGTTCACCGTCCACCCGTCGCTGTTCGAGCCCTCGCTCTGCCCGCCGGGCAAGGAGGCGTGCTTCTGCGAGCAGATCGCGCCGTACGAGCTTCGCGAGGGCGGGATCGGGGGCTGGGAGGCGATCAAGCAGGACTACGCGAACGTTGTGCTCGACCGGTGGCGCCCGTACCTCGACTCGGGCCTGGAGCCCGAGGCCGTGGTCGGGCAGTACATCTCGAGCCCCATCGACATCGAGGCCGTGATGCCGTCGATGCGACACGGCGACTGGAACCACGGGGAGATGAGCCAGGACCAGCTCGGCGTCTTCCGCCCGTTCCACGAGTACCCGCCGTACCGGACGGGGTTCGCGAACGTGTACCTGTGCGGAGCCTCGACGCACCCGGGCGGCTCGATCGGCGGCGCGTGCGGCTACAACGCGGCCACGGTCATCGCCGAGGACCTCGGGCTCGACCCCTGGTGGAGAAGCTGATCGAGGTCACAGCAGGCCGTGCTCGGCCAGGAATCGCTGGGCCACGGTCGCCACGTCCTGCCCGTCGATGACGACCTGGCCGACGAGATCGGTCAGCGTCTCGTTGGACAGGCTCGCGCTCACCGCATCGAGCAGCCCCCCGATCTCGTCGTTCATCACGGCGGTCCGGATCACCGGCGTGACGTTCTCGGCGTTCTGGAGATGCCGATCGTCCACGAGCGGGACGAAGTTCTCCTGGCGGATGCGCGGATCCGTGGAGAACAGCAGGGCGACCTGCACCTCGTCGTTCGACAGCGCGGCGATCGTCTGCGGCCCGCCCACGTCGAGCGGCTGGAAGTCGTCGAACACGATCCCGTAGACGCTCTTCAGCCCGGGAAGGCAGAAGGCCCGCTGCGGGCACTCCGGTGGCGCCCCGAGCGTCAGTTGGCCGGCCACCGCCGCCAGGGAGCTCATCGTGGTCAGGTCGAACCGCTCCGCGGTCTGGGCGTTCGCCACGAACTGGTTCGTGTCCTCCGCCGGCGACGGGGTGAGCAGCGCGATGCCTCGGGATCCGAGCAGCTCGCGAAGCTCCCGCGCGACCTCGGCCGGATCGTCCGACGCCCTGGCGCCCCGGTCCATGAACAGGAGCAGCGACGACAGGTACTCGGGCTTGAGATCGATCCGGCCCGATTCGAGGGCGTTCTGCGAGCTCTCCCGCGAACGCAGATCCAGCTCCCGCTCGACGGTGTATCCGGCCCGCTCGAGCACCTGGGCGTACATCTCCGCGACGAGCTGGTTCTCGGCGAAGGCGCCCGAGACACCGACGACGATCGTGTCACCGCCTCGGGAGCGCGGCTCCGGCGCCGAGTCGAAGCCGAACGCGCTGCAACCGGCCAACATCGAGCACGTGAGGAGGACGATCGACGCGCGCAGGAGACGGCCGCGTCCGAACCGACCACCGCGAACGATGGGCGCCGTC
>DATBLA010000084.1:0-2680 GCA_036555645.1 Actinomycetota bacterium
CGTCGGCTTCGTCCTCCTGTTCGCGGTCTCGTCGCCGGCCGCGAGCGCGTCGCCCGTGGCGATGCACCACGGCTCGGTCCTCGCACAGACGAGCCCGACCACCGAGTCGCCGACGCCGAGCCCGACGCCGACCCCCACGCCGACCGGGGGCTCGCGGAGCGGGCTCACGACCGGCGCCGGCATCGCGATCGCGGCGATCCTGCTCGGGGGGCTGCTGCTGATGCGAACCCGGCTGCTTCGGCGTTAGGCCTTCGGTCGCTTCAGGTACGCGATCGTCGACGTTCCTCCCGCGGGCGTGACGAGTTGCGCGACCGACACGAGCTCCCATCCGTCGTCGCCGAACGTGTTGAGGATCTCGCCCGGGTTGTGCTCGAGCAGCGGTGCGACGAAGTACTCCCATGCCGCCATCAGCGTTCCTCCTCCATGCGTCGTCGTGTGCGCTTGATGCAGACGCCCATCACCACCGTGAGCCCCGCGGCTTCGGCGATCGATCGGGCCTCGTCGTTCACGATGCCATCCTGCAACCACAGGACGCGCGCGCCCCGGGCGACGGCGTCTCGGGCGATCGCGGGCGTGTGCTCGGACCGGCGAAAGACGTCGACGACGTCGATCGCGAGCTCCTCCGGGACGTCGAGGAGCGACGGGTACGCCCGCTCGCCCAGGACCTCGGTCTCGTTGGGGTTCACCGGGACGATCCGGTAGCCCTTGTCCTGGAGGTAGGCCGCCACCTCGTTCGAATGCCGCTGCGGGTCCGAGGACAGCCCCACCACCGCGACGGTCCTCGCATCGCCCAGGATCGATCGGAGCTCGACGTTCGAGGGCCGGTAGGGCGCGAGCTCGGGGTCCGGTCGAGTCACGCACGGCCCTCGTCTCGCACGAGCTCGAGGAGCTGATGCAGCATCGCCGCCGTCGCCCCCCAGATCGTGCTCCCCGCGGCCATCGGGTAGGCGTACCCGCGATAGACGTGACCTTCCCGAGGCCACTCGACCGTCGTCTCCGCACGGTCGAGGTCGTCGAGACGGAAGCGGAGGACCTCGGCGATCTCCCCCTCGTCGGGTGCGAAGGTCGTGTCGCCGGCGAGCAGGCCGACGAAGGGCACGACGAGGATCGCCGAGACGAACGTGTGGACGGGGGCGAGGGCCCCGAGGAGCTCGACATCGGCCGGCGCCACCCCCAGCTCCTCCTCGGCCTCGCGAAGCGCGGTGGCGGCAAGGTCGGGATCGTCCGAATGCCGGAGCCCTCCCGGGAACGAGATCTCGCCCGGATGCCGTGGCAGGTGCTCGGTTCGGCGCGTGAACACGAGCTCCTCGTCGAGCAGCGGGAGCAGGACGGCGGCGAGGCGATCGCCCTCGGCCGGTTCGGGATCGGGCTGCGGATCCAGACGCGCCGGCAGGCGCAGGCGGAGATCGCTCGGGTACATTCGCCGCCATGGTAGAGGAGGGCGCCCACTCGCCAGGGCTCGGCGAGCGCGCGGTGAACGTGGAGAGCGGGGTGGCGAGCGCGGTCGCCGCCGCCGTCGACCCGGACGAAGTCCTCCGCTTCGCGCGCGCGCTCGTGACGACGCCGAGCGAGAACCCGGGAGGAACCGAGGACGCGGTCGCCGAGGTCGTCGTCGGCATCCTCGAGGGCATCGGCGCCGACGCGCGGATCGTGCGGGGTGAGGCCGGCCGTCCGAGCGTCGTGGCCCGCATCGGCGACGGATCCCGGCCTCGTCTGGCCTGGAACGGGCACCTGGACGTCGTTCCGGCCGGAGACCCGGGCACGTGGAGCCATCCACCGTTCGCGGCCGAGGTCGTGGACGGCCGGCTCGTCGGCCGCGGCGCCGCGGACATGAAGGGTCCGGTCGCGAGCGCGCTCGCCGCCGTCGCGGCGATCCGGCGCTCGGGCGTCCGGCTCGGCGGCACGATCGACCTGCACCTCGTGGCGGACGAGGAGCTCACCGGCCTGAACGGCACGAAGGTCCTGCTCGAGCAGAGCTTCCTCGACCAGGACGCGGCGATCGTCGGCGAGCCCACCGATCTCCGGCTCATGCTGGCCGAACGTGGCGGCGCATGGGTTCGCGCGATCGCGCGCGGACGCGCGGCTCACGGCTCCACCCCGCAGCTCGGCGTGAACGCGATCACGTCGATGGCGCGGTTCCTCCTGCGGATCGAGGAGGTCCTCCCGGACCTCGAGCATCCGCTCGTCGGCCGCCCGAGCGTGAACGCGGCGATCATCGAGGGCGGCAGCGCGCCGAACGTCGTGCCCGACACGTGCGTCGTCGACGTCGATCGCCGCGTGGTCCCCGGCGAGACGGACCCGGCGGCGGTGCTCGAGCCGTTCGAGCGTCTCGCCCGCGCGATCACGCGCGACCATCCCGAGGTCGACCTGTCGTTCGATCTCCACCTGTGGACCGATGCGGCGGAGGCCGATCCCGACTCCGAGATCTCGCGCGTGTGCCGGGCGGCGATGCGAGCCGAGACCGGACGGACGACCGAGGACTCCGGCCTGACCGGCATCACCGACGCCCGCTTCTACCTGAACGACGCCGGTGTCCAGGCCGTGCTGCTCGGGCCGGGATCGCTCACGGTCGCGCACACCGCCGACGAGTGGGTGGCGGTCGAGGACCTCGTCACCGCGTCGCGGATCTACGCGCGGGTCTTCGCCGCGTTCTGCGCGTGATGGAGCGATTCGACGTCGT
>DATBLA010000085.1:0-7935 GCA_036555645.1 Actinomycetota bacterium
GCGGCCACGAGCGCGGCGAACTCCCCGAGCGAGTGCCCGGCGACCCCGACCGGCTCGACGCCGTCGGCCTCGAGCACGCGGAACGCCGCGACGTCGCACGCGAGGATCGCGACCTGGGCGACGTCGGTGCCCTCGAGCGCCTCCTGATCGCGCATCTCCGCGACGATGTCGCGACCGGATGCAGCCGATGCGCTTCGAAACACCTCTCGTGCGACTGCATGGTCGTCCCATCCGTCGCCCATACCGACGAACTGTGAACCTTGACCTGGGAACACCACCGCGGCGTGTATCGCTCCGTCCCCTCGAGCTTCGGTCGACGAACCCTACTTCGACGGTCGAGGGCAAGCGAAATCGCAGGTCAGCGGCGACGTAAAGTCTCAGGTTGGTTCGAGGTCGGGTCGAGGGTTGCCACCCCCAAACCCGTCCTGTAGAAAGAGCCGCGAACCTATGGCCGAGAGGGTTCGTCGCGAACTTCCCGCATCCCCGGGTCGCCGAAGCACGGGCGGCGAAGGGGTCCTCGGGTTCTTGGGTCAGGACATGGCAGTCGACCTGGGGACCGCGAACACGCTCGTCTACGTTCGGCGGGGCGGCATCGTCCTGAACGAGCCCTCGGTCGTGGCGATCAACACGCTCACCGGAGCGGTCCTGGCGGTCGGCAACGAGGCCAAGCGCATGATCGGCCGGACGCCCTCGCACATCCAGGCGGTCCGACCCCTGAAGGACGGCGTGATCGCCGACTTCGACATCACCGAGAAGATGTTGCGCTACTTCATCCAGCGGGTGCACAAGCGCCGGCTGCTCGCAAAGCCCCGAGTCGTCGTGTGCGTCCCCTCGGGCATCACCGGGGTCGAGCAGCGGGCGGTCGAGGAAGCCACGATCGCGGCCGGCGCGCGCCGCGCGTACATCATCGAGGAGCCGATGGCGGCCGCGATCGGCGCCGGGCTCCCGATCCACGAGCCCTCCGGGAACATGGTCGTCGACATCGGCGGTGGGACCACCGAGGTGGCGGTGATCTCGCTCGGCGGGATCGTGACCTCGAGCTCGCTGCGGATCGGCGGCGACGAGCTCGACGAGGCGATCATCGCGCACGTGAAGAAGGAGTTCTCGCTCCTGCTCGGCGAGCGGACCGCCGAGGCGATCAAGCTCGCGATCGCCTCCGTGTACCCGATGCAGGAGGAGCTCATCGCGGAGATCCCCGGGCGCGACCTCGTGTCCGGGCTCCCGAAGACGATCCAGATCACCGACGGCGAGATCCGCAACGCGATCGAGGAGCCGGTCTCGGCCATCGTCGACTCGATCAAGGCCACGCTGGACCGCACGCCGCCGGAGCTCGCCGGCGACATCATGCACCGGGGCATCGTGCTCACCGGTGGGGGCGCGCTGCTGCGAGGGCTCGACAAGCGACTGCGGCACGAGACCGGCATGCCGGTCCACATCGCCGAGAACCCGCTGTCGTCCGTGGCGATCGGCTCCGGCAAGTGCCTCGAGGAGTTCGAGGTGCTCCAGCGGGTCCTGGTGAGCCCGTCCCGGAGGTAACCCGCCGTGGCCCTGCGCAGCAGAGCGCGGAGCACACGGCTCCTCGTCGTGTCGCTCGTCTCGATCTCCCTGCTCACGATCACCGTGGACTACCGCCAGGGTGAGGGCGGCGCGCTCGGGACCGTCGGCGACGCGGCGCTGACGGTGATCAGCCCCCTCCAGGAGGCGGTCTCGAAGGTCACCCACCCGATCGGCAACTTCTTCTCGACGCTGTTCCGGTTGCCGTCGATCCGTCACGAGGACGAGGTCCTGCGACAGCGGATCGCCCTGCTCGAGGCCGAGCTGTCCGAGAGCCAGGCCAACCTCGACCGGCTCGCCGAGCTCGAGTCGCTGCTCCAGCTCCAGCAGGGCCTCGGCCCGAAGGTGACGACGACCGCGGCCCAGGTGATCGCGAACGGCGTGTCGAACTTCGAGTGGACGATCGTGATCGACAAGGGCTCGGGCGCCGGCCTCACCGAGGGGATGCCGGTCGTGGCGAGCGCCGGGCTCGTCGGTCACGTCGTGCGCGTGGGTTCCAGCTCCTCGGTCGTGCAGCTCATCATCGACCCGGACTCGTTCGTGGCGGGCCGGCTCGACGTCTCGCGCCAGTCGGGCCTGCTCTCGGGCGAGGGTGGGGCCGACCTGCGGATGGGGCTCGTCCGCTCCTCGGCCGAGGTCGCGCCGGGCGAGCGCGTCGTGACCGCCGGCTACCGGATCCCGGGAGTCGCCCAGAGCCTGTACCCGCCGAACGTGCTCATCGGGACCGTCTCCCGCGTCCTGGAAGAGGAGTCCGCGCTCGAGAAGTTCGTGACCGTGCGGCCGTCGGTCGACTTCTCCACGCTGTCGCTCGTGCTCGTGGTGCTGTCCAGCGACGGCCGCGGGTAGGGACCACGATGCGCCGCGTCCTGTTGCTCACCGTGGTGATCCTCTCCGCGCTGCTGCTCCAGACGACCGTCTTCGCCGAGATCAACCTGCTCGGCGCCAAGCCCGAGCTCATGTACCTGCTCACGATCTCGTTCGCGATCCTCGAGGGTCCCGCCTCGGGGGCGATCACCGGGTTCGCGGGCGGCATGGCGCAGGACTTCCTCCTGAACGCCCCGAAGGGCATCACCGCGCTCACGCTCACGTTGCTCGGGTACGCCATGGGCATGGCCCGCCAGTACATCGTGAGTCCTTCGCCGATCCTGCCCGTACTCTTGGTGGCAGCCGGGACGGCCGCGGGCGTGATGTTCTACGGCGTGGTGTCGTTCCTGCTCGGGCAGCTCGACACGCCGTGGCTGTATCTGGTCCGGGTCTCGCTGCTCTCGGCCCTGTACAACGCGATCCTCACGCCGCTCGTGTACCCGATCCTGCGCCGGGCGGCCGAAGGCTCGCGATCGCGACGTGTCGTGCGATGGTGAGAAGACGATGACCGAACCTCGAACCGGGATGCGCGTGAAGGTGCTCGCGGCGATCGTGCTGGCGATGTTCGCCGCGCTCGCCACCCGGCTGTGGTTCCTCCAGGTGCTCGCCGTCGAGGAGGCGAGGGCCGACGCCGCCGACAACGCCGTGCGGCTGCTCGAGGTCCCCGCGCCTCGAGGGGTGATCCGGGACGCCTCCGGCGACGTGCTCGTCGACAACCGCCCGAGCATGGTCGTCACGATCAACCGGCAGGAGGTCGGCGACGAGACCGAGCGGGTCCTGTTCGACCTGTCGCGGCTGCTCGACGTGCCCGCGTCCGAGCTCGGCGAGCGGATGGACGATCCGAACTTCTACGTCTTCAGCCCCGTGCCGGTCGCCGTCGACGTGCCCCGCCGGGTCGCCTACTACCTGAAGGAGCACCGGGACGACTTCCCTGGCGTGGACGTCGTCGAGCTGCCGGTGCGCTCCTACCCGTACGGGTCGCTCGGCGCCCACGTGCTCGGCTACCTCCGCGAGGTCACGCAGGAGAAGCTCGACAGCCCGGCGTTCCAGGACTACGAGCCCGGCGACCTCGTGGGGGACTCGGGCGTGGAGGCCGTGTACGAGCACGACCTCGTCGGGACGAAGGGCCTCGTGAAGTACCAGGTGAACTCGCTCGGCGAGAACCTCGGGATGATCGGCGACCAGGCGCCGACCGCTGGCAACGACGTGTGGCTCACGATCGACGTGGACGTGCAGTCGCTCGCCGAGGAGTCGCTCGTGGCGGGGATCGAGCACGCTCGAACCGTCTTCGACACGAGCTCCGGACGGAACCTGACGGCCAACGCCGGCGCGGTGGTCGTCATGGACCCGAGCACCGGCGCGATCGAGGCCATGGCCTCCTATCCCTCCTACGACCCCGGGTTGTTCACCCAGCGGATGCCCGAGCGGGAGTACCAACGGCGGTTCGGGCAGGCGCGCGGCTCGCCCCTGCTGAACCGGGCGATCGCCGGCCAGTACCCGCCGGGCTCGACGTACAAGCCGTGGATCGCGCTCTCGGGCCTGCAACGGGACATCGTCTCGATGGATCGCTCCTACGGGTGTCCGCCCTCGTGGACCGTGCCCTACGACGAGGACAACCCCGCGGCCATCCAGTACGTCTTCGACAACTGGACGACGGCGAACCTCGGGTTCATGAACCTGGCCACCGCCCTGGCCAAGTCCTGCGACACCGTGTTCTACCCGATGGGCTACGAGTACTGGGCCCGGTTCTACCCGCCGCCGTGGCTCGACGGCGTCGAGGGCAACGACGAGGAGGAGGCCAGCGAGCCGCTCCAGCGCGACCTGCGCCAGATCGGCTTCGGACGCGGGACGAACGTCGACCTTCCCTTCGAGCTCGTCGGCCGGGTGCCCGACGCGGAGTGGAAGACCACGATCCACGAGCGCTACCCGGAGGCGTTCCCGTTCGGCGACTGGGTCCCGGGCGACTTCATCAACATGACGATCGGGCAGGGGGACACGCTCGTCACGCCCCTCCAGCTCGCGAGCGCCTACTCGGCGCTCCAGAACGACGGCAGGATCTGCGTGCCGCACGTGCTCCAGCAGGTGACCTCGGCCGACGAGGAGCTCATCCGCGAGTACCGGACGAACTGCCGCCGGCGCCTGCCGTTCGACGAGCGCTACGTCCGGTACGTCCGGGACGCGCTCACCCAGACCGTTCGCGGCGCCGGAACCGCCGCGGGCGCGTTCGGCGGGTTCCCGTTCGGGACCGTGTGGGTCTCGGGGAAGACCGGGACGGCGGAGGTCGATCCGAAGCAGGACTTCTCGTGGTTCGCCGCGATGACCGAGGGCCTGGGCGAGCAGCACGTCGTCGTCGTCCTCGTCGAGCAAGGGGGCCACGGGTCGACGACGGCGGCGCCGATCGCGCGTCACGTGATCGAGGGCCTGTACGGGCTCGAGTTCTCCCAGTTCACCGACGTGGCGGGGACGGACTGATGGAGCTCGCCACCGGTCGCGTCATCGCGGGCGATCGTCGCGCGATCCGGCACCTCGACCCGGTGCTCATCGCGACCGCGATCGGGCTGGCCGCGATCGGGTTGCTCGTGATCTACTCCGCGACCCACCAGTCCCTGGTCGCCGTCGAGATGGACCCGGGCCGGTTCCTGAAGCGGCAGGTCACCTTCGTGGCGGCCGGAGCCGTCGTCATGCTCCTGGCGGCCAGCTTCGACTACCGCATGCTGAAGATCTACGCGGGGATCATCTACGTGTCCTCGCTCGTGCTCCTCATCCTGGTGCGCACCCCGATCGGCACGAGCGTCCGGGGCTCGCAGCGATGGTTCGAGCTGTTCGGCTTCCAGCTCGCCCCATCCGAGATCGCCAAGCTCGCCCTCATCGCGATGCTCGCCGCGTTCCTGTCGGAGATCCGGGGCGACCTCACGCTCGGCGACGTCTTCCGCGCGAGCGGGATGGCTGCGGTGCCGGCGCTGCTCGTGTTCCTCCAGCCGGACCTCGGAACCTCGATCGTGTTCGTCGCGATCCTCGCCGGCGTCCTCATCGTCGCCGGCGCGCGCGGACGGCACCTCGCGATCCTCGCGCTCACGGCCGTGACGCTCATCTTCGCGGGGTTCCAGGCCGGTCTCGTGCAGGACTATCAGCTCGAGCGGCTCAGGGCGTTCCTCGACCCCGCGAGCGCGACCCAGGCGGCGCTGCACAACCGCGAGCAGGCCGAGATCGCCATCGGGTCCGGCGGCCTGTTCGGGCTCGGATATCTCCGGGGAACTCAGACGAACCTCGACTTCGTCCCCGAGCAGCACACGGACTTCGTGTTCACGGTCGTGGGGGAGGAGTTCGGCTTCATCGGCGCGTCGGTCCTGCTCGCCCTCTACGGGTTGCTGCTCTGGCGAGCGTTCCGGATCGCGCTGCTGTCGAAAGACCCGTTCGGGACGTACCTGGCGGCCGGCATCGCGTCGATGCTCGCGCTCCAGATCTTCGTGAACGTGGGGATGAACGTCGGCATCATGCCGATCACCGGGATCCCCCTCCCGTTCGTCTCCTATGGCGGGAGCTCGCTGCTGGTGAACTGTGTCGCGATCGGGCTGCTCCTGAACGTGCACATGCGCCGGTTCGCCTAGCGACGGAGTCCGGTACGGCAGGAGTGTGGCCGGCGGCCGCGGCCGCGCTCGGACGACCCCGGGCTCACGCCTCCCGGGCGATCGTCCACAGGAACGTGGACCCCTCGGCTCCGGAGGTCTCGACGACCACGTCGCCGCCCATCGCTCGCGCGGCCGTGCGCGCGAGCGCCAGGCCCATCCCGGCGCCCTGGTGGACCCGCACGTTCAGCTCCTCCAGCTGCTCGAGCGGACCGAAGATGCGCTCGCACTCGTGCGGCTCGATGCCGGGGCCGAGGTCGATGACCCGGACCTCGATCCCGTCGACGCCGACCTCGATCCGGATCTCCACCGGCGTTCCCTCGGCGGAGAACCGCAGGGCGTTGTCGACGAGCTCCTCGAGGACGCGCCGGGCGACGCCGCGATTGAGGTGGACGGTGGGGAGACCGACCTGCGCCCGGACGCCGACCCGCGGGTCGCCGATCGCCACCTCGGCCGCGACCCCCGCGACGTCGACGCGTTCGGTGAGCGCCGAGTCGACGGTCAGCTCGAATCGCTCGACGAGTCGCGCGAGATCCTGCGCGCGCGTGACGAGGCGGGAGAGCAGCTCCTCCTCCTGGTCGGGCGAGGCGTCGACCTTGGCCAGCGTCTGCGCGACGCCGAGGATGACGGTCACCGGCGTTCGGAGCTCGTGGGAGAGCCTGGCCACCAGCTCCTGTCGCCGCGCCGAGCGCTCGACGAGCGCCTCCTGCGCGGCCTCGAGCTCGCGGATCCGGCGCCGTTCGCGCTCGAGCGCCTCCGTGAGCTCCTCGATGACCCTCGGGGTGACCTCCGGCGACAGGATGCCGCCACCGGTGGCCGCGCGGCTCACCGCGGTGAGGATCTCGTCGCCGTCCGAATCCTTCAGCACGTACCCGGAGGCGCCGGCGACCAGCATGCCGCGGACGATCTCCTGATCCTCGTGACTGGAGAGCGCCACGACCCCGATGCTCGGATACCGCGCCTTCAGGCGGCGGGTCGCCTCGATGCCGTCCATCGCGGGCATCCGCACGTCCATGAGCACGACGTCCGGCTCGGTCGTGCCGACGAGATCGAGCGCCTCCACGCCGGTGCCGGCCTCGCCGACGACCTGGAGGTTGCCCGCGTCGAGCAACGCGAGGATCGATTCGCGGAACCCGGCGTTGTCGTCGACGACGAGGACCCGGATGGGCCGAGCCAGTCCAGGCGGGCGGGGAAGGACAGCCCGATCCATGGTGGCGAGTGTCCGGGGACGGGGCCTCCGGCGCCATCCGGCGAGCGTCGGTTTCTCGCGACTGCGAACCGACAGGGCCTCTAGCCGGAACGGGCTAGTCATCGGCAGGACCTCGGCTCACCCCGAGGCCGAACCGGCATCGGTCCCGAGCCCCACACGATCGGGCCGGGCGCTCCTGTATCCTGGGTGCAGGTTTTCCCCGCCGTGCGCGCGGCCACCGGGCCGCGGGAAGCACGGTGAGGAGTGAGAGGCGAGGCGCCGGCCACGCCGGCCCCGGGTGAGATTGCACCTGGAGGGCTGCGGCCGGGCGGCCCGCCGGGATGGGGTCGTCCGCGTGCGCAACGAAGCGCCGCAGGGGCCGGGAGAGTCGATCTCCCCTCCCGTGCGCGAGCAGGATGGAACGGATCTCGAGTCGTCACCGACCGTAGCGCGCCGTTCCCGTCGACGCAGGCCAACCGCGGGACCCTCCGGGTCCGCCCCGACCGATCCCCCGGCAGATGCCGTTCCGGGAGCCGTCGCCCCTCTCGACAGCTCGAAAGGAGCGACGATGAGCAACAAGACCGAGGGTGCGGTCGACACGTCGACCGAGCCCGAATCCGGTTCGGCCGGGACCTCGTCCGGCAGCGGTTCGACGACCGCGCGCCGCCGGCGACGCCGGGGTGGCCGAGGACGCGGGGGGCG
>DATBLA010000086.1:0-5519 GCA_036555645.1 Actinomycetota bacterium
CGAGGTCGTGTGCACGCGGACGATGGCGTCGCCGGGCTCGACGAGGATCGGATCGGGAACGTCCTCGACCTCGACGTGGCCGACGCCGCGGAACACGACCGCGCGCACGTCCGCCTCAGCGTCCGTCCGCGAACTCGGTCGGGACCAGCGTGGTGAGCCGGACGAGCTCTTTCGCGGCCCGGACGTGCCGGATGATCTGCGCCAGGTCGCCGCGGAGCTTCAGCTTGCCCTGCACCATCCCCTTCACCGGCTCGAGCTCGCCCCGCAGGACCTCCCGCCACCTGGAGTACGGGGCGCGGATCCCGAAGGCGGCGGCGTCACCCTCCTGCCGCGTGATCATGCGCGCGTCGCGGCACTCGCCGTGCCACAGATCGAGCCGGGCGAACTGATCCTCGGGGATTCCCCGGTCGGGCTCGGCCTCCAGGACGAAGGCGATGTCGCCCTCCCAGGTGGCCGAGGCCTCGCGATACTCGCTCGAGGCGTTGATGAGGTCGCGATACAGGCTGAGCCACTCGTCGGACGGGAACAGCGCCACGCGTCCCTCTACCGAAGCCCGAGGATCAGCACGAGGCCGATCACGTTGAACGTCATGTGCGCCGCGATCGGCGCGACGACCGTGCCGCGCCGCTCGTACAGGTACGCGAGGGCGGCGCCCGTGAAGACCATGACGAGCATGAGCAGGGCGGCGTCCGCGGCCGGTCCCGGGATGAAGTGAATGAGCCCGAACGCGAGGGCGGATCCCCCGATCCCGACCGCGCGTCCGTGCCGATCGCGCAGGCTTCGGAACAGGATCCCTCGGAAGAAGAGCTCCTCGCCCACCGGCGCGATGACGATGGCGTAGAGGATCGTCAGCGCCACCCCGGTGGCCGACAGGTTCTCGGGGACCTGCTCGGGCGCCTGGACGGCGTCCCCCGAGATGAGGTTGAGCACGACGACGACGAGCCCGCCGACGACGAACACGGCGGTCGGATACAGACCGAGACCGAACAGCGCCCCGGTGAGCAGCTCCTTGCCCCAGCGGCCGCGCTCGGGCAACCGCATCACGGCCAGCCATCCGCGATGGAACTTCGAGAGCCACCCGACGAGGACGCCGATGATCACGAGCGCCGCGGCGACCGTGGCCGCGAGGGTCGCGAGATCGTCGTCCTCGCCCATGATCGCGATGAACGGAATCGTCGCGAGCCCGGCGATGACGAACGCGATGACGTAGACGAGGACCGCTTCGAGCCATCCCCACGTGGCCGGCTGCCGGTCGCCCGGTGGCGAGACCGGGGGCGTGCCCTGCGGCGGGAACGGTGCGTCCGGCCGGGGCGGGACGAACGGCTCCGTGCTCATGGCTCCCCCATCTTCCCGTCTCCGGACAGCAGCGACACGCCCAGCAGGCCGCCGAGGCCCAGGCCGAACGCGAACCCGGCCGCGGCCGGACCCGTGTCGTTCACGAGATACGCCACGACGCCGCAGGCGAACGTGACGAGGATCGCGTCGCGCCAGGCCGGGCTCCGATCGAGGCTCGGGCGAAGGGCCGCGGGAGGACGGAGCACCGCCCAGATCGCGAGCGGCATGCCGAGCACCGGGATGAGCGCGAGCGGGTTGCTCGCGATGAGGTCGAACCCGACCTGGAGGCGATCGACGATCTTGTCGATCACGCCGCCGGGCCCGTCCACCTGCTCCTCGAACCGAGACACGTGGGTCTCCACCGGCGAGATCGCGTGCAGGCCGAGCACGAGCGCCGTCCCGACGAGCATCGTGGCCGCGGCGACGCCGACGCCCTTCAGCGTCCCGAGCCGATCGCGTTCGCGCACCGCCAGCCACAGGCCCGCGCCCGCGAACAGCGTCGCGGCGCCGCCGAGGTTCGATCCGAGATATGGGAGGCCGGCGAACAGCGCCGTGCCGACGAGCAGGGCGAACCCCGCGCTCGTGCGCAGCCGATGGGCCACCCACAGGGACGCGCCGACGAGGATCCCGATGCCCACGTTCGGAAGCCCGTAGAAGCGCCCGCCGTCGAGCTGCGAGCCCCCCACGAACGGAGTCAGCATGGCGGTCCATCCCAGCGCGGCCTCGGCAGCGAACGCGACGAGCACGGCGATGCCGATGCCCACCGGGACCAGGAGCAGGTCGCGATGCTCGAGCGGCGCGAACGCCAGCGTGCCGAACACCGTCACGATCGCGACGAACGGCACGACCGTCGCGTACGTGAGCTCGGGCAGATGGCCGGCCGCGAGGAGCCCCACGGCGAGCCCGGCCACCGACAGGCACGCCCAGCCGAACGCGCGGCGGACCCGCCGCGGCGCCCGCGTTCCGAGCGCGAGGACGACGATGCCGCCGATCCCCGAAATCGCCAGGTAGATCGCGGCGGCCCCGCCGACCGGGACGTACATCCGGCGCTGCGCGAGGTACCGGTCGTGCAGCTCGAAGGGCGGGGGGCCCTCGATGATCTCGATCGGCGATCCGGCGAAGTCCTCCGTCGGTCCACCGAGGAACGCGACGTCCGTCGCGCGAACGTCGGCGCCCGAGACGACGCCGGCGCGCCGGGTGCTGTCCGACGTGAGCGAGCCCTGGGAGCCGTCGTCGGGGAAGAGCGTGTCGGGGGCTCCGACGGCCATGACGATCGGCATGAGCTCGTCGCCGTCGGGTGCGATCCCGTCGGCGTCCTGAGAGAGCAGGAGCACGAGGAGCTCGTCGGCGGGGAACGAGCCGACCGCGTCGCGGATCTCCTCGTCCAGCGTGGGTGATCCCCGGTCGAGCACGAGGAACTCCTCGCGTCCCGGGGGCGTCCCCTCCGGCACGCCGGGGGTGGCGGGGAGCTGGAACTCGTCGGCGTTCGCCAGCAGGCCGGCGCCGCCGGCGCGCGCCAGATCGGCCGCGGCCGGCAGGCCCATCATGTCCTCGAAGGTCACGTCCGGTACGACGATCGTGAGCGCCGCCCGCTCGTACGGCAGGTCTTGGGCGACCGCCGCGACCGCCCCGAGACCGAGGATCGCGCCGGTCATCCCCAGCGTGACGGCCGACAGCAGGAGCGCGCTCGGGCGCGCGCGGGTCACGACCGGGCGGCGGACAGCTCGCGCTCGCGATGGACGACGGCGCCGAGCGACGTCAGCTTGGCCTCGAGATCCTGATAACCGCGATCGACGTGGTGCATGTCCTCGATCTCGGTGACCCCGTCCGCGGACAGGGCGGCGACGACCATCGCCGCGCCGGCCCGGATGTCGAGCGCTCGCACCGGTGCGGCGGACAGACGCTCGACCCCGCGGATCACCGCGTGATGGCCTTCGGTGCGGATGTCCGCCCCCATGCGGTTCAGCTCGTCGACGAACATGAACCGGCTCTCGAACACGTTCTCGGTCACGATGCTCGTCCCCTCGGCCGCGGCGAGCAGCGCCATCATCTGCGGCTGGAGGTCGGTCGGGAACCCCGGGTACGGGAGCGTCACGAGATCGACACACCGCGGGCGCGAGGTCATCGTGACCGCGACGCCCTCCTCGGTCGCCAGGACGTCGGCCCCCGCGTCCGCGAGCTTGGACAGGACGAGGTCGAGGTGGTCCGCCCTCGCGCCGCCGAGCACGACCTGTCCGCCGGTCGCACACGCGGCGATCGCGAACGTCCCCGCCTCGACCCGGTCGGGGATCACCGTGTGATCGACCGGGACGAACGCGTCCACGCCCTCGATCTCGATCGTCGGCGTTCCGACCCCGTCGATGCGAGCCCCCATCTCGACGAGGAGCTCGGCGAGGTCGACGAGCTCGGGCTCGCGTGCGGCGTTCTCGATCACCGTGGTGCCCCGCGCCGCCACGGCGGCCATGAGGACGTTCTCGGTCGCGCCGACGCTGGGGAAGTCGAGGTTCACGATCGCGCCGCGCAGGCCGGTCGTCTCGCCCACGAGGAAGCCGTGCTCCGAGCGGAAGCGCACCCCCATCTTCTCGAGCCCGCGGACGTGCAGGTCGATCTTGCGCGTGCCGATGTTGCAGCCGCCGGGCATCGCCACCCTGGCAGTCCCGAAGCGCGCCAGCAGCGGTCCCAGGACGAGGATCGACGCGCGCATCCGGCTCACGAGCTCGTACGGCGTCTCCCGCGAGCCGATGCCGCTCGTGTCGAGGACGAGCCCGTCGTCGTCCCACGTCCACGCGACGCCGAGGTGCTCGAGCACCTCGACCATCGTCACGCAGTCCTGGATCCGCGGGACGTTGCGGAGCCTCGAGCGGCCCTGCGCGAGCACGACGCCGGCCATGAGCTTGAGCGCCGAGTTCTTCGCGCCCGCGATCCGGACGGCGCCCTCCAGGCGCGTCCCGCCGGTGACCAGCAGCCGGTCCGTCATCGGCTCATCCTAGGTCTCGATCGCCGCGCATCGCGGAGCTACTCGGCGACCTCGGCGGGCTCGGCACCGGTCGCGAGGACGTCGACGCGCGTGCCCTCCGCCTCGGAGGTCACGTGGAGGAAGCCACCGTCGACCGCCACGTGCTCCCAGGTCCCGCTCTCCTGCTGGATCCGGAGCGTGCCGACCGCGAGCCGGATGAGCAGCGGGGCGTGGCCGGACAGGATCCCCACCTCGCCCGCCGTCCCGCGGGCGATCACCATCTGGGCCGGCCCGCCCCAGATCTCGCGCTCGGGGGTGACGACGTGGACGTCGAGCGCCACTACGCCGCCTGCTCCATCCGCTTGGCTGCCTCGACCGCCTCCTCGACCCCGCCGACGAGGAGGAAGGCCTGCTCGGGCAGGTGGTCGTAGTCCCCGTCGCAGAGCCCCTTGAACGACGCGATCGTCTCGGCGATCGGCACGTACTTGCCGGGGATGCCGGTGAACTGCTCCGCGACGAAGAACGGCTGCGACAGGAACAGCTGGATCCGCCGGGCCCGGGCGACAATGACCTTGTCCTCCTCGGACAGCTCGTCGACGCCGAGGATCGCGATGATGTCCTGGAGGTCCTTGTATCGCTGGAGGATCTCCTGAACGCGGCGCGCCGTGTCGTAGTGCTCCTGCCCCACGTATCGAGCGTCGAGGATGCGGCTCGTCGAGTCGAGCGGGTCGACCGCCGGATAGATCCCGAGCGCCGCGATGTCCCGGGAGAGCACCGTCGTCGCGTCGAGGTGGGCGAACGCGGTGTGCGGGGCCGGGTCGGTGATGTCGTCGGCCGGAACGTAGATCGCCTGGAGCGAGGTGATCGACCGGCCCTTCGTGGACGTGATCCGCTCCTGCAGATCACCCATCTCGTCGGCGAGGGTCGGCTGGTAGCCGACGGCGCTCGGCATCCGTCCCAGGAGCGTCGAGACCTCCGACCCGGCCTGCGTGAAGCGGAAGATGTTGTCGACGAACAGGAGGACGTCCTTGCGCTCGACGTCGCGGAAGTACTCGGCCATCGTGAGCGCCGACAGGGCCACCCGGAGACGGACCCCGGGCGGCTCGTCCATCTGCCCGAACACGAGCGCCGTCTTCTCGAGCACGCCGGACTCGGTCATCTCGAGAAACAGGTCGTTGCCCTCGCGGGTCCGCTCACCGACGCCCGCGAACACCGACACGCCGCCGTG
>DATBLA010000087.1:0-12298 GCA_036555645.1 Actinomycetota bacterium
AGGACGTGCTGGCGATGCGCCCCGGGCGCCTACGGGCCGTCCGCTGGACCGGGGCGTCGATCGTGTTCCAGGGCGCGATGCACGCGATGAACCCGGTCCGGAAGGTGGGCGATCAGATCGCCGAGGCGATCATGGTCCACCAGCAGGGCAGCGATCGCGAGGCACAGGCGCGCGTCGGCGCCCTCCTCGAGCAGGTCGGGCTCCCCCGTCGCCGGATGGACGACTTCCCGCACGAGCTCTCCGGCGGGCAGAAGCAGCGCGTGATGATCGCGATGGCCCTGGCCTGCAGCCCTTCGCTCGTGATCGCGGACGAGCCCACGACCGCGCTCGACGTGATGGTCCAGGCGCAGGTGCTCCGCCTGATGAAGGATCTGCAGCGCGAGCTCGGGCTCTCGATGATCTTCATCACCCACGACCTGTCGGTGCTCGTCGAGGTGTGCGACCGGCTCGCGATCATGTACGCGGGGCGGATCGTCGAGGAGGGGCCGTCCGAGGCGGTCTTCGGCAAGCCGGCGCATCCCTACACGGAGGCCCTGGCCAGCGCGTTCCCGGCGATCGGGGACCCGCGCTACCGCAAGGCTCCCTCCGGGCTCGGCGGCGATCCCCCGCAGCCGGACGCGGTCCCCGAGGGATGCTCGTTCCACCCCAGGTGTCCGTTGGTGTTCGACGAGTGCCCCACCGTCGTGCCCGAGCTCTACGAGGCGGGCCCGAGCCGGCGGGCCGCGTGCCTGCTCGTCCCCAAGGCCGCGACGGTGCCCTCGTGAGCCAGACGGCCGAGACACCCACGCCGGCGGCGGACGAGACGCCCGTGCTCGAGGTGCGCGACCTGTTCGTCACGTTCCAGGGTCGATTGGGCATCGGCGCCGGGCTCGCCGGCAAGCAGGCGACGACCTCGCGGGCGGTCGACGGCGTGAGCCTGCAGCTGCAACGAGGCGAGGTGCTGGCGCTGGCCGGCGAGTCCGGATGCGGGAAGACGACGCTGGCGCGCACGATCATGGGCCTGGAGCGGCCGAAGCAGGGAGAGATCCGGTTCGAGGGTGAGCCGCTCGGCCGCAGCACCCGGCTCCTGCGCGAGTACCGGCGCCGCGTCCAGATGGTCTTCCAGGATCCGACGGCCGCGCTCAATCCCCGCCAGACGATCTACGAGTCGATCGCCGAGGGCCTGCGCGTCCACGGCATCTCCTCGCAGGACGGGATGTCCGAGGAACGACTCGTGGCGCGCGCGCTCGCGCGTTCGGGGCTGCGACCGCCGGAGCGGTTCTTCCTCCTGTACCCGCACGAGCTCTCGGGAGGACAACGCCAGCGCGTCGTGATCGCCGGCTGCTTCGTGCTGGACCCCGAGGTGATCATCGCCGACGAGCCCGTCTCCAGCCTCGACGCATCGGTCCGCGGCGAGATCCTGAAGCTGCTCCTCGGGCTCCGAGACGACTTCGGCATCGCGATGCTCGTGGTCACGCACGACCTCGGGCTTGCCTGGACGATCGCCGACCGGGTCGCGGTCATGTACCTGGGACGCATCGTGGAGATCGGCCCCGCTGAAGACGTGCTGACCCGGCCCCTGCACCCGTACACGCAGGCGCTCCTCGAGGTCGTCCCCGAGGCGGGCGGCCTGTCGAGACCCTTCCTCTCGGGCGAGCCTCCGGACCCGACCCGGATCCCGGGTGGGTGTCGGTTCCACCCCCGATGCCCTCAGGTGACCTCGGGCGCGGCCGCTCAGCTCGGCATCGAGGATCGCTGCCGCGGCGAGGACCCAGCCCTGCTCGAGCTGCGGCCGGGCCACTTCGCCGCGTGTCACCTGTCGGCGACGACATCCGGCGCGCCCGCTCAGGAGGCCGCGCGTTCGGAGAGCTGAGCCGGCCCCGGTCCTGCCGGCGCTACTTCCAGGCGTGACAGACCACGGCGCCCTGCCACAGGTTCGCGAAGAAGGGATGACCCCGCAGGCGGCGGCGCGACGCGAGGCGTAGCCGCCCGGGGAACGGCGTGGGCCGATCGACGATCTCGGCTCGCCGGAAGCCGACGGCGCGCAGCATGGCGAGCACGGCCGCCGGGTTCGGACCCCACCAGTTCGTCGGATCCTCGTTGGCCTCGGTGCCCGGGTAGAACGCCATGGCCGGCCGGCGGCGCCACGTCATGTCCACGAACGTGCTCATGACGAGGTGGTCACCCGTGACGGCGAACACCCGCTCGAGCGCGAGCATCGGATCCTTCATGTGATAGAGCACGCCGAGGAACAGGACGAGGTCGAAGACGCCGACCGACTCCGGGGACAGATCGAGCACGTCGATCTCCCGATCCTCCACGCGGGAGCCGAGGGCGCGCTTCGCGAGGTCGAACCCGGCCTTCGTGCCCCACCCCTCGCCGCTCCAGCAGTAGGAGTCCGTGGCCAGGACCCGGGCGGCGCCCCGCCGCTCGGCCTCGAAAGAGAAGAAGCCGTCCCACGCGCCGATGTCGAGGACCGACTTCCCGCTGAGGTCCTCGGGCAGACGGAACTTCGCCAGACGGCTCGGCGTGTCGTCGATCCCCGGGGTCACGATGCCGTGGCCGAGCGGGATCGTGTGGTACCAGGTGATCTTCTCGATCTCCGACCTGAGCTCGGCGGTCTCCATGGGGGCTCGCGGCAGCGTAGCCGACGTTCGCCGAGCGCGACCGCCGGTCACGGGCCGCCGCGTTCGCGGTCGGTCCCCGTGCCAGACTGCCCTCTCGCGCGAGCGCCGGAGACCGGATGGGTGACGGATACGACGCCGTGGTGGTCGGGGGCGGCCACAACGGCCTGACGGCGGCCTTCTACCTCGCGCGCGCCGGCCTTCGAACGATCGTCCTCGAACGCAGAGAGATCCTCGGCGGCGCGTGCGTCACCGAGGAGATCGCGCCGGGCGTGCGGGCGTCCACGGCCTCGTACATCGCGAGCATGCTCCGGCCCGAGGTCATCGATGACCTCGACCTTGCCGGACACGGCCTTCGGATGATCCCGTGCGAGCCGGCCCTCCAGGTGGCCTTCGAGGACGGCCGTGTGCTGCCGTGGTGGTCCGAGGACGCGCGCACGGCCGATGAGATCAGGCGCATCTCACCCCCGGACGCCGAGGCCTTCCTCGCGCTCACGAGCCGGCTGCACGAGCTCGCGCGGCACCTGCAGGCGTTCTTCCTCGAGGAGCCTCCGGACCTGTACGCGCGGGGATGGGGGCGCGTGCGCGAGGGCCGGCGGCTGTTCCGGCGGTTCCGCAGGCTGACGGGCGATCAGCTCTCGGACCTCGTGCGGTTCGCCACCGGATCGCTCGGCGACCTCGTGGAGCGGCACTTCGAGACCGAGGACGTGAAGCGTCTGTACCTCGCGAACAACGTCTACGGCATGCACGCGCCGCCGTTTCGTCCCGGGACGGCGATCGGTCTGCTGTTCCACATGCTCTCGGGCGGGCAGCACCACGTGCAGGGGTTCACCGGACACGTGATCGGCGGGATGGGCTCGATCACGCGGGCGATGGCGGCCGCCGCCCAACAGGTCGGGGTCGAGATCCGCACGTCTGCCCCCGTCGCGCGGATCGACGTCCGCGAGGGACGCGCTCGGGGCGTCGTCCTCGAGGACGGCACCGAGCTGACGGCTCGGATCGTCCTGTCGAACGCAGATCCGAAGCGGACGTTCCTCGGGCTCGTCGATGCCACCGAGCTGCCCGAGGACTTCCGGCGCGACGTCGAATCGATCGCGATGGCGGGCCCGTGCGCGAAGGTCAACTTCGTGCTCGACGAGGAGCCGCGCTGGCGCGGGATGCCGGACGACGCGGATCCGAACCGGCGCTCCCTCGCGACGCTCGTACCCACGCTCGAGGAGGCGCAGCGCATGTACGACCAGCATCGGTGGGGCGAGATCCCCGACGAGCTGTGGGTCGACTGCGTGACGGCGTCGAACGTCGACCCCACGCTCGCGCCCGAGGGCGTCCACGTCATGACGGCGTTCGTGCAGTACGTCCCGTTCGAGCTGCGCCAGGGCACGTGGGACGAACGACGGGACGAGCTGGGGCGCAGGGTCCTCGATCGGATCTCGCGCTGCTCGGACAACGTCGCGTCGTCGGTCCGGGCGATGCAGGTGGTCACCCCGCTCGACCTCGAACGCACGTACGCCCTCACCGAGGGCAACATCTTCCACGGGGATCTCAGCATCGGGCAGCTGTTCGTCATGCGGCCGCTCCCGAGCTGGTCGCGGTATCGGACGCCGGTCGCGGGGCTCTACCTGTGCGGGGCCGGGGCGCATCCGGGTGGCGGCGTGACCGGCGCGCCGGGATACGTGGCCTCCCACGTCGCCGCCCGCGATCTGCGACGCCGGCGGAGCGGGTGACGTGTCGCTCCTGATCCCCTGCCCCCAGTGCGGCCGCAGGCCCTCCCGCGAGTTCGCGTTCGGCGGCGAGGACCGTCCCGTCGACGCCCCGGATCTCGAGGCCGACTTCGGACGGGTGTTCCTGCCGGCCAACCTCGAGGGCCCGCAACGCGAGCGGTGGTTCCACGCGCTCGGATGCCGTCGCTGGTTCACGATCACGCGCGATACCGTCACGAACCGGATCTCGTGACCGAACGACCCGCATCCGGCGCGACCGGGCAGATCCGGTTCGAGGGCCGCGAGGTCTCCCTCCACGAGGGCGACACGATCGCCTCCGCCCTGTTCCGCGCCGGCGTGCGCACGTTCTCCCGCTCGCTGAAGCTCCATCGTCGGCGCGGGATCTACTGCGGCACCGGCGAGTGTCCGAACTGCCTCGTCACGGTCGACGACGTCCCGGGAAGCCGTTCGTGCATCACGCCGGCACTCGACGGGATGACGGTCCGCCGGGAGGGCGGCTGGCCGTCGACGGAGCGCGACGCGCTCCACGTCGCCGATCGGCTCCACGGGCTCATGCCGGTCGGGTTCCTCTACAAGACCTTCATCCATCCCCGCTCGGCGTGGCCCCTGGCCGAGCGCGTGATCCGGCGCGCGACCGGTCTCGGCCCGTTGCCCGGGGGGCCGGCGGACCGGCGGGTCGCGCGGCACCTCCGCACGGACGTCCTGGTGGTCGGGGCCGGCATCGCGGGTCTGAGCGCGGCGCTCGAGGCCGCGGCCGGCGGGCGGCGTGTCGTGCTGTGCGAGGAGCGGGCGATCGGAGACGGGATCGCTCCGGGCTCCACCCTCGAGCGGATCCGGCGGCTGGAGGCCCGGGCGCGAACGGAGCCCTCGATCGAGATCCTCGAGCGCCACGCGGCCCTCGGGCTCTACGAGGGACCGGTCGTGCCGCTCGCCTCCGATCGCGCGCTCGTGCAGGTCCACCCGGGACGCCTCGTTCTCGCGACCGGCGCGAGGGAGCGCCACGCCGTCTTCCCGGGCTCCGACCTCCCGGGCGTGTGGCTCGGCCGCGCGGCCGCCGCGATGAGCGGGCTCCACGGCGTCCCGATCGGCGAACGCGTGGTCGTCGTCGCCACGACGGCCGAGGGGATCGAACACATCCGGACGCTGGCGAGAGCGGACGGCTCCATCGTCGCCGTCGTGTCCCCGTCGATGGCCGGAGAGCTCGATGGCGACGTCGAGACGATCGTCGACGCGCGGGTGCTCGAAGCGCGGGGACGGTCACGCGTTCGCGAGGTCGTCGTTCGAAGCGGCGAGAACAGCCGGACGATCGCGTGCGACGCCCTCGTGCTCTCGCTCGGGACCGTGCCGCGCGACGAGCTCGCGAGGATGGCGATCGACGAGCGGGTCGACGTCGTCGGCGATGCCGCCGGCGACCGCCGATGCGACGCGAACGATGCCGACGGCATCGTGTGTCTGTGCGAGGACGTCTCGACACGGGACCTCGGCCGCGCCTGGGACGAGGGCTTTCGTTCGGCGGAGATCCTCAAGCGGTACACGACCGCCACGATGGGCCCGTGCCAGGGCGCGATGTGCGGGCTCGCGCTCGAGTGCTTCGCCCGCTCGATGGGCGCCGCCGGCGCGGCGGGCTCGCATCGCACGACCGCGCGACCCCCGCTTCGACCGGTCGCCCTGGAGACGCTCGCGGCCTCGGTTCACGAGATCGTCGACAAGCGCACCGGGCTGCACGACGCCCACCTCGCCGCCGGCGCGCGGCTCGACCGCTCCGGCGGGTGGCTCCGCCCGTTCGGCTACGGCGATCGGCTCGAGGAGTACCGCGCGGTTCGCGAGCGCGTCGGCCTCATGGACGTCGGAACGCTCGGGAAGTTCCTCATCGCCGGAAGGGACGCGACCCGGCTCGTGGATCGCGTGTTCGCGACGCGCGTCGACGATCTGCGGCCCGGACGTTCCCGCTACGTGATCGCGCTCGACGAGGGCGGGTACGTCGTCGACGACGGACTGCTGTGCGCGCTGGGCGACGGCGCGTTCTACCTCACCTCGACCACCGGAGGCGCCGAGCGCATGGACGCCCGCCTTCGCGAATGGACGGATCGGTTCGGGCTCCACGTGCACCTGCTCGACCGGACGTCCGAGCTCGGGGCCGTCCTCGTCGCCGGACCCCTCGCGCGCGAGCTGCTCGAGCGTGTCACCTCGGACCGGATCGACGGCGGCGCGATCCCCTACCCGGGGCACGGCGAGGTGATCGTCGACTCGGTGCCCTGTCGCGCGGTCCGCTCGGGGTTCGTTGGCGAGCTGGCATTCGAGCTCCACCATCCGCGCTCGCGCGGGCCCGCACTGTGGGAGTCGCTGATGCGCGCGGGAGCGTCCTTCGACATCCGGCCTCACGGACTCGACGCGCTGGAGACGCTCCGGCTCGAGAAGGGCCACGTCTATCTCGGCCAGGACTCGCTTCCGGACGACACGCCGGCCAAGCTGGGGCTCGGCCACGCGGTGGCGATGGGCAAGCCGTGGTTCGTCGGCAAGTCGGCGCTCGAACGCCTGTCGGCGCTCCCGGCCACACGCCGGCTCGCGGGTCTCGCGTTCGACCGGGCGCCGAACGATGTCGCGGAGCTGCGCGGCGCGCCGCTGATGACGGACGGCGACGTGGTCGGGCGCGTCACGTCGGCCGAGCGATCCCCCGTGCTCGACCGCGCGATCGGCCTCGGCTGGATCCGGGAGGACGCCGCGAGCCGGGCGCCGGACCTCCGGGCCGGCCCGGCGGTCGCGCGGGTCGTTCCCACGCCCTTCTACGACCCGGAGGGATCCCGTGTCCGTGCTTGAGGTCGCGACGATGCCGGTTCGGGCCCTCGCGGTTCTCGCCTCCGAGGAGGCCTGTGAGCGCGTGGCCGGTCTCGGGGGCGCCTGCCGGATCGGACCGTCCGAGGTGATGGTGCTCGGGGACGTGTCCCCGGGCGCCGTGGAACGCGCGGTCGGGCTCTCGGATCCCGACGGGCTCGTCCAGGACGTCTCGGATGGGTGGACGCTCCACCGGCTGTCGGGACCGGCCGCGAGGGAGGCCTTCGCCCGCTTGTCCGAGCTCGAGCTGCCGGCCTCCGGCTTCGTCCAGGGCGAGGTGTCGAGCGTGGGCGCGCGGATCGTCGCCGAGGGCGATCGGGTCGACCTCATCGTCCCGTCGATGCTCGCCGAGCACGTGCGCGCGCGCATCGACGACGAGTGCCGGGAGCTGCTCGGATGACCCGGCTGCTCGGACGGACGACCCTGCTCCCGCAAGCGGAACGCAAGGAGCGCTACGACGTGGTCATCGTGGGCGGTGGGGTGAACGGCCTCTCGCTCGCGTACCACCTCGCCGAGCACCACGGGATCCGCGACGTCGCCGTGCTGGAGCGCTCGTACATCGGGTCGGGCGCCTCGGGCCGAAACACGCAGGTGCTGCGCGCGAACTACAACACGCCCGAGACCGTCCCCCTGTATCGCGAGAGCCTGCGGATGTACCGGACGCTCTCGCAGGAGCTCGACTTCAACGTCCTGTTCACGAACCAGGGCGAGCTCGATCTGTGCCACACGCACGACTCGCTCCAGGTCGAACGCGAGAAGTCGCTCCTGAACCGCGCCCTGGGCGTGCAGACCGAGATCCTGTCGCCGCAGGAGATCCTCGGGATCTGCGACCGCGTCGACCTCACCGGTGGCGGGGAGCTTCCGGTCCTCGGGGCCTCCTATCACCCACCGGGATCCTTCGCGCGCCACGATGCCGTCGTGTGGGGATACGCGACGGCGGCGTCACGAAGGGGGGTCCACGTGCACGCGAACGTGAACGTGACCGGGCTGCTCCTGGAGGCCGGGCGATGCGTCGGCGTTGCGACCGAGACGGGTCCGGTGGCGGCGGGGCGCGTCGTCTCGGCCGTGGCCGGCCACAGCAGCGTCCTGGCGGCGACCGGGGGGCTGCGTCTTCCGATCGTCACTCAGGCCCTGCAGGCCTTCGTGACCGAGCCGTACCGGCCCATCCTGGACGGTCTCGTCTCCTCGATGGACCTGTACGTGTACGTCTCCCAGACGGCCAGGGGGGAGCTGCTCGTGGGGGCGGAGGTCCTGCCCTACCCCTCGTACTCGACCCGATCGACGTTCGAGTTCCTCTGCGAGGCCTCGAAGCGGTCGATCCAGATCCTCCCGTTCATGGCGAAGGCGCGGGCGATGCGCCAGTGGACGGGCCTGTGCGACATGACCCCGGACTCGAGCCCGATCCTCGGCAGCACGCCGATCGAGGGGTTCGAGCTCATGGCGGGGATGGGCACGTGGGGCTTCAAGGGCGCCCCGATCTTCGGCAAGACGATGGCCGAGCTCATCGCGACGGGCCAGGTCCCCGAGCTCATCCGTCCGTTCGCGTTGTCACGGTTCCGGGAGGACCGGATGGTCCCGGACGCCGCATCCGCCGGAACCCACTGAGGGCTACGCGCCCGGGACCGGCTCCCCCTCGTGTGCCCCCTTCAGCACGCCGAGGATCGCTTCCATCTCGGTATCGCCGACGGGCGCGTCGCGGCCCGATCCCTTGGCGGCGGCCAGGAGCGTGCGCAGGTTCGCCTCGGCCATCTCCGCGCGGCCCTCGAGCTCCTTCACCCGCGCCGAGAGCTGGCCCGCGCGCCGCTCGGCGTCGTCGCGCGCCTCCCGGGCCTCTCGGGCCTCCTCCCGCGCCGTCCGAAGCGCCCCGCGGAGCGACCCGACCTCCCGGCCGAGCTCGATCGTCCGCTCGACGACCTCGCGACCGATCGCCGAGTAGGTGGCGCGGCCCTCGTCCTTCTGTCGATCGCCGCCCTTCGGGGCGCGCTTCTTCGATGCCCGGCGGGGGCGGGGCACCTGCTCGCGCTCACCGGCCTCGATCGGGCGCGAGTCGACGAGCCGGTAGCGACCATCCACGGCCTCGAGGCGCCTCCTGGCCAGGAGGGCACGGACCGCGCGCGCGGCCGCCAGCGGCTCGGTGACCCCGATCTCCTTGCCGAGCTCGACGGGCGACAGGTCCACGAGGTCGCCGGGCTCGGCTCGCGTCGCCACGGCCGCGAGGAAGGCGTTGGCTCGCTGCAGACTTTCCTCGTTCACGGGGACATCGTGTCCGATTCGGACGCGACGCGCCACCCGGCCCGGAACCGGCCCGGCCGAGCACGGGAGGAGGAAAGAGTGACAAAATCGGCCCCTCGATTTGACCCGGACGAGCTCGCTGGGGTACAAATCCCTCGGTGCCGCTGGAGCCCTCGGGCTCTGGCGGCACCACTCGTTCGCCCCCTCGTTGCGATCCGGTCGGAAGGGACGGCGTGCCCGAAGACCCCGACGACATCTCGTTGCCCCTGGCCGGCATCCGCGTCGCCGACTTCTCCCGGGTGCTGGCTGGACCCCTCGCGACGATGATCCTGGCCGACCTCGGTGCCGAGGTGGTCAAGGTCGAGCGCCCTGGCACCGGGGACGACACGCGGGCCTGGGGGCCGCCGTTCGCCGGTCCGGACGCGGCCTACTTCCTGTCGCTGAACCGGAACAAGCGATCGGTCGTGCTCGATCTGGCCACCGACGAGGGTCGGGCGGCCGCTCGAAGGCTCGCGCTCGCCTCCGACGTCGTCGTCGAGAACTTCCGTCCGGGGCTCATGGCCGACTTCGGGCTCGATCACGCACGGCTCTCCGCCGAACGCCCCGACCTCGTCTACTGCTCCCTCACCGCGTTCCGGGGTGAGGACGGCCCGGACGCGCGCCCGGGCTACGACATCATCGTCCAGGCCCTCTCCGGCCTCATGAGCTTCACGGGCCACCCCGACGGCGAGCCGACGAAGGTCGGCGTCGCGCTCCTCGACGTGATCTGCGGCCTGTACGCGGCCGCGGCCATCGAGGCCGCGCTCGTCGGCCGGAGCCGGACGGGTCGCGGCGCCCTGCTCACGATCTCGCTGTTCGACGCGAGCATCGCCGCCCTCGTGAACCAGGCCGCGAACTACCTCATCGGCGGCGCCGTACCCGGTCGCATGGGGAACGCGCACCCGAACATCGTGCCGTATCAGCTGATCGCTTCGGCCGACCGGCCGTTCATCCTGGCCGCCGGCAACGATCGGCTCTTCGAACGAACATGCTCGGTCATCGATCGTCCCGAGCTGGCACGGGACGAGCGATTCGCGACGAACGAGGCTCGCGTGCGGAACCGGGAGCTCCTCGTCCCGATCCTGGCGGACGTCTTCGCCACCAGGGGAGCCGATCACTGGCTCGAGGCGCTGACCTCGGCCGGCGTCCCCTGCGCGCCGGTGCGAGGCCTCGACGAGGTCTTCGCCTCCGCCGAGGGCGCCGCCACGCTCCAGGCGCTCGATGACCCGGTCCACGGGCGCCTTCGGCTGGTCGCGAACCCGATCCGGATCGACGGCCGGACGCTTCCGGTGCGGTCGGCGCCACCCGTCCTCGGAGCCGACACGGACGAGATCCTGGGCGAGGGCGAGGAGTGAACGCGCTCGAGCGCTGGGAATCGGAGCTTCCGAGGTGGGGGATCCCGGACGAGCTCGTCTCGGCGGCGCCGGAATCGCCCTGGGGGTTCCCGGTCGAGCTGTTCCGGACCGCTGGACGGGACCATCTCGACGTGGGACCGTCCACGGTCCGCGCCCGCGAGGCCCTCCCGCCCGGCGGCGAGGTCCTCGACGTCGGGGTCGGCGGCGGCGCGGCGTCGCTCCCGCTCGCCGACCTCGCCTCGGTGATCACCGGCGTGGACGCCTCCGAGGGCATGCTCGAGGAGTTCCGTCAGGCGGCACGCGATGGGGGCGCCGAAACGAGGGAGGTCCTCGGGGACTGGCCCGCGGTCGCGCCCTCGGCTCCGACGGCGGACGTCGTCGTCTGCCACCACGTGGTCTATAACGTGGCGGCCCTCGGGCCGTTCGCCCTCGCCCTGGACGAACACGCGCGAGCCAGGGTCGTGATCGAGATGACGGAACGACACCCGTGGTCGTGGATGAACGACCTGTGGATGCGCTTCCACGAGCTCGAACGGCCCGACGGCCCGACGGCGAGCGACGCAGAGGCGGCGATGGGAGAGCTCGGCTTCGCCGTGAGGAGCGAGCGCCTGACGCGTCCCTCGCGAGGCGCGGGATTCGAGCGCCGGCAGGACGCCGTCGCCCTCATCCGCCGGCGACTGTGCCTGTGGCCGGATCGCGACGCAGAGGTCGAGGAAGCGCTCGGCGACCGCCTCGCCGAGCGCGACGGCCTGTGGTCCGCGGGGCCGGCGGAGCAGGACTACGTGACGCTGTGGTGGGACCGCCGGCCGGGATGACCGCCGGCCGAGATCACCACACGTCGCCGGCTCGCCACTCGCAGCTCAAGGGGGCCGTCAGGTCGAGCGGCGGCGAGGTCGGCGTGATCCGGACGAGCACGAACCCGTTCTCCTCCGGCGTCGCCCGGAGGCCGTCGGCCGTCCGGACCGCCAGCGGTCCTGCCCAGACGAACCACCCCAGCCGCCCGTAGAACGCGAATCGGTCCGTGCCGAGCGCTCCGAGCTCGAAGCTCCGATCGACGTGGTCGCCCACCGCTCGCATGACGGCGGTGCCAAGCCCGTGGCCCTGCCGGTCGGGCGCGGTCGCGACCGCTTCCACGTAGCCGCTCACCAGCGGGAACGGGCCGACGTGGAGCTCCCGTTCGACGACCGAGGCGTGCGACACCACCCGGTCGTCCTCCTCGACGAGGAAGTGGACGCCACCGAACGCGTGGTCCCAGTCGTCCTCCGTGAAGCCTTCCTCCTCGGGCCAGGCATCCTCGAAGAGTCGCCGAAGCGAGGCCAGCTGCCGAGGCTCGAGCTCGGCGGACGACCGCCGCACGACGTTCGTCACCGGGCGACCGTCCTCGTCGGTCCGAGCCGAACGCTACTGCGTCTGCTCGCAGGAGAAGAGGTTCTCGCCGTTGAGACACCGATCGTTGCCGTCGCCACCGTCGATCTGATCCTCGTGGCACCCCCGTCGAGGATGTCGTTCTCGCGCG
>DATBLA010000088.1:0-7484 GCA_036555645.1 Actinomycetota bacterium
GGCGCTCGAGGGCACCGACGTCGCCCAGGTCGCGATCCTCGCGTGCGACGTCGCGGCGTTCCGCGTGCTCGAGGCCGACGGCGTCGAGCCGGTCGGGGTCGCCGGGCACTCGCTCGGGGAGTTCGCCGCGCTCGTGGCCGCGGGCGTCCTCGATCTGGAGTCGGCGGTTCGGATCGTGGCCGTGCGGGGTCGAGCCATGCAGGCTGCGGCGGAACGGTTCCCGGGAGCGATGACGGCCCTGATCGGTGTCGGGACCGAGGATGCGGGCGCCCTGTGCGAGCAGGCACGGGGAAACGATGTCCTGCTCGTGGCCAACGAGAACTCCCCGCACCAGGTCGTCATCAGCGGCAGCGTGGCGGCCATCGAGCGCGCCGAGGCGCTCGGGGCCGAGCGACGGATCCGCTCGATCCGGCTCTCGGTGGCGGGCGCGTTCCACTCTCCGCTCATGGAGCCGGCGGTCGAGCCCCTGTCGATGGCGATCGAGGAGGCGACGTTCGCGACGCCCCGGTTCCCCGTCGCGGCGAACGTGACCGGCACCCTCGTCGAGGATCCCGAGGAGCTCCGCGCGTTGCTCGAGCGTCACGTCGTCTCACCCGTGCGATGGGAGCGATGCGTCGCGGCGCTCGCCGCGGCGGGCGCGGACACGTTCGTCGAGGCCGGTCCCGGCAACGTGCTGACGAAGCTCGCCAAGCGCCTCGTGCCCGACGCCGCGGCGATCGCGGTCGGCTCGGCGGATGACGCTCGCGCCGTGACCGCGAGGCTCGCGAGCGCTGACGGCGGCTAGGCCCGACGGGCGATATCCTCCGAGCCGGATCGGGTGGCGGCGTCCGCACTCGGAAGCTGGGGAGGTCATGGGCTCGCAGGGTCACGCATCCGTTGCCGGTGTCGGGTCCGTCCTGCCCGAACGCATCGTCCCGAACGCCTGGTTCGAGCGGTTCGTCGACACGAGCGACGAGTGGATCCAGGAGCGGACGGGCATCCGCGAGCGCCACTTCGCCGCCGACGGGCAGGCGACGTCGGACCTGGCGACCGAGGCGACGCGGAGGGCGCTCGAGGCCGCGGGCCTCGTGCCCGAGCAGATCGATCTGCTCGTGTGCGCGACCCTGACCGGCGACACGCCGATCCCCTCGACCGCCGTATGGGTTCAGCGAAAGCTCGAGATCACCACGCCGGCCTTCGACGTGAACGCGGCCTGCGCCGGGTTCTCCTACGCCCTGTCCACCGGGACGGCGTTCGTCGAGTCCGGACAGGCCGAGACGGTCGTCGTGATCGGCGCCGAGGTGCTCTCGAGCGTCATGGACTACACCGACCGCACGACGTGCGTCCTGTTCGGCGACGGCGCGGGCGCCGTCGTCCTTCGCCGCTCCGAGGAGGCCGGCGTGCTCGGCTCGGTCCTGGGCGCCGACGGGACCGCGGCGGAGATCCTCCTCATCCCCTCGGGGGGGTCCGCGAGCCCGGCCTCGCATGCGTCCGTCGACGCCCGCGCGCACGCGATCCGCATGCCGAGTGGCAGGGAGGTCTTCAAGCGGGCCGTCGTCGAGATGGCGAACGCGTGCCGGCAGCTGCTCGAGAAGTCCGGCTACGCCGCCGACGACGTGGACCTGCTCATCCCGCACCAGGCGAACGCGCGGATCATGATCGCCGTCGCCGAGCGGCTCGGGATCGGGCTGGACCGCGCGGTCGTCGACGTCGAGTCGGTCGGGAACACCTCGGCAGCCTCGATCCCGATCGCGCTCGACCGCGCGTGGCGCGCCGGCCGGATCGAACCCGGCGACCTCGTCCTGCTCACGTCGTTCGGCGCCGGCCTCGCGTGGGGAGCGAACCTCGTCCGCTGGACCGGGCCGGCGAGCCCATGACGCGTCCGGAGCGCATCGCCGTCGTCACCGGCGGGTCTCGCGGCATCGGACGCGCCTGCGCCGAGGCGCTGGCCGCCGACGGCTGGCGGGTCGCGATCGGCTTCCGCTCGAGCGAGGCCGACGCGAAGGAGACGCTCGACGCGCTCGAGGTCGCGGGGACGCCCGGCATCGCCGTCCCGCTCGACGTGACCGACGAGCTCTCGGTGACCGAAGGCTTCGCCAGGGTCGCATCCGAGCTCGGGCCGGTCGTCGGGCTCATCAACAACGCCGGCATGTCGCGCGACGGTCTCCTGCTCAAGTACTCGATGGAGGTCTACGAGCAGACGATGGCGACGAACCTGCGCGGGGCCTTCCTGTGCAGCAAGGCCGCCCTTCGCGGGATGCTGAAGGCCCGGTGGGGCCGGATCCTCAACATGTCCTCGGCGGTGGCCCTGCGCGGGAACGCCGGACAGACCGTGTACGCGGCGACGAAGGCCGGCCTCGTCGGCCTCACGAAGTCGCTCGCGCGCGAGGTCGGCTCGAAGGGCGTGACCGTGAACGCGCTGTGTCCGGGACTCCTCGACACCGAGATGACGTCGCACCTCGGCGATGACGCTCGCGCCTACTACGTGGACCAGACCCCGATCGGCCGCGCGGCCACGCCGGCCGAGGTCGGCGCGGTGGTCCGCTTCCTCATGTCGACCGAGGCCTCGTACGTGAACGGCGCGGTGATCCCGGTGGACGGGGGCCTGACCGCGTAGTCGCGGGGGCATCCGACCCCCTAGCATGAGCCCACCGACTCGAACGGCAGGGAGGAACGATGGACAAGGCAGAGATCGAGACCCGGGTCCGCAAGGTCCTGGCCGAGCAGCTCGCGGTGGACGAAGCCCAGGTGATCCCGGACGCGCGCTTCGCGGAGGACCTGAACGCGGACTCGCTCGACCTCGTCGAAGCCGTGCTCGCGCTCGAGGAGGAATGGAACATCGAGATCCCCGAGGAGGAGATGGAGGGCGTCAAGACCGTCGGCCAGGCCGTGGCGCTCGTCTCGCAGAAGCTCGGGGTCTCCTAGCGCCCGATGGGTGAGCGCGAAGCCGAGCGGGTCGTCGTCACGGGGATCGGGCCCGTCACGCCCGTCGGGACCGGCGTCGCGGAGTTCTGGACCGGACTGACGTCGGGGCGCAACGGGATCGGCCCGATCGAGCGCTTCGATCCCTCCGACCTGCCCGTGCGCCTGTCCGGCGACGTGCGGGACTTCGACGCCTCGCAGTGGATGGAGCCGAAGGAGCTGCGCCGGACCGCGCGGTTCGTCCACTACGCGATCGCCTCGGCGAAGCTTGCCTGGGAGGACTCGGGCTCGGCCGAGGTGCACTCGGAGCGCGCCGGCGTCGTCTACGCCACCGGGATCGGCGGCATCGAGTGGCTCCTGGTCCAGCACCAGATCCTGATGGAGAAGGGCCCCGGACGGGTGAGCCCGTTCATGGTGCCGGCGCTCATGGCCAACGCCGCGGCGGGTCACATCGCGATGATGTTCGGGTTCACCGGCCCGAACTTCTGCACGGTGTCGGCGTGCGCCTCGGGCGCGCACGCGGTCGGCGAGGGATACCGGTTGATCCGCGACGGCATGGTCGACGTGTGTCTCGTCGGCGGCACCGAGGCGGCGACGATCCCGCTCACGATCGCCGCGTTCGCCCAGATGACCGCCCTCACGAAGAACCCCGACCCCGAGACCGCCTCGAGGCCGTTCGACGCCCGTCGTGACGGGTTCGTCCTGTCGGAGGGCGCGTGCGCGCTCATCCTGGAGTCCGAGTCGCGGGCGGCCGCGCGCGGCGCCCGCGTCTACGCGGAGGTCGCCGGCTACGGCGCCTCCGACGACGCGTTCCACATCACCGCGCCCGACCCGAAGGGCACGGGGGCGGCGATCGCGATCCGCCGGGCGCTCGAGGACGCCGGCGAGGAGCCCTCGGCGATCGACTACGTGAACGCGCACGGGACCTCGACGCCGCTGAACGACGCCGGCGAGACGGCCGCGCTGAAGGCCGCGCTCGGCGAGGAGGTGGCCCACCGGGTCGCGGTCTCCTCGACGAAGTCGATGACCGGTCACATGCTCGGGGCCGCGGGAGCCGTCGAGGCGGCGGCGTCGATCTTGGCGATCCACCACGGGACGCTCCCGCCCACGATCCACTACGAGGAGCCGGACCCGGACTGCGACCTCGACTACGTCCCGAACACGAAGCGCCAGGCGACCGTGCGCCTGGCGATCAGCAACTCCTTCGGGTTCGGCGGGCAGAACGCGGTCGTGGCGTTCCGCGCCGCCTCCTAGCGGCCCACCTCGACCCGGCTCAACCGAAGAACAGGCTCAGCTCGCGCTCGGCGGACTCGGGCGAGTCGCTGCCGTGGACGATGTTCTCCGTGATGACGAGGCCGAGATCGCCGCGAATCGTCCCGGGAGGCGCCGAGGCCGGATCGGTCGGCCCCATCGCCGTGCGCCAGACCTCGATCGCGCGCTCCCCCTCCAGGCGGGCCACGACGACCGGGCCCGAGGTGATGAACTCGACGAGGTCGGTGAAGAACGGCTTGTCCCGGTGCTCGCCGTAGTGGGCCTCGGCGAGGTTTCGGTCGATGCTCATCATCCGCATCGCGGCGATGCGAAGTCCCTTGGCCTCGACCCGGCGCAGGACCTCGCCGACCAGGCCGCGGCGCACGCCGTCGGGCTTGACGATGAGCAGCGTCGATTCCTCGGTCATCCCCGGGAGTCCTCCACGAGCGCCCGACGGGCGTCCGCGACAGTGTACAGAGAGCCCGTCACGAGGATGATGTCCTCGGGCGCGGCGGCGGCGCGCGCCGCCTGCAGAGCTGCCGGCACGTCCGGAAACACTTGCGTCGCAAGGTCATACGGGCCGAACGCGGCAGCGACCTCGTCGGCAGGACGCGCCCGCACGCTGTCGGTCGTCGCCGCGTAGACGGCGTCGGTGATGGGGGCGAGACGCTCGACGATGCCGTCGAGGTCCTTCGTCGAGAACACGGCCACGACGAGATGGAGCCGGTCGCCGACGAAGGTCTCCGGGAGCGCCGCGGCGAGCGCCTCGGCTCCCGCCGGGTTGTGCGCCCCGTCGAGCACGATGAGCGGATGCCTGGCGACGACCTCCATCCGGCCCGGCGACGTGGTCGAACCGAGCGCCGCGCGGACGGCCTGCTCGTCGAGCCCGCGCTCGAGCAGCGCCTCGAGGGCGACGACCGCGGCGGCGGCGTTGCGCGCCGCATGCTCGCCGAACAGCGACAGCACGAGGTCCTCGTAGCTGCCGTGGAGGCCGCGGACCGAGATCGCCTGGCCGCCGACGGCCGGCATCCGAGCCTCGAGCGCCCACTCGCGATCCTCGAGCAGGAGCGTCGCGATCTGCTCCTCGCATCGGCGCTCGAGGACGTCCAGGGCCTCCGGTGCCTGTGTCCGGACGACGGCGACCTTGCCCTGCTTCACGATCCCGGCCTTCTCCCCCGCCACCTCGGCGAGCGTCGAACCGAGCTCGGGATGGTCCAGGCCGATCGGGCAGATCACGGCGACGTCACCGGCGACGACGTTCGTGGCGTCCCATGTCCCCCCCATGCCCACCTCGACGACGGCCAGATCCACCGGCTTGTCGGCGAACCACAGGAACGCGGCGGCCGTGAGCGCCTCGAAGTACGTCACCGTGCCCGCGCGCTCGTCCACGGTCCGCAGATACGGCACGAGGTGTCCGTACGCATCGCCGAACTCGTCCGGTCCGATCGGCCCTCCGCAGACCTGGAACCGCTCGGTGACCGAGTCGAGATGCGGCGACGTGAACGTTCCCGCGCGAATGCCGTGCTCGCACGCGAGGGCGCCGACGAGCCGGGTCGTCGTCGTCTTGCCGTTCGTTCCGGTCACGTGGATCGTCGGATACCGGAGCTGCGGCTCGTCGAGCAGGTCGACGAGCGCCCGGATGCGCTCGAGGTCGGGCTTCGGCTGGTGCTCGGGCTGGCGGGCGTCGAGCTCGGCGACGGCGTCGGCGAAGCGCATCCTCAGTCCGGCGGGGCGAGCAGGACCTCGACACCGGGCTCGTCCGCCTCCGCGGTCTCGACGGCCCCGACGTTGCCGGCCTCCCTGACGTCGCGCTCGACCCCCCGAAGGACCGTGAGCCGGTCGCCCGCGTCCCGGACCACGATGCGCTCGACGTCGCTGCGGAGCGAGCGTTTGGCCAGGGCTTTGGCCTTGCGGACCTCGCCGAGCACCCAGGCCGCGACCTCGTAGACGACCGGATCGCCGCCCGCCGACCCCTCGGCCAGCTCCTCGACCCGTGGCCATGCGGCTCGATGGATCGATCCCTCCCGCCACCACGACCACACCTCCTCGGTGACATAGGGCAGGAACGGCGCGAACAGCCGAAGGAGCACGGACAGGGCGAGGCGGAGCGACGCGATGGCCGAGGCGGCCGCCTCGGGGCCGTGGCTCCCGTAGGCGCGCCCCTTCACGAGCTCGAGATAGTCGTCGGTGAAGCCCCAGAAGAACTGCTCCGAGACCTCGAGCGCCTTCGCGTGGTCGTAGTCGTCGAACGCGCGGGTCGTATCGGCGACCACGTTCGAGAGCCGGGCGAGCATCGAGCGGTCGAGTGGGTCGGTGACCTCGCCGCCCTCGCCCTCCAGCGAGGCGAGCGCGAACCGGGACGCGTTCAGGAGCTTGATCGCAAGCCGTCGCCCGACGCGCATCTGCTGCTCGTCGAAGATCGTGTCGATGCCCAGGCGCGAGCTCGCCGCCCAGTACCGGACGGCGTCGGGGCTGTGGCTCGCGAACATCTCGGTCGGCGTGACCACGTTGCCCTTCGATTTCGACATCTTCTTGCGATCGGGATCCATCACGAACCCGCTGATCGCGGCGTCGGTCCAGGGCAGCGCGTCGTGCTCGAGGTAGGACTTCAGCACCGTGTAGAACAGCCACGTCCGGATGATCTCGTGAGCCTGCGGACGCATGTCCATCGGGAAGACGCGTTCGAACAGCCCGTCGTCCTCCTCCCAATGTCCGGCGATCTGCGGGGTGAGCGACGACGTCGCCCAGGTGTCCATGACGTCGGGATCGCCCACGAACCCGCCCGGCCGCCCTCGCTGCTCCTCCGCGAACCCGTCGGGGACGTCGGCGGAGGGGTCGATCGGCAGGCGGTCCTCGCCCGGCACGAGCGGGTGCTCGTGGTCGGCGACGCCGTCCTCGTCCAGGCGGTACCAGACCGGGAAGGCCACGCCGTAGAACCGCTGGCGGCTCACGCACCAGTCTCCGTTCAGGCCCTCCACCCAGGACCGGTAGCGGGCACCCATGTGCGCGGGATGCCATCGGAGCTCACCGCCGAGCTCGAGCAGCCGGTCGCGGAGCTCGATCGTCTTCACGAACCATTGCCGGCTCGAGACGACCTCGAGCGGGCGCTCCCCACGCTCGTAGAACTTCACGGCGTGGCGGATCGGCGTGGGCTCGCCCACGAGATGACCGCTCTCGCGAAGGAGCTCGGTGATCCGCTTGCGAGCGCGCGCGGTCGGCAGTCCGGCCAGCTCCGCGTGCGCCGATCGTGCCGCCTCGACGTCGAGGCTCTCCCAGCCGGGCTCGCCCCACCGGGGCGGGGCGATCGTCCCGTCGCGCTGGACCACGACGCG
>DATBLA010000089.1:0-25371 GCA_036555645.1 Actinomycetota bacterium
CCGGCCGTGGCGCAGCCGCCGGTCGCCGAGGCCAAGATCGAGTTCACGCACACCGGCTCTCGGTACCTGCTGGGGTACGCGCCGGACTTCTTCGGCATCTGGGATCGGAACGCGCCGCAGGAGCCGGTCGAGAAGTTCCCCCGCAACGACGACGGGTGGGGGTCGGCGTGGGCGCGCTACTCGACGATCGAGCAGAACTGGATGGACCTTCGCACCGGTCAGAAGTCCGGCTGACCCCGAAGAGCGGGCGACGAGAATCGAACTCGCACCACCAGCTTGGAAGGCTGGAGCTCTACCATTGAGCTACGCCCGCGTGCGATCGCGGCAAGCCTAGCAGCGACCTCCGTCGCTCAGATCAGCAGGCGCGTCAGCGCCGTCGCGCCCGCCGCGACCACGAGCACGAGCAGGAGCGGAGCCTTGCGCCACAGCGCGATCCCCGCGGCCACCACGCCGACGACCCGGGCGTCGAGCACGAGCGACTGACCGTCCCCGAACGTCTGCACGACCACGAGCGCCCCGAGCACGGCCGGGGCGAGGAGCTCGATCACGCTGGTGAGCCGGTCGGGGAGCGGGCGGCCACCGAGCAGCACCGGTCCGGCCGCCTTGATCACCATCGTGCCCACTCCCACGAGCGCGACCACCAACCAGACCGAGCTCATCGGCGGAGCCCCACGAGACACAGGGCACCGGCCGCGATGATCGGCACCCCGGGCGGCACGATCGGGATGAGCACCAGGGCGATGAGCCCGCCGCCGAGCGCGACGGCGAGCGTTCGCCGGCTCTTGATCTGCGGGACGAGCAGCGCGAGGAACAGCGCCGGGAACGCCGCGTCGAGGCCGAGCGTGGCCGGATCGCCGAGGGCCTCGCCGGCGATCGAGCCGACGGCGGTCCCGCCGACCCACGCCGCGTACAGGAGGAGTCCGGCGCCGACGAGCATGCGGGGGTCGTACCGGCCGCCGCCCTGCGAGGACACCGCCCACGACTCGTCGACGACGAGCTGGGCGCGCAGGAACCTGGACCATGCCGAGCCGCTCATCCACGGCGCGACCGTGATACCGATCGGGCCGTAGCGGGCGTTCAGCAGCAGCGCGGCGGTGACGGCGGCGAGAACGGAGCCACCGTCTCCGATGACCGAGACCGCCGCGAACTGCGCCGACCCGGCGAACGTCGTCGCCGACATGACGATCGGGGCGAGCCATCCGAACCCCGCCGTGCGGGCCAGCACGCCGAACGAGACCCCGAACCCGAAGGCCGCCACCGAGATCGGGGCGATCGCCCGAACGCCGTCCCGGTAGGTCCGGTCCTCCATCGACCAACGGTAGCAACGAGCCGCTAGAGTGCCCGGCCGTGGAGGTCCCGTTCCGGCTCGTCGACGTGTTCACGCCGCGCCCGTTCGGCGGCAACCAGCTGTGTGTGGTCCCGGACCCGGTCGAGCTCGACACGGCGACGATGCAGACGATCGCGGCCGAGATCGGCTTCGCCGAGACGACCTTCGTCACGCGGTTCGGCGGCGATCGGTACGCGATGCGCATCTTCACGCCCGGCCACGAGATGCCGTTCGCCGGACACCCGACGCTCGGCACGGCATTCGTCATGGTGAGCGAGGGGCGCGTCACCTCGCCGCTCGTCCAGGAGGTGACGGCGGGCGAGATCGACGTCGAGGTGGACCTCGACACCTCGAGCGCGCGGATGGTGCAGCTACCCGCCGAGTTCGGTCCCGCGTTCGGGGAGCGCGAGCTCGTCGCCCGGGCGATCGGGGTCACGGTCGACGACCTGAGCCCCGACCTTCCCATCCAGACGGTCTCGACCGGGCTCCCGCCGCTCATCGTTCCGCTGCGCGATCTCGAGGCGGTTCGGCGCGCCGCGCGCGACCAGGCGGCGCTTCGGAAGCTGGTGGCCGCCGCCGGCGCCGAGGACGTGTACCTGTTCGCGACGACTTCCGAGGGTGTCACGGCCCGGATGTTCGATGCCGAGCTCCCGACCGGGGAGGACTCGGCAACCGGATCGGCGGCCGGCGCGCTCGGCGCCTATCTCGCCGAGCACGGCGTCGCCGGCATGCCGGGCTCGGTGCTCATCCGCCAGGGTGTGCAGGTGGGGCGGCCGAGCGAGCTCCACGTGGAGGCGGTGCGCGAAGGCGAGGCGTGGCGCCCGCGCGTGGGCGGCGGCGTTCGGGTCGTCGGACGGGGCGAGTTCACGCTCTAGCGGGCAAGCTCGGGGCCCCTGGCCTGCCTCGACGGAATTCGAACGGCGCACGTAGGCTTGCCCCCGTGCGCCTGCGCGTCGTCGTCCTCCTCGTGCTCATCGCGGGCACCCTCGCCTGGGTCGGGACGCAGGCGCTCTCGGGCAACCTCGTCTACTACCTGACGCCGACCGAGCTGCTGCGCGAGCAGCCGCCCGCCGAGGAACGCCTGCGCCTGGGCGGACAGGTCGTGCCGGGCTCGGTGCACGAGGCCGACGGAGGCGTGAACTTCGTCGTCACGGACGGGACCACCCGGATGACCGTGATCCACACGGGCGGGACGCCGGCGCTGTTCACGACCGGAACGGGCGTCGTCCTCGAGGGGAGCCTCGGCGGCGACGGCGCGTTCCACTCCGACCACATGCTCGTCAGGCACGGCGAGGAGTACCGCCCACCGGCGCCCGGGGAGACGCCGGCGCCCGCCGAGGTGAGCTGAGTGCCGGCGCTCGTCGGCACGATCGCCCTCGCCCTCGCGCTCGCGCTCGCGCTGTACGGAGGCACGGCCGCCGTCGTCGGCGTGACGCGCGAGCGTCCCCGGCTCATCGAAAGCGCCCGGACCTCGGCGTTCTCGCTGCTCGGCCTCGTCCTCGTCGCGAACCTCGCGATGCTCGCGGCGCTGCTCGCGAACGACTTCTCCGTCGCCTACGTCGCGGAGAACTCGAGCCGCGCCACCCCGGCGTTCTTCAAGGTGCTCGCGCTGTGGTCGGCGGACGAGGGGTCGCTCCTGCTGTGGAACCTCGTCCTCGGCGGCTACCTCGCGGCCGTGGCGTTCCGGTTCCGCCGCCGGCGTCCGGCGACGTTCCCCTGGGCCCTCGCGGTCATGTTCGGCGTGTGCGCGTTCTACCTGCTCCTCGTGCTCGGTCCCACCACCCCGTTCGAGACGCTCGCCGAACCCGCGCTCGACGGCCGCGGACCGCTGCCGCTGTTGCAGAACCACCCGCTCATGGCGGTGCATCCGCCGTTCCTGTACCTGGGGTTCATCGGCTTCACGGTGCCGTTCGCCTTCGCGATCGCGGCGCTCGCGACCGGCCGCGTGAGCGATGCCTGGATGAGGACCACGCGCCGGTGGACGATCGCGGCCTGGATCTTCCTCACGATCGGGCTCACGCTCGGGGCGCTCTGGTCCTACGGCGTCCTCGGGTGGGGCGGCTACTGGGCGTGGGACCCGGTCGAGAACGTCGCGCTCCTGCCGTGGCTGACGGGCACCGCCTTCCTGCACTCGGTCATGGTGCAGGAGCGCCGGGGGATGCTGAAGGTCTGGAACCTGTCGCTCATCGTCGGCACGTTCGCGCTCACGGTCCTCGGGACGTTCCTCACGCGCGGCAGCATCCTGTCTTCGGTCCACACGTTCGCGCAGTCGATCGTGGGCCCGATGTACCTGGCGTTCCTCGCGCTCGTCCTCGTCGGCGGGTTCGGGCTCATCGCGTACCGGCGCGAGGCTCTGCGGGCCGAGGCCACCTTCGACACGCCGCTGTCGCGCGAGGCCGTCTTCCTCGGGAACAACATCCTGCTCCTCGTCCTCACGTTCACCGTGCTCGTCGGCACGATCTACCCCTTGCTCGCCGAGGCCCTCACGAACGACAAGGTCTCGGTGGGCGCGCCGTTCTTCAACCGCAACGCCGCGCCGGTCGCGATGCTCCTGCTGTTCCTCATGGCGATCGGACCGCTGCTGCCGTGGAGGGCCGCGTCACGTTCGGCGGTGCTGAGACGGCTCGAGATCCCGGCGTGGTCGGCCGCCGGGACGGGCGCCGTGCTCGCGATCACCGGCGCCGGGACGGCGGCCGTGATCGTGTTCGGGCTGTGCGCGTTCGTCGCCGCGGCGACCCTGGCCGAGATGGCGCGCGGTGTCCGCGCGCAGCGGCGCGCGCACGGATCATCGGTCACCTCGGCCGCCGTCGCTGCGGTCGCGCGCAACCACCGCCTCTACGGAGGGCTCGTCGTCCATCTCGGGCTGCTCGTTGCCGTCGTGGGCGTGTCGTGGGCCGCGCTGGGTGACCGATCCGGCGAGCTCGCGATCGGGCCGGGCGAGACCGTTCGGGTGCAGGGCTACGATCTGCGGCTCATCGACGTCACCGGCCGAGACGAGCCCCACCGGCGCGTCGTCGTGGCCGAGCTCGCGGTCCTCGATCCCGCAAGCGGCGAGGAGATCGTCCGGCTCCATCCATCGCTGAACCTGTACCCCGCCTCGTCCGAGCCGATCGGGACGCCGTCGATCCGCGTGGGAACGCCGCTCAACGGGATGCGCGACCTCTACGCGTCCCTCGTCACGGTCGACGCCGACGGATCGGTCGCGATCCGCTTCTTCGTGAACCCGGGGATCGGGTTGCTCTGGGTCGGAGGAGCGATCATGGCGTTCGGCGGGCTCGTCGCGGCCTGGCCCGGTCGCTCCCGGCGAGCGCCCGCCGGCGTGGAGCCCGAGATCGCGGCCCCGCGCGAGGAGGTCCGGGTGTGAGTCGCGACCTGGACGAGACGGTCGCCGACGGCGCCTCGGTCGAGGACCCGACGCTCCACGAGCCAGTGGAGCGAGGCGCGCGGTCGCGGTGGAGGCTCGTCGCGTTCGTGCTCGCGCCGATCCTGCTGTTCACGTGGCTGCTCGCGTCGGGTCTGGGGAAGGACCCGCGGGAGCTCCCGAGCGAGCTCGAGGGCGACCCGGCTCCCACGTTCTCGCTGCCCGAGCTCCGGGGGGGCGGAACGATCGACCTCGCCGATCTCCGGGGGCAGGTCGTCGTCGTGAACTTCTGGGCGTCGTGGTGCCTGCCCTGTCGCGACGAGCACCCGGCCCTGTCGGCGGCCTGGGACCGGTACCGCGAGCGCGGGGTCGTGATCCTCGGGGTCTCGTTCGAGGACACCGAGGAGGGGGCGCTCGACTACGTTGCGGAGCTCGGCGGAGACTGGCCGCTCGTCACCGATCCCGGATCGCGAACCGCGATCGAGTACGGCGTGTTCGGCGTGCCCGAGACGTTCGTCGTGGCCCCCGACGGGACGATCGCGGCCAAGACGACCGGCGCCGTCGACTACGAGTGGCTCACCTCGGAGATCGAGTCGGCGCTCCGGAGCGGGGGGCTCGAGTGAGCGGCCGGACGCGAACCTGGATCGTCCTCGCCGCCGCGGTCGCGGTCGTCGCGGTCGCCGCGCTCATGGCTTCAGGCGGGAGCGGGCGCGTCTCGACCGAGGACCGCGTCCGCGACATCGCGTCGGGTCTTCGGTGCCCCGTCTGCCAGAACCTGTCCGTGGCCGATTCGCCCTCCAGGCTGGCGGGAGAGATGCGAGCGGAGATCCGGGCACAGCTCGTCGCCGGTCGCGACCCCGAGGAGGTCCGGGCGTTCTTCGTCGATCGGTACGGCGAGTGGATCCTGCTGTCGCCCCCGCGGAGCGGGCTCAACCTCCTGCCGTGGCTCGTGCCGGTCGCGGGGGTGCTCATCGGGGTCGCGCTCTGGTTCCGGCTCGTGCGGCGGCGCCCGGCGGAGATCGGGGAGGTCGGGTGAACCCGGTCGCCGCCTCGACGGCGGTCGCGGGGCTGGCCGCGCTGGCCGGCGCCGGCGTGATCGCCGGCTTCCTCCGCGACGAGGCCCCGCCGATCGACGACATCGAGGATCCGCTCGAGGATCGCCGGCTCGCGCTCGATCGCTCGCTCGCCGATCTCGATGAGGCGAGAGACTCCGGAGCGCTCGAGCCCGAGGAGTACGACCGGCTCCGCCGACAGACCGAGGCTCGGATCGCGCGCGTCGTTCGGGCGCTCGAGCGGCGCGAGGAGCGGGAGCCGGTGGACGAGGTGTTCACCGCAGCGGAGGGCGAAGGCGATCGCCGGGCCGCCGCCCCGACGCGTTCATCCGAGCGCCGGGTCCCGCCCTGGGCGGTGGCCGTGCTCATCGGCGGAACGGTCCTCGCGATGGTGGTCGCGGCGCTCGTGCGCGACACCGCGCCGGTCGAGTCGGCCGGATCCGTGCCCTCGACGAGCGATGACCCGCTCGCGTTCTTCGAGGAGCGCGTCGAGGCCAATCCGGACGATCTCGCCGCACGACTGGACCTCGCGCATCGATACCTCGACGCCAATCGTGTCGAGGACGCGCTCGAGCAGTACGCGGTCGCGCTCGAGCTCGATCCCGACGACGCCGAGGCCCACGCGCACGTCGGCCTGATCCTGTACATGTCCGGGCGGGGGCCGGAGGCGCTCGAGTCGGTCGACCGGGCGCTCGAGACCGATCCGGGCTATCCCGAGGCGCTGTTCATCCGCGGCGTGATCCTGCTGCGGGGGCTGGACCGGCCCGACGAGGCGATCGAGGCCTTCGAGCGGTACCTCGACGTTGCGCCCTTCGGCATCGAGCGCGGGACGGCGGAGACCCTCATCGAGGAGGCGGAGGCCGCGATCGCCGGTCCCTGACCGGTCCGCGTTCATTGACTTGCCTCCGCGTCGCCGCCGGGCGAAACTCGTGCGTCCGCGGCTGAGGGGAGCAGACCCGGGTTGTCCGAGTACGTCGTCATCGGCGACGGCGCGGCCGGCACGACCGCGGCGCAGTACATCCGTCGGCGGGATCCAGACGGTCGGATCACGATCTACTCGGACGATCCGAACGCCGCCTACTACCGGGCCGCGCTCACGAACTACCTGATCGGCGAGCTTCGCGAGGACCAGCTGTTCGCCGTCCCGCCCGACTTCTACGAGCGCAACCGGATCGAGCGTGTCCTCGCCCGGGTGGCCGCGGTCGACACGGCGAACCATCGGATCGCGCTCGCGAGCGGCGGCGCGCCCGTGGCCTACGATCGGCTCCTCGTCGCGGCTGGGTCGAGTCCGAACCCGCCGCCGTTCGCCGGGGCCGAGCTCACCGGCGTCATGACGATGCGGACGATGCAGGACGCGCGAGCGTTCATGGAGGACCTTCGCTCGGGCAGGGTCAAGCGTGCGGTCGTGATCGGCGGGGGACCGCTCGCCCTCGAATGGGCCCAGGCGCTGCGTGCTCGCGGGTCCGAGGTGACGTTCGTCCTTCGCGGTCGCGAGTTCATGGGCGGGGTGCTCGACCCGACCGGATCCGACCTCGTCGCCTCCCGCCTGCGCGCGTTCGGATGCGACCTCCGGATGGACGAGGAGGTCGACGAGGTGATCGGCGACAAGCGCGGGCACGTTCGGGCGGTCCATCTGAAGAACGCGGGTACGCGGGTCGAGGCCCAGCTCGTCTGCGCCGCGATCGGCATCCGGATGAACACCGCGTTCCTCCGCGACTCCGGGATCCGCATCGAGCGCGGCATCCCGGTGGACGAGCACCTGCGGACGAACGTGCCCGGCGTGTACGCGGCAGGCGACATCGCCGAGGTCTACGACCCGCTCGTCGGCGCGCCGAGAGGACTCGGCCTGTGGGAGCCGGCCCGGCTCCAGGGACGGGTCGCCGGCTCGAACATGGGGGGCGGCGACGCGGCCTATCGCGTCGGCGTCATGTACAACGCGACGCGCCTGTACGACCTCGATTTCGCCGGGATCGGCCGGACGATCGAGCGCGACGGCGACCGCGTCGTCGCCGATCTGCCGAAGGGCAAGGGGACGATCGCCTACCGCAAGCTCGTCGTCGAGGACGGCCGGCTCGTGGGCGCGCTCCTGCTCGGGCACCGGTCCGAGCAGGTGCGCCGGCACGGCCTGCGGCTCCGACGGCTCGTCGAGGAGGGCACGCCGGTCGGAGAGGTCGCCGACCAGCTGCTCGACCCGACCTTCGACCTGCCCGCCTGGATGGCGGCGCAGCGAGGCGAGGACCTGAAGGCGACGAGGCAGATCGAGCTGGGCGGAGCCGTGCCGACGTACTCGCGCCTGTTCCGGATGCCCGATCTGGCCTCGCCGCTGTCACGGGCGATCGCCCGGCCGGTGGCGGGCGCGGCGGTCGCCGCCCCGTCGCTCATCCCCGCGGCTCCGGGACCTCCGGGGGCGGCCGTCGGGGTGCTCGAGCCGCCGCGGCCCGGCGCGGGCGCTCCCGCGTCGCTCGCCGTCGTGGGCGGGGAGTCGATCGAGCTCGAGGGAGCGATCCGGCTCGGGAGGGCGCCGGACAACGATCTCGTGCTCGGCGACGCCCTGGTGTCGGGGCATCACGCCGAGGTCCGACAGATCGACGGGGCATGGGTGATCGCCGACGCCGGGAGCCGCAACGGCACGTTCGTCAACGATCGCCAGGTCATGGCGCCAACGCCGCTTGCCGACGGCGACGAGATCCGGGTCGGTGAGGTGCGGGTCCGGTTCTCGATGCCGGAGATCGCCGCGGCCGAGCCGCCCGTCGCGCCCGAGGGTGGCGCCGTCGGCGCCGCCGTCTCGGGCCTGTTCCTGCGTCCGGATGCGCTCGAGATCCCACCGCCCCCGGCTCCGCGGGTGCTCGGCGTCCTCGAGGGCGCCGGCCGGCGGTTCGAGCTGCTCGGCAGCGTCGTCTCGATCGGGCGCGATCCGCGCTCCGACGTCCCGCTCGACGATCCGGCGGTCTCGGGGACCCATGCGCAGATCGCCGAGCACGAGGGCGGCCTGTACGTCCGCGACCTCGGGAGCCGGAACGGGACCTACGTGAACCGCGCCCTCACCTCGGTCCCGCACCTGCTTCGCGACGGCGACCTCATCCACGTCGGCGACACCGATCTGACGTTCCGCGCCTCGGGACCGCAGGTGGTACCGGAGCCTGCCGCGACGGCGGCCCCCGTCGCGCCGGAGCCACCGGCGGCCACCGCCCCCGAACCCGCCGCGCCGGCCCCCGAACCCCCGCCCGCGCCGGCTCCACCGTCGCCGCCCGCGCAGCCGGCGCCTCTGCCGCCGACGCCACCTGCGGCTCCACGCCAGGCGCGGCTCGTCGTCCAGGAGGGCCCGTTCGTCGGGCTGGCGTTCGAGCTCGTCCCGCCGGCGATGTCCGTCGGGCGCGATCCCGCCTCCGACATCGCGCTGTCCGAGCCGACGGTCAGCTGGGCCCACGCGAGGCTCACCTCGCACGGCGCGGCGTGGACGCTCATGGACCTCGGCAGCACGAACGGCACGCGCGTGAACGCGGCCCCCGTCGAGCCGAACCGCGAGGTTCCGGTCGATCCGGGCGACCAGATCCGGTTCGGGGAGATCGTCCTGCGACTCGAGGCGGGGGGCTGATGGCGCAGGTCGACTTCTTCGACGCCCTTCGGACCGAGGCCGAACGGGAGATCATGGCGTGCATCGGGTGCAACGACTGCCTGCTCGCGTGTCCGTTGCCCGAGGCCCGTCAGGTGACGATCGCCCAGCTCAATCACGCGGTGCTCGACGAGGAGATCGTCTCGGCCGACGTCGTGAACTTCGTGCAGGCGTGCACGCAATGCCAGCAGTGCGTTCCCGTGTGCCCCGCCGACCTGCACCGCGCCGACATCGTCCTGGTCAACAAGCTCAAGGTCGAGGAGGTCGCCGCCGACCGCGAGATGCCCCTCCAGGTCGGGCCGAACATCGCGGGCTCCGGGTGGAGCCTCGACGCGCTCGCGAGGCACGTCGCCGCCTTCCCGCTGTTCGAGGGCGTCGACCCGACCGTCCTGCGGCGGATGCTGCCGTCGACCACGCTGCGACACCTCGAGCCGGGCGAGGTGCTCGTTCGCGAGGGCGAGTTCCACGAGCGGCTGTTCGTCGTGCTCGAGGGCAGCGTCGAACAGACGGCTTCGTCGACCGCGAGCGACCGGACCCGGATCCTGCTGCTCGGACCGGGCTCGTTCCACGGCGAGCTCGCGGTCATGGGCAACCAGGAGGAGACGTACACGATCACGTGCGTCCTGCCGGCGACGGTGCTCGAGCTCCCGAAGGCCACGGTGTACCGGCTCATGCGCGAGTCGCCCTCGTTCAAGCGGACGATGGAGGACCTGTACCAGCGCCGCGCGATCTGGACGCACGCGCGAACCTCGCCGCTCCTGTCGGCGCTTCCGGAGGACGCGGTCGACGATCTGCTCGCGAACGCCGAGTTCCGCGTCCTGCGGCCGGGCGCGCCCGTGTTCCGCGAGGGCGATCCGCCGGGCGACGTCCATCTCGTCCGCAGCGGGTTCCTCCGCGTGGCCAGGCGGTTCGGCTCGGAGGAACGGGTCCTGCAGTACTTCCGCGAGGGCGACGTGTTCGGCGCGGTGGCGGTGCTGTTCAACCAGTTGCAGTCGGCCTCGGTGAGCGCGAACACGCGCGCCGAGATCGTGACGATCCCCGGCGCCTCGGTGACGGCGCTCCTCGGGCGCTCGCCCGACCTGCGCCGGACCCTCATCGCCGAGGCGACGAAGGCCGAGGACCGCCTGCTCCAGATGGGCTCGGCGCCGCGGCCCGATCCGAGCGATCGGGCGACCTCGATGATGATGTCCCTCGAGGGCCTGGTGGACCGCGGTGTGATGCAGGGCCACGAGGTCCTGCTCATCGACACCTCGATCTGCATCGACTGCGACAACTGCGTCGACGCGTGCGGACGCCGCCACGGCTATTCGCGGCTCGAGCGCAGCGGGCTCCAGCTCGGGAGCCTCCTGTTCCCCTCGGCCTGCCGGCACTGCGAGGACCCCGTGTGCCTGCTCTGCTCGGTGAACGGGATCGTTCGCGAGCCCGATGGCGAGATCCGGATCGTCCCCGACAACTGCATCGGGTGCGGCGCCTGCGCCGAACGATGCCCCTACGACAACATCCAGATGCACGAGCTCGGCGAGCAGAAGGAGGGCTTCGTCGCCAAGCTCTTCCGCCGCAAGGACGACGAGCCCTCGGCCGAGGAGCGGCTGTTCGAGAAGATCGCCGTCAAGTGTGACCTGTGCGCGGGATACGACTACTACGCATGCGTGCACGCCTGCCCGGTCGGCGCGGCGATGCGCGTCGACCCGGTCGAGGTCTTCGGGCGAGGCGACGTGCTCATCGGGCTCGAGATGAAGAAAGCCGGCGCGTGAGCCGGTCGACCAAGCGCGCCGACGAGGTCCCGACCCCCACGCGCCCGCGGAAGCTGCTCGAGCGCCCCTGGCTCTGGATCGTCCTGACAGGGCTGCTCGGGGGGGCCGTCCTCGCGTTCGGGCTGTCCCTGCTCCGCGGCGCACAGGACGCCGGTGGCGACTCGGGCAAGGCCTTCACGGCGATCACGCTCGTCGGCGTCGTCGCCGTCGTGCTCATGGCGATCGTCGCGTTCTACTCGGCGCGCAAACGGCGCCGCGGACTCCAGGAGCACGTGCCCGGAACGATGATGGTGTGGCTCCAGGCGCACGTGTGGCTCGGGCTGGCGGCCGGGTTCGCCGTGCTCGTCCACGCGTGGCTGTACCCGATCACCTCGAGCCTGACGACGGGCAAGATCACGCTCGCGATCCTCGTCGTGCTCGTCCTGTCCGGCGTGGCGTGGCGGATCGTGTACCGGGCCCTTCCCAAGCGCGTGGCCGCCACCGTCGGGAACCTGTCCGTGAAGGACACGAAGGCGCGGCTCGAGCAGGTCGACGTCGAGATCGAGAAGGCGATGGCCGGCGCCTCGGACGACCTTCGCCGCCTCGTCGATCTCACGTTCGCCGGCCGGACCGCCTCGGCCGAGCTCGAGCGCCTGGCGAGCTCCCTCTCGCTCGAGGAGCAGGCCACGTGGGCCGAGGTGCAACGGCTCGCGAAGCGGAAGGACCGGTACGAGGAGCGGGCGCCGAAGCAGGAGCGCTATCACCGCTGGCTCCAGCGGTGGAAGGTGGTCCACCTGCCCCTCGCGGTCGCTCTCGGGGCGGCGCTCGCGATCCACCTGTTCGACGTCTTCGGGATCACGAAGCAGGTGTTCGCCGACGAGGCGAGCGCGTTCCCGGACTCGGGGCAGTGCGCCGACTGCCACGCGGACATCGTCCGGGAGTGGAACCTCGCGATCCACTCGTCTGCTCAGCTCACGCCGACGACGGTCGCCCAGACGGCGCTCGCGCTCGAGCAGGACCGGAACATCGGACGGATCTGCACGAACTGTCACGCGCCGATCGGCACCCAGATCTCGCCGAGCGACACGTTCCCCCTTCCGGGAGAGGGCGACTCGGCGGTGCTCTCGGAAGGGGTCACGTGCTGGACGTGTCACGCGCTCCCGCAGGCGCCGACCGAGGTCCGCGGGGCGTTCGACGACTTCCCCGTGAACCGCGCCGAGGGCCGGTCGTTCGGCACGGTCTTCAGCCCGAGGTTCCTTCCCGACGAGCCGTTCCCGCTCCCGGTCCCCGAACACCAGGTCGCCGACGGGTTCATGACCGGGGAGTTCGAGACGTATCAGCTCTGCGGCGCGTGCCACAACGTGAAGGTGGACCTCGCGCAGCCGCCGGACGGGTTCTCGGTGATCGGGGACGACATCACGATCGGCTCGGGCGACGACCAGGACGGCAACGGGACGCTGGACGAGAACGAGCTCCAATTCGTCGACGACGACGGCGACGGCCTGGCCGACCTCGACGTCGACGGGTCGGGCAAGATCGTCGACCTCGTGCTGCAGACGACGTTCGACGAGTGGCAGAACTACCTCGCCTCGCCCGAGATCTCGAATCCCGAGACGTGCGGGGCGTGTCACATGACGAGCCTGGGTAACCGCCCGACGGTGAACGACGCGCCGGGGGGCCTCGAGCTCCCCGATCGCGCCCGCCACTCGCACGAGTTCGTCGGCGTCGACTACAACCTCGAGCCGGGCCACTACGCGGGGCTCGGTCTGGACGGGGGCGACGCCACGCGAGACGTGCTCGAGGCGCGCGAGGCCCTGATCGACGCCGGCGTGAACGTCTCGGTCGAGGTGCAGCAACCCGACGATCAGTTCCTCGTGGCCGAGGTGACCGTCCGCAGCCAGCGGATCGGGCACGAGTTCCCGAGTGGGTTCGCGTTCGCCCGGCAGTGGTGGCTGACCGTCACGGCGGAGACCGAGAGCGGCGACGAGGTGTGTCTGTCTCCGATCAATCCCGGGACCGCGATCGCCGGACCGGGTCAGGGCGGCATCGTGCCGACCGACTGCGGCTCGGGGGTGACGAGCTCGGATCAGGAGGACCTGCGACCGTGCGACCCGCGCGCCGTCGCGGCCGAGTTCGGCGACGAGCTCGCGGCGCGCGCCCAGCCCGTGAACAACGCGACGGTCACCCTGAGCGCCCCGGCCCAGCTGGCCGACTGCGATCCGTGGCTCACGAACTTCCAGAAGATCCTGACCGACGGCGACCCGGACGGAGACGGGCAGTTCGTCGAGGTGCCGTATCAATCCCTCCTACCCGACATCGTGAAGCTCCAGACGCGGGTGGCGGACAACCAGGTCATGACCCCGATCCTGCCCTACGAGGACCCGACGACGCCGGGCGACCAGCGGGCGAAGACCTTCGTCTACGTGTTCGACGTGAGCGGCGCGCAGGGGCAGCGGGTGACGGTGAACGTGAACATGAACCTGCGTCACCTGCCGCCGTACTTCATCCGGCAGCTCGACGGGTTCTACCCGGACGGGCTCACCGCCGACGCGATCCTCGGCCAGCTCGTCATCACGGAGTTCGGGCAGACCCAGGACCGGTCGCGACGCGTGCCGTTCTCGGACGTCTAACGGCGTCGCGCCGCGACCGCCTCGGCCCGGCGGCGGGCGGCCCTCGCCCGCGCGAACAGCCAGAGCGTGTACCCGCCGAGCGTGGCGGCGGTGAGGAGGTAGCCGGCGACGACGTACCCGTTCTCGATCATCCGACCTCGACCTCGACGCCGACGATCGGGGCCAGCGCCTCGCGCGCGGCTCGCTCCTCGAGCCGCCCGACCCGCAGCCGAAGCGTCACGAGGTAGGTGTAGACGAGCGTGAAGGCGGCGACGCCCACGAGCAGCGCCGCGAGCATCGTGCCCTCGATCTCCGGTGCGCCCAGCCGGAACACCGTCGCGTCCTGGTGGAGCGAGCGCCACCAGACCACCGACAGATGGACGATCGGCACGTCGATGAACCCGACGATCCCGACGACGGCCGCCCACCGCGCGCGGCGGGCCGGGTTGTCGGTGATGCCCCGCAGGGCGAGGTAGCCGACGTAGATGAGCAGGAGGACGGCGGTCGTCGTCAGGCGCGGGTCCCACGTCCACCACGTCCCCCACACCGGCTTTCCCCAGAGCATGCCGAGGGCGATCGCCAGCGCCGTGAACATGACCCCGATCTCGGCAGAGGCGGCCGCCAGTCGATCCCAGCGAATCCGCTTCGTCCGCAGGTAGGCGATGCTCGAGACGAACACGACCAGGAAGCTGAGGTACGCGAGCCAGGCCGACGGCACGTGCACGTACATGAGCCGTTGGACCTCGCCCTGGACGGCGTCGGGGGGTGCGACGACCAGGGACATGACCGCCGACACGGCGACCGCCACGAGCGCGAGCGCGCCCAGGACGCGCTCGCCGCTGCGGGAGGTGGCCTTTCCGAGCGCGCGTTCGGCCGAGGCCGCCATCAGTCCTCCATGAGGTAGCCGAAGACGAGCACGCCGACCGACAGGAACACGACGTCGAACGCCGCCAGGAGCGCGAGCCACGACCCCGCGTCGGCGGCGCGGCCGGCGGCCGCGAGATCGGTCGCGCGGACGCCCGCGATGAGGACGGGCGTCACGAGCGGCAGAACGAGCAGCGGGAAGATCGCCTCGCGCGTTCGGGCCGACTCCGCCACGACGCCGAACAGGCTCCCGACGGCGGCAAGCCCGACGGCGCCGAGCGCGAACGCCGCCAGGAGCGGGAGCGGCGCCGCGAGCGACAGGTCGAACAGCACGACGACGAGGACGAGCACGGCGAGGACGAGCGCCAGGAGCTCGAGCACGATCGCCCCGGCCTTGCCCAGGAAGATCGCGGCCTTGTCGATCGGGGCCAGGAGCAGACCCTCGATCGCGCCGTCCTCGGCCTCGCTCTGGTACGCGCGTCGCGAGGCCATGACCGCGGCGAACAGCACCGCCATCCACAGCAGCCCCGGCGCGATCCGCTCGAGGACGTCGCGGCCGGGGCCGAAGGCGAAGCCGAACGCGATGAGCAGGGTCGCGGCGAACGGGAGCAACGTGCCGAGCGCGTGCCGGCCGCGCACCTCGATCCGCAGGTCCTTGCCCGCGATCACGCCGGCCTGCCGCGCGAAGGTCACGGCGCCTCCCGCACGATGCGTCCGCCGTCCATGAACAGGGTCCGCGCCTGGAGGCGCTCGGGAACGGGTTGGTGGGTGGCGACGAGGACCGTCCCGCCGGTGCTCGCCGAGGTCGCGATGAGGTCGTCGACGACGTGGCGGGCCTCCGTGTCCAGGCCCGTGTACGGCTCGTCGAGGAGCAGGAGCTCGGGCTCGCGAAGGATCGCCCTGGCGACGGCGACTCGCTGCCGCATCCCCTGCGAGAACCCGCGGACGCGCTCGCCCGAGACCTCGAGCAGACCGACGCGGTCCAGGACCTCGTCGACCCGATCCCGCGCCAGACCCAGGAGCCGGCACCAGAGCAGGAGGTTCTCGGCGGCGCCGAGGTCCTCGTACAGGCGTGTCCGGTGGCTGAGCAGATCGCAGCGCTCGCGGATCCGGTCGCGCTCACGCGCGAGGTCGAACCCGAGGACCGACCCCGTTCCGTACGTGGGCGACACCGCGGTCGCCACGATCCGAAGTAGCGTGCTCTTGCCGGCGCCGTTGGGGCCTCGCAGCACGATCGTCTCCCCGCGTCCGACCGCCAGGTCCACCCGGACGACGGCGGGGGAGACGCCGAACAGGCGGGTCACGCCCCGCAGATCGACGGCCGGGTCGGCCAGGCGCGTGGCGCGTTCGGGGAGCGTGCGCATGAGGGCTCCCTTTGTATCACCGCGCTAGCATCGGGGGTCACGGGGCGTAGCGCAGCCTGGTTAGCGCACGTGCTTTGGGAGCACGAGGTCGTCGGTTCGAATCCGACCGCCCCGACCGCCATCCCTCCGGGCCCGTCTAGCCTGGGCTCGTGGACATCACCTCGACGATCGAGGGCCTGACCCCGGCGCGCGTCGCGCGGATCCTGTCCGGGCTCCCGCCCGCCGACGGCTTCGAGGTGGTCGTCAAGCCGCTCCGCTATCGCGACCGGCCGCACCTGGCGGCGCTGACCGATTTCGACGCCCGGACGATCACGCTCCAGCTGCCCGAGCCGTTCCTGCCCTTCGGCGAGGTCATCCCGTACGGCGCGAAACGACGACCTGGACGGTCGATGCGGTTCATCTGGCTGACGGAGGGGGTGACCTTCCGAACGCCGCGCGAGGTGCTTCGCTTCCTCTACCTGCACGAATGGATGCACTGGTTCCTCCACCACCATCACGGGCGGGGTGCCTCGGCCGAGACGACGTGCGACCGGTTCGCGCTGCGGAACTACCGCAAGCGGGAGGTCACGACGGGCGACGCCCGGTCGGCGCTCCGCCGCACGGCCGGCCCGAGCCTCTGAGACCGCTCTCGGCACGGCAGTACGCCACATCGGGCCCGTCTATCCCCCGATCGGGGTACCTCAAGTTGGGCCGATTTCCTGACGATGCACCACGAGATGCTCGTCGCACGCCGAACCGCCGCGTTCGTCCTGGCCGTCCTGGCCGGCCTCGCCGTGGTCCTCATCGGGATCGCGCCGAGCGCGAGGGCCGCGCCGGTCGACTTCTTCACGATCAACGACGTCTCCCTCAACGAGGGCAACGGCGGAACGACGAACCTGACGTTCACGATCCAGTACACCGGCCCGCTGAACGACATCTCCGTGAACTGGGCGACGGCGGACAACACGGCCGTGGCTCCCGCCGACTACGTCGCCGCCTCCGGCGTCGCGACGTTCACCGCGGCGAGCGGCACGCGGTCCCGCACGATCACCGTGGCGGTGGCCGGAGATCTGCTCGACGAGAACGCGGAGTCGTTCTACGTCAACCTCACGAACCCGCAGCCGAGCGCGACCGCGGCGATCAACGACGCACAGGGGATCGGGACGATCAACGACAACGATCCGAACCCGACGGTCTCGATCGGGGACGTCATGGTGGCTGAGGGGACCGGCGGAACGACGAACGCCGTCTTCACGCTCAGCCTGTCGACCGCGAGCGGCAGGTCGCTCAGCGTCCGGGCGGCCACCGCGAACGGAACGGCCACCCAGCCCGGCGACTATGCCAGCCGAAACCAGATCCTGACCTTCCCGGTGGGGACGACGACCCAGACGTTCAGCGTCCCCATCGTGACCGACTCCACCGACGAGGTGGACGAGACCTTCGTGGTGAACCTGTCGAACGCGACGAACGTGACGATCGCCGACGGGCAGGCGGCGGGGGCGATCACCGACGACGACGGCCCCCCGTCGGTCTCGATCAACGACGTCTCCTTCACCGAGGGGAACTCGGGGACGTCGAACCTGACGTTCACGCTCACGCTGTCGGCGGCGAGCGGCAAGGCGATCACCGTCGACTACGCGACCGCCGATGGGACCGCGACCGCGCCTTCCGAGTACCAGACCCGAACCGGGACCGTGACCTTCACCGCCGGGCAGACCTCGCGACCCTTCACGGTCCCCGTGGTCGGCGACACGCTCGACGAGCTCGACGAGACCTTCGTCGCGAACCTGTCGAACCCGACGAACGTGACGATCGCGGACGCCCAGGGCGTGGCCACGATCCTCGACAACGACGCGACGCCGTCCCTCCGCGTGAACGACATCGCGGTGATCGAGGGCGATGCGAGCTCGGTCTCGGCGGGATTCACGATCACGCTCTCGGCCGCCAGTGGCAAGACCGTGAGCGTCGCCGTCGGGACCTCGAACGTGACGGCGACCGCGGCGGCCGACTACGACGCGGTGTCCACCACGGTGACGTTCACCCCCGGCCAGACGACCCGGCCGCTGCCGGTGAACGTCCTCGGCGACCTGCTCGACGAGGCGAACGAGACGTACAACGTGAACCTGACCTCGCCGACGAACGCGACGATCGCCGACGCGCTCGGCGTCGGGACGATCACCGACAACGATCCGACTCCGTCGTTCTCGATCGACGACGTGACGATCGCCGAGGGCGATTCGGGAACCACGAACGCCGTCTTCACCGTCACGCTCTCGGCACCGAGCGGGCGGACGACCGGCGTGCGCGCGCAGGCGGCCAACGGCGCCGCCACCTCGCCCGGCGACTACTCGGCGACGACGGTGAACCTCTCGTTCCCGGCCGGCACGACGTCGCTCCCGGTCGCCGTGCCGATCGTCGGCGATGCGCTCGACGAGGCGGACGAGGGCTTCGTCGTGAACCTGTCGAACGTGACGAACGCGACGATCGCCGACACCCAGGGCTCCGGCACGATCATCGACGACGACGCGCTGCCGGCCCTGTCCGTGGCCGACGTCTCCCGGACCGAGGGCGACGCGGGCACGGCGAACCTGACCTTCACGGTGTCGCTCGCGCCGGTGAGCGGTCGCACCGTGACCGTCGCCTACGCGACCGGCGACGACACGGCGCTCGCGCCCGCTGACTACCAGTCCCGGTCGGGGACGCTCACGTTCACCGCCGGCCAGACGGCGCGGACGTTCACCGTCCCGGTCGTCGGTGACACGCTCGACGAGCTCGACGAGTCCTTCCTCGTCACCCTCTCCTCGCCGACGAACGCGACGATCGCCGACGATCAGGCGGTCGGCGGGATCAGCGACGACGACGCGCCGCCGGCCCTGTCGGTGGACGACATCACCTCCACGGAGGGCGATGCCGGCACGTCGACGAGCGTCTTCACGGTCTCGCTCTCGGCGCCGAGCGGCAAGACGGTCACCGTCGATCACTCGACGAGCGACGGGACCGCCCACGACGGGCCCGACTACGGCGCGGTGGCCGGGACGCTCACGTTCGCCCCCGGCGACGTCTCCAAGACCGTGGACGTCGAGGTCGCGGGCGACCTGCTCGACGAGTTCGACGAGACCTTCACGCTGGACCTGGCGAACGAGAGCAACGCCGCGGTCGCCGACGGCTCCGGCCTCGGGACGATCGTTGACGACGACCTCACGCCGACCGTCTCGGTCGGCGACGTGACCCTCGCGGAGGGCGATCTCGGTACCGCGACGGCCTCGCTCGCGGTCACCCTGTCGGCCCCGAGCGGCAAGCCCGTGTCCGTCGACGTCGCGACGTCGGACGGGACCGCGGTCGACGGCGAGGACTACGTGGCGGTGCACACGACGGTCTCGTTCGCCGAGGGCGAGTCGTCCGCGACGGTCGACGTGGCCGTGACGGGCGACGTCACGTACGAGGACGACGAGACGTTCTCGGCGACGCTGTCGAACCTCGTGAACGTCGATCCCGGGACGGGTTCGGCGACCGTGACGATCACGAACGACGATCCGATCCCGACGGTGACCATCGCCGATGCCGCCGACGACGAGGGCGATGGCGGTTCCCACCCGCTCGTCTTCGCGGTGGACCTCTCGAACCCGAGCGCCTTCCCGATCTCGATGGACGTGACGAGCGCCGACGACACGGCGACCGCCCCGCAGGACTACGGGAGCGTCGACGACGATGTCGCCTTCGCCCCGGGCTCGACGAACGCCTCGGTCGAGGTCACCGTGAGCGGCGATGTCGCCTTCGAGCGCGACGAGACGTTCGCCGTCGACCTCGCCGGCGCGTCCGGGGCGACGATCGGCGACGGGTCGGCCGTGGGCACGATCCGCAACGACGACGAGGCCCCAGTCATCGAGGTCGAGGACGTGGCCGTGCTCGAGGGTGACGACGGTCCGGTGCTGGCCGAGTTCACGCTGTCGCTGGCCGGGGCCACGACGCTGCCCGTCACGGTGGACGTCGCCACGACCGACGTCTCCGCGATCTCGCCGACCGACTACGAGGGCGTCTCGACCGGCGTCACGTTCCCGGCCGGGGAGACCTCCCGGACGGTGAGCGTCGAGGTGCACGGCGACGAGCTCTTCGAGGGCGACGAGACGTTCGTCCTCGAGCTCTCGAACGCGGTCGATGCCGACCTGGATTCGGCGGTCGCGACCGGCACGATCCTGAACGACGATCCGCTTCCCGCAGTCTTCGCGGGGGACGCCACCGTGGTCGAGGGCGACACGGACACGAACGCGACCGTGCGGCTCTCCCTCGACTCGCCGAGCGCCTACCCGATCCACGTCGACGTCTGGACCGAGGACGGCACGGCGACCTCGCCCGCCGACTTCGAGCCGGTCGAGACGACGATCACGATCGCGCCGGACACGACCACCGCGCTCGTCCAGATCCCGATCCACGGCGACGCCGACATCGAGTCCGACGAGACGTTCTCGGTGCACCTGGAGGACGTGCGGGGTGCCACGATCGGTGGTGACGAGGGCGAGGTGACGATCCGCGACGACGACGCGCTCCTGGCCACGCGACTGCACGTCCGTGGACGCGGTCTCCGAGACTCGGGTGCAGCCGTCCGGGGCCGCCTCGTCGGCGGCGACGCCTCGATGGATGTGCGGTTGGTGCTGCTCGTGCGGCGGGGCGACGCCTGGGTCGAGGTCTCGCGGAAGGTCGTGCCGCTCACCGAGGGACCCGGCGCGCCGCGGTTCCGGACCACGTTCCCGAACGCCGGACCCGGTCCATCGCTCGTGCGGGCCTTCTACGACGGCGATTCGCAGCACCACGCCTCGCAGGCGCGCGACCGCTTCCGGATCTGACGCTCCTCGTCGGCTAGCTCCCGGAGGTTGCCGGCCGCAGCCGCGCCACGACCTCCTCGTGCAGCAGGCCGTTCGTCGACAGCACCGTCCCGCCGTGGACGAGCGGGGATCCGTCGAACTGGCTCATCCGCCCGCCCGCCTCGCCGAGGATGACCTGCAGGGCGGCGAAGTCCCACGTCGCGAGCTCGAGCTCGATCATGATGTCGGCGGCGCCTCGCGCGACGAGGCAGTGTCCCCACGCGTCGCCGAATCCCCGGTTGCGGCGAGCCTCCGCGACGAGCGTCTGCACCGGTGCGGCGAACGGCCCCTCGAGCCAGTCCTCCATGCCGGCGAAGACGAGGAAGGCCCGGGGCACGCGATCGGCCCGCGAGACCTGGATCGCCTCGCCGTTCAGCCACGCGCCGGCGCCGGTTGCCGCCGCGTACCGCTCGCCGAGCGCCGGGAAGTTCACGACCCCGACGACGGGCTCGTCGTCGACGGCCAGCGCGATGAGGTTCGACCAGATCTGCACGCCGTCGGCGAAGTTCTTCGTGCCGTCGATCGGGTCCACGATCCAGCGGCGCCGCCCGCGGCCCTGCAGGCCTGCCTCCTCCCCGAGGACGCCGTCGTCCGGGAACCGCTCGCGCACGGCGTCCCGGATCGCGGCCTCGATCGCGAGGTCGGCCTCGGTCACGGGGCTCCGGTCGGGCTTGAGCCGAACCTCGAACGAGCCGCCGAAGAACGACAGGCCGATCTCGCCGGCCAGATCCGCCAGCTCGTGCGCGAAGGCGAGCTCGTCCTCGTACATCGCTCCGGAGTCTGGCAGGGACGGTCGCCGGCGCGTGTTCGCGCGGGCGGGGCCACGTGCGACCTCCTGCTAGATTCGGGCCCGATGCAGACCACGCTCGAGCCCACCGACACCCACACGGTCAAGCTCACCGTCGAGATCCCACCGGAGGAGTTCGGCAAGGATCTCGACCGGGCCTATCGCCGGATCGCGCAGCAGGTGCGCATCCCCGGCTTTCGCAAGGGCAAGGTGCCGCGACGGGTCATCGACGCGCAGTTCGGGCGCGACGCCGTGCTCGGCGAGTTCCTGGAGGACTCGGTCCCGACCTACTACCGCGAGGCGCTGCGCGAGCACGACCTCGCGCCGATCGCCGAGCCCGACATCGAGCTCGAGGACCTCGAGGAGGGCAAGCCGCTCGTGTTCACGGCCGTCGTCGAGGTTCGACCGCGACTCAAGCTCGAGGAGGACCAGTACAAGGGGATCCACGTCGAGCCCCCGCCGGTCGAGGTGACCGACGAGGACGTCGACCGCTACGTCGACTCGCTCCGCGACCGGTTCGCCGAGCTCGAGACCGTGTCGCGTGCCGCCCGAAGCGGAGACTTCGTCGCGATCGACCTGCGGGGGACGATCCACGGCGAGGAGGTGCCGGAGGCGACCCAGCCCGACTCCCTGTACACGATCGGTTCCGGCGAGTTCGGGCCGACGCTCGACGAGCAGCTCGAGGGCAAGCGGGCCGGGGAGATCCTGAAGTTCAACGAGACGCTCGGCCCGGGTGCCGGCGATCGCGCCGGGCAGGAGGTCTCGTTCCAGGTGCTCCTCAAGGAGGTCAAGGGGAAGAAGCTGCCCGAGGCCGACGACGAGTTCGCCAGGGTCGCCTCGGAGTTCGACTCGCTCGAGGAGCTGAGGACGAACCTGCGCGAGCAGCTCCGGACGAGCCGCGAGCGCGCGGCGGCAGGTGAGCTCCGCGAGCTGGTGCTGCAGCGGATCATCGAGACGATCGAGGTCGACCTGCCGGACACGCTCGTCGACGAGGAGGTCAACCATCGCGTCGTCCACGCGACCGAGCGGGCCGAGCAGGCGGGCACGACGCTCGATCAGCTCCTGCAGGCCCAGGGATTCGACGAGCTGCAATTTCGCGCCGACGCGCGCGATCACGCGATCCGGGCCATCAAGGGCGACCTCGTGCTCGAGGCCGTGGCCCGCCAGGAGGACATCCAGGTGACCCCCGAGGAGATCGGCCGCGAGATCGGCGGCCTCGCCGCGGCGCTCGGGCGCGATCCGAAGGAGCTCGCGAAGAGCATGGACCGGAGCGGTCAGGTCGTGGCACTGGCCGGTGATATCATCCGCTCGAAGGCGCTCGACTTCCTCGTCGAGCACGCCGACATCCCATCGGACGTCGCTCTCAAGGGATCCGAGGAAGCGCCCGAGGTACCTTCTGAAGGAACCGAGGCCGACACCGAGGCCACCGCAGAGACCGTGGAGGAGACGCCATGAAGGACTACCTCGTTCCCGTCGTCGTCGAGCAGACCGCCCGCGGCGAGCGCTCGTTCGACATCTACTCGCGCCTGCTGAAGGAGCGCATCGTGTTCCTCGGCACGCCGATCGACGACGCGGTGGGCAACCTCATCATGGCCCAGCTCCTGCACCTCGAGTCCGAGGATCCGGACAAGGACATCAACCTGTACGTGAACTCGCCGGGCGGAGACATCACGGCGCTGTTCGCGATCTACGACACGATGCAGTACATCAAGCCCGACGTGTCGACGATCGTCATGGGCCAGGCGGCGTCGGCCGCGGCCGTGCTCGTGCTCGCGGGAACGAAGGGCAAGCGCTACGCCCTGCCGCACTCGAGGATCCTGCTCCACCAGCCCCACGGTGGCGCGCAGGGCCAGGCCGTCGACATCGAGATCCAGGCGAAGGAGATCACCCGCTACCGCAAGCTGCTCGAGGAGCTCATCGCCTCGCACACCGGCCAGCCGCTGGACAAGGTGGCGCGAGACACCGACCGCGACTACATCCTCACGGCCGAGGAGGCCCTCGAGTACGGCGTGGTGGACGAGGTCATCACGAGCCGAAAGATCCGCCCGGAGCTCGCGGCGGCCGCCGCCAGCACGTCGTAGGATTCTCGTTCGGAACGGCCGGGGATCGCCCGGCCGCTCGGCTCAGGGGGCGCACGGAGCATGGCGAGGATCGGTGACTCGGATCTCCTGAAGTGCTCGTTCTGCGGCAAGTCGCAGAAGCAGGTGAAGAAGCTCATCGCGGGCCCGGGCGTCTACATCTGCGACGAGTGCATCGATCTCTGCAACGAGATCATCGAGGAGGAGCTCTCCGAGACCTCCGAGCTCAAGCTCGAGGAGCTTCCGAAGCCGCAGGAGATCTACGCGTTCCTCGACGAGTACGTCATCGGCCAGGAGACCGCCAAGAAGGTGCTCTCCGTCGCCGTCTACAACCACTACAAGCGGATCCAGGTCGGCGCGAAGGACACGGAGGTCGAGCTCCAGAAGTCGAACATCATGATCCTGGGCCCGACCGGCTGCGGGAAGACGCTGCTCGCGCAGACCCTGGCGAAGATGCTGAACGTCCCGTTCGCGATCGCCGACGCCACGGCCCTCACCGAGGCCGGCTACGTCGGCGAGGACGTCGAGAACATCCTCCTCAAGCTCATCCAGGCGGCCGACTACGACGTGAAGAAGGCCGAGACCGGGATCATCTACATCGACGAGGTCGACAAGATCGCCCGCAAGTCCGAGAACCCCTCGATCACCCGGGACGTCTCCGGTGAGGGCGTGCAGCAGGCGCTCCTGAAGATCCTCGAGGGCACGACGGCGTCGGTCCCGCCGCAGGGGGGGCGCAAGCACCCCCACCAGGAGTTCATCCAGATCGACACGACGAACATCCTGTTCATCTGCGGCGGCGCGTTCGCCGGGCTCGAGAAGATCGTCGAGAGCCGGATCGGGAGCCGGGGGATCGGGTTCGGGGCCGACGTGCGCCGGGTCGAGGAGAAGGACCTCGGCGCGATCCTCGGTCAGGTCCTGCCCGAGGACCTCCTGAAGTACGGGCTCATCCCGGAGTTCGTCGGCCGCCTGCCGGTCATCACGAACGTCCACAACCTCGACAAGGGCGCGCTCATCGACATCCTGACCAAGCCGAAGAACGCGCTCGTGAAGCAGTACCGCAAGTTCTTCGAGTTCGACGGCGTCGAGCTCGAGTTCACCGACGACTCGCTCGGCGCCATCGCCGACCAGGCGATCCTGCGGGCGACCGGCGCGCGCGGCCTGCGCGCGATCATGGAGGAGGTGCTGCTCAACACGATGTACGAGCTGCCCTCCCGCCAGGACGTGACGCGGTGCGTGATCGACGAGGACGTCGTCCGCACGAAGGTGAACCCGACCCTCGTCCCCGTGAAGGAGTCGCCGAAGCGCCAGCGCCAGGAGCGGACGGCTTGATCGGTCTGTCGCGACGGTTCGCGCTCGTCGCCGCGTTGATCGTGCTCGGGCTCGCGCTCGCGGCGTGCGGGGGAGACGATGGCGACGACGGCGGCGCCGCACAGGACCCCGCCGATCTCGTCGGGCCCTCCTGGGTCCTGACGCAGTTCATCGCCGAGAACGGCGACACCGAGATCGTCGAGGTCGGCGTCAACGCGTCGTTCGACGGGTCGGCGATCAGCGGCATCTCCGGATGCAACACGTACAACGCCAGCTACGAGGCCACGGGTGGCGAGATCTCGTTCGGGCCGATCGCCATGACGCAGATGGCCTGCCCGGAGCTGGAGATGTCCGTCGAGGCACGATACGTGCAACTGCTCGAGACGGTGGCGACCTTCGAGGTCGAAGGCCGGTCGATGTCGATGGCCGACGGCGAG
>DATBLA010000090.1:0-9414 GCA_036555645.1 Actinomycetota bacterium
ATCCAGCAGGCCATCTCGGCGATCTCGGAGACGATCATCACGCGCCGGCGATCGAACCGGTCGCCGATCGCCCCGGCGATCGGGCTCAGCAGCCCCTCGATCCCCCACGTCGCGGCGAACGTCGCCGCGATCCAGCCCGCCGAATCCGTGCGCTCGTACATCGAGAACGCGAGCGCGGTGTTCGCCGCAAGGCTCCCCGCATGGGAGATGAAGCGGCCGAGCGCGAGCCGCCGGACGGCGGTCCGGGGAGCTGTCGTCGACGCTGCCGCCCCCCGGACCATGATCAACCCGCTCCGACCAGCTCGCGCTGGGACTCGGTCTCGTCGCCGTCCCGCGCCGACGCTTCGCTCACCGGCCTCCGCCTGGCCTCGCGCACCAGCGGCACGAGCACCGCGGCGCCCACCATCCCGAGCAGGCCGCCCACCGCGTACACGCCCTTGGGGCCCAGCGCGCGAAGCGCCGGCCCGCCGAGCACGAACCCGGCCGCCAGGGCGAGCGTGATGACCGCCTCGGATGCCGAGACCACGCGGCTGCGCACCGCGTCCGGGGTCCTTCGCTGCTGGATGTTGCGGTCGGCGACCATCGTCAGACCGTCGGCCGCACCTCCCACGAAGACGAGGACGAGCACCGGCACCCACCACGGCGACAGCGCCACGCCGGCAGTCGTCACGCCGATCACGGCGGCGCCGCCGAACAACGCGGTCGCCTCGGTCCGCTCGGTGAGCCGGCGCCCGGCGAGCGACCCGACGATCGAGCCCGCTCCGAACGCGCCGATGATGAGGCCGTAGCCGGTCGACCCCGTCCCGAAGGACTCGGCGAGCGGGACGTCGGCGACCATCACCATTCCCAGGCCCAGGACGAAGACGAACCAGCCGAGGACCAGGATGCGCAGGACGCGATCGCGCGCGATGAACACGAACCCGGCTCGCAGCCCGCGGTGCTCGTCCTCGCCCTCGCGCCGGTCCACCGAGAACCGGCCTCGGATCGTCATCACGAGCACGGCCGACAGCACGAACGACAGCGCGTTCGCGGCGAACACGAGGTCCGCTCCCATCACTGCGAGCAGCACGCCGCCGACCGCGGGACCCAGCATGATGCCGGCGTTCGCGCCGACCTGCACCAGGCCGTTCGCCCAGGCGAGGTCGTCCTCGCCGACGAGGTTCGGGATCGCCGCGGCCGAGGCCGACCAGAACGGCGTCTCGACGACGGCGGCCGCGAACCCGACGGCGATGAGCCACACGGGGTCCTGGCTGAGCGCCATCGCGCCGAAGCACGCGGCGCCGGCCAGATCCGAAGCCACCATGACCCGCCGCCGGTCGAATCGGTCGCCGAGCACGCCGCCGAGCGGCGCGAACAGGCCGCTGATGCCGAACGTGAGCAACAGCGACGCGGAGAGCCAGGTCGCCGAGCGCGTCTGGTCGTAGATCGTGTAGTTCAGCGCGGCGAAGGCGGCCGCTCCGCCCGTGACCGAGATCAAGCGCGCGGCGGCGAGCCGTCGTACGGCCGTGCGTGGGGCGGTTGAGGTGCGCATCGGACGACTCCTTCGGTGCCGGTGGATCGAGGGACGGTGCTTCGGGATCCCGCCGGAGAGGCGGGGCTCGCGACCGCTAAGCGGTCGCGATGACGGGGAGATCCCCCGTCTTCCTGCTCCCGAACGACACCTGGAGTCGCCTCATGACCGCGCGAGTCTAGCAGCGAGAGCCCCGCGAGGGAAGCGTTCTGTGACGAAGATCACACGCGTCGGGGCCGGTCCGTCACGAGGGCAGGACGATCGAGCGCGCGGCACGGCCGCCGATCGCCGAGGTGATCTCGTCGATCACGCCCTGCTCGGCGGGCGTGTCGAGGGTGAGGCCCATCAAGGCGGTTCCGCCGCGCGAGGCTCGGCCGACGTCCATCGTGGCGATGTTGACGTCGTGAGCACCGAGGATCGTCCCCACCTTCCCGATCACGCCGGGGCGATCCTCGTACTCGAAGAACAGCATGTTCGTGGCCGGCGCCATCTCGATGTCGTACCCGTTGACCTGCATGACGCGCTGGTCGTTGCGCTTGCCGACCAGCGTCCCCGCGACGGAGACCTCGCCTGCGTCGGTCTCGGCGCGCACCGCGACGAGGTTCACGTAGTCGCTGGAGACGGACGAACGCATCTCGCGGATCGCGATCCCGCGTTCGCGCGCGATGATCGGCGCGTTCACGAACGACACGGGTTCGTGCACGACACCGCGCAGGACTCCCTTCACGACGGCGAGCGTCAGCACGCGCGTGTCGGCCTCGCCGATCCGCCCCAGGTACTGGCAGTCGATCTCCCGCACGGCGCCGTCCGCCAGACCGGTGAGCAGGGCGCCCAGGCGCTCGGCCAGCGGCAGGAACGGTCGAACGGTCTCGGAGACCTCGGCCGCCGCCGAGACGTTCACGGCGTACGGGACGTACTCGCCCTTGAGGGCGAGCCTGACCATCTCGGCGACCGAGACGCCCGCCTTGTCCTGGGCCTCGGTCGTCGAGGCCCCGAGGTGCGGCGTCGCTACGACCTGGTCGAACGCGAACAGCGGCGAGTCGGTCGGCGGCTCGTGCTCGAACACGTCGAGCGCCGCGCCGGCCACCCGGCCGTCCTCGAGCGCCTTCACGAGCGCGCCCTCGTCGACGATGCCACCCCGTGACGTGTTCACGATCCGGGCGCCCTCCTTGACGAGGGCGAGCTCGCGCTCCCCGATCAATCCCTCGGTCTCGGGTGTCCTCGGCAGGTGGATCGTGAGGATGTCGGACTGGACGAGCAGCGCCTCGAGCGTGGGCATGAGCTCGACGCCCATCTCCTTGGCGCGCTCGCGCGGCACGTACGGGTCGAACGCGATCACCCGCATCCCGAATGCTGCGGCCCGCTGGGCGACGAGCGCCCCGACCCGACCGAGCCCGACGACGCCGAGCGTCTTGCCCTGGAGCTCGATCCCCTCCCAGCGCGAACGCTCCCAGCGCCCCCGCTTCAGCTCCTCGGAGGCCTGCGGGATGTTGCGGGCCTGGGCCAGGAGCAGCGCCACCGTGTGCTCGGCGGCGGAGACGATGTTCGACTGCGGCGCGTTCACGACCATGACGCCGCGGCGCGTGGCGGCGTCGACGTCCACGTTGTCCAGCCCGATCCCCGCGCGCGCGATCACCCGCAGGTTGTCCGCGGATCCGATGACCTCCGCCGTGACCTGGGTCTGCGAGCGCACGACGAGCCCCTCGTACGGCGCGATCGCCTCCGCGAGCCCGGATGCGGCGAGGTCAGGCCGCACGTCGACCTCGAAGTCGCGGCGCAGGAGCTCGAGCCCGGCCGCGGAGAGCTTCTCGGTGACGAGGACCTTCATGTGCCGTTCCCGAACCTCAGGCCCGAGGCCTCACGCCTCGAAGGCGTCCTGGAACACGCCCTCGGCCGCCGCCACGGCCGCCCCGCGCTTGACGGGATGGCCGAGGCGCTCGAGCGTCATCTCCAGCGCGGCGAGACCACGCAGGATGTCCAGCTCACTGAAGTAGCCGAAGTGCCCGATCCGGAAGACCTTGCCCTTCAGGGGTCCCTGGCCCGGCGCGAGGATGCACCCGAAGTCCGAGCGGATCCGGTCGCTGATGAGATCGGCGTCGATCCCCTCGGGAGCCCGGATCGCCGTGACGGTCCAGTTGTCCTCGAGCCCCTGTCCGAACAGGTCGAGCCCGAGGGCCTGGACGCCGTCCTTCACCGCCCGCGACAGCATCCGGTGCCGCGCATGGGCCACCTCGACGCCGTCCTGGAAGTAGAGCTCGAGCGCCGCGTGCAGGCCCTGCATCACGCTGATCGCGGGCGTCCACGGGTTCTCGGGATCCGGTCGCTCGGCGAACTCCTTGTAGATCGTCCAGTCGAAGTAGAAGCGCGACATCGACGCGGTCTCGTGCGCCTCCCACGCGCGCTCGGAGATCGCGACGAAGGCGAGCCCCGGCGAGGCGGAGAGCGCCTTCTGGGAGCCGCCGACCGCGACGTCGATCCCCCAGGCGTCGAACTCGAACGGCACCGCTCCCAGGCTGGAGACGACGTCCACGATGACGAGCGCCCCGGCCTCGTTCGCGACCCGGGCGAGGTGCTCGATCGGCTGGATGACCCCGGTCGATGTCTCGGAGTGCGTGAGCAGCACCGCCTTGACCGGACGCTCACGGAGCTCGGCCGCGACCTCGTCGGGGTCCACCTTGCGCCCCCAGTCGTACTCGAGCGTGCGCACCTCGAGCCCGTAGGCCTTCGCGAGCTTGACCCATCGTTCCGAGAAGTAGCCGGCGAGCGGCACGAGGACCTCGTCACCGGGCGACAGGACGTTCTGCACCGCCGACTCGAGCCCGCCGGTGCCCGAGGACGTCATCAGCAGCACGTCCGCGCGCTCCGTCCGGTACAGCTCCCGCAGGCGCGAGGTCACGTCCCGCATCAGGGCGCCGAATCCGGGGCCGCGGTGGTAGAGGAGCGGGCTGCCCTGGGCGAGCAGCACCTCGGGCGGGATGGGCGTCGGGCCCGGGGCCAGGATGATCTCGGGACGGTCCATGGATCGCTCCTCGGGGGTCGGTTCGGGCGCGTCGCGTGCCAGTCTCCGGCGCGTCGGCCCAGCGTATCATCGGGTGTGCGCCGCCAAACCACGGGCGGCGTTCGTGTGTGATGGCGACCCTGCTCTTCCTTCTGAAGCGGTTCTTCGCCCAGCGACTGCTGGGGTTGGCGATCGTCGTCACGCTCGGCTTCACGATCGGCGTGCTCGTGGCCGGGCCGATCTACGCGGACGCCGCTCGTGAGGCCATCCTGTCGTCCGCCTTCACCACGGCGCCGGTCACGGTGGGGAACGTGCGCTTCCTCACGTACGGCGATCCGGACTACGACTACGCGAGCGCCGACGCCAAGCTGCGAGAGGAGGTATCGGTCCTGCCGGTCGGGCGGATCGTGCCCCAGGGGCGCGGGACGGTCCGACTGGTCGCCGAGGGAGCCGACCAACAGCTCTCGCTCGCGATGCTGTTCCGCGACGGCGCCACGGATCACCTGCCGTTCCGGGGAGAGCCGCCGTCCGGGCCCGGCCAGGTCGCGCTCCCCGACGGCATCGCCCGCGAGCTCGGGGTCGCCGTGGGGGACACCGTCGGCGTCGTCGGTCCCACCGGACAGGAGGCGGAGCTGACGGTCGTCGGGCGCTACGACCGTCCCGACGCGGAGGACCCGTTCTGGTACGGGGAGCAGACCCCGTTCCCACCGCCCGAGTCCTCCGACCTGCCGCCCGCGCTCATGGATCGCGAGGGGTACCTCGCGGTGATGCCGGACCTCGGCGTGACGAGCGAGTACGTGTGGGACGTGTACCTCGACCTCGTCGGGGTGCCCTTCGAGCAGGCCCAGCGGATCCCCGCACAGATCGCGTCGATCGAGGAGTCGCTGTCGGCCGAGCCCGAGTTCGCCCAGCTCCAGGTCGGAACCGGTCTGGACACGCTCATCACGCTCGTCCAGCAGCGCGTGGCCGACCTGCGCGTGCCGATCTTCCTCGTCGTGTTCCAGATCGGCGCGGTCGGGCTGGCGATCCTGGCCGGGGTCGGCTCGCTCGTCCTGACCCGCCAGTCGTTCGAGCTCGCCGTGCTGCGCAGCCGGGGGTTCTCGGGCGGGAAGCTCATCGCCGCCCAGGGGGTGCAGGCCGCGTTCTCGGCGATCGCCGCCTACCCGGTCGGTCTGCTCATCGGGATGGGCCTGGCCCTGCTCGCCTCGCACGCGAACGGCCCGTCGTTGCCGGGCGTGCTGTTCCCGATCCGGATCTCGCCACTCGCGCTCGTGCTCGGGGCGATCGGCGCCGTGCTGGGCGCCGTCACGCTGCTCCTGCTGTCCCTGCCGCACGTGCGGCGGACGATCCTGGACGAGCGACGGCTGCTCTCGCGCGAGGGCAAGCCCCTGCTGGCGCGCGTCCCGGTCGAGCTGTTCGTCGTGCCGGTCGCCATCTTCACGTTCATCGAGCTCCGGGGCACGGCGGTGCAATCGACGTCGGCGCGAGACCAGCTCGATCCGCTCGTCCTGCTCACGCCGACGCTGCTCATCTTCGCCCTGTCCTTCCTGGCGCTCCGACTGCTGCTGTGGACGCTCCGCGCGCTGGACCGGCCCGTCGCTCGCACGCGTCGCCTGCCCGCCTACCTGGCGGCCCGGCGGCTGGGACGCTCGCCCGGGACGAGCTTCGCGACCTCGCTGCTCCTCGTGCTCTCGGTCGGGCTCGTCATCGTGTCCACCTCCTACCGGGCGATCGTGCTCCGCAACCACGAGGACAGCGCGCACCAGCAGGTCGGCGCCGACTGGAACGTCCAGGTCGCGGTCCCCGACCAGCCCCTGTCGACGATCCGATCGCTGCCGCCGGGCTCGGTCGCCGTGCTCCGGAGCCAGCCGATCTTCGATCTGGAGGGGACGTTCCCCCTGCCCCCGGCCCTCATCGCCGTGGATCCCGAGCGCTACGCCGAGAGCGGCTGGTGGCGCGAGGACTACTCGGACACCGCGCTGCAGGAGTGGCTCTCGATGATCACCGTGCCCGACCTGGGGGTCCCGGTGTCCGGCGCCGAGTTCACCGCGACGGTAACCGCGCAGGCTCCCCGCGACCTCGAGCTGCTCGTCACCTACCAGACGCCCGAGGCCGAGGTCCGGACGGCGACGGCGGGCCTGTTGCAGGACGGCACGCACCCGTACGAGGCCGAGCTCGAGGACGCCGAGCAGGTCCTGTCGATCACCGTCCGCGAGGACGGGGTCGGGGTCGCCACCGGCTCGATCCCGCTCGAGCTCGCCGAGGTGGCGGTCGGCGGCGAGCCGCTCGACGTGTCGAACTGGGTCCCGATCCGCTGGCGGGGCGGAGGCGGCACGCTCGAGCCGACCCCCGACGGCGTCTCGGTGCTCATCGAGCCGGGTGTCGGGCACGTCGTCGGCGGCATCGCCCCGCCGCTGCCGCCGCTTCCGGCGCTCGTCTCGCCGGGCGTCGCCACCTCGCAGGGCGCGAACTTCGTCGCGACGCTCGGCGGGCAGAGCCTGGACTTCCGCCGCGCCGCGGTGGCCGTGGCCTTCCCGTCGGTCCCGGGCGACTTCATGGTGGTCTCGTCCCCCGCGCTCGTCGGGGCGGCGGCGCGCATCCCGGAGGCCGGCCTGGCGTTGAACGAGGTGTGGGCCACCGGCGGGGACCCGCGCCCGGCACTCGAGGACATCGGGCTCATCCCGGGTCCCACCGAGTCGGCCGAGCCGATCATCGCGGCCCTCGCGCAGCTGCCGCAGTCGCTTGCCGTCGGGATGAACTTCGCCTCGGCGGTCGGCGGGCTGGGGCTCGTGATCCTCGGCGTGGGGGTCGGACTGTACTTCGCGCAGCGCCGTCGCGAGTTCGAGTTCGCGTCCCTTCGCGCGATGGGGACGGTCCCGAACCAGGTCACGCGCGTCCTGCTCCTGGAGCAGGGCCTCATGATCGTGTTCGCGATCGCCGCCGGCGCGTTCATCGGCTTCGGCATCCTGCGGCTGCTCATGCCGTACGTGGGCAGGAGCCTCGGCGCGGCGTTCCCGGCCCCGGTCCTGGTCGTCGACTACGTCTCGCTCGGCATCGCGCTGTCGGCGATCGTGGCCGCGACGGCGATCGGCCTGCTCGCGGCCCTGCGCGCGCTCCTGCGAACGTCGGTGACGTCGGTGCTGCGAGGTGAGGCCGAGTGAGCGGCCACCCGAAGTCGAACCCCCGGTTCACCGAGGTGGACGCCCGGGGGGAGACCGCCGGCACGTTCCACGAGGCGCTCGTGCGGTTCCGGCACGTCTTCAAGATCTACCGGATCGCGGACACCGGCGTGGTGGCGCTCGCCGGCGTGGACTTCGACATCGGGGCCGGGCAGTTCCTCGCCGTCGTCGGACCCAGCGGCTCGGGCAAGTCCACGATCCTCAACCTCATCGGCGGGCTGGACCGCTCCACCGCCGGTCGCGTCGAGGTCGAGGGCATCGATCTCGGTCGCGCGGACGAGGACACCCTCACCGCCTACCGGCGCGACCGGGTCGGCTTCGTGTGGCAGGGGACGGCGCGCAACCTCGTCCCGTACCTGAACGTTCTCGAGAACGTGAAGCTCCCGGCGACCGCGCGCGGGATGAAGGTCCCCGCCGCCGCGCGGACCCCGATGGAGCTGCTGGAGGTCGTGGGGCTCGCGCACCGGGCCAAGCACAAGCCGGGTCAGCTCTCCGGGGGCGAGCAGCAACGCGTGGCCGTCGCGGTCGCGCTCGCGAACGTCCCGAAGATCCTGCTCGCGGACGAGCCGACCGCCGAGCTCGACTCCGAGTCCGCCGCCCTCGTCCTGGACGCGTTCCGGGCGGTGAACCGGGAGTTCAACGTCACCGTCGTGATGGTGACCCACGACCTGCTGGCGGCCAAGCAGGCCGGCCGGAGCCTGCGGCTGCGCGACGGCCAGCTGCTCGTCGAGGGCCGGCCGATGGCGCCGCTCGCCACGGACGGCAAGGCGGCGCTCCCCGACGAAGCGGTCGACGCGCTCGCCGGCGTCGACCTCGAGGTCGAGGTGCGAGACGGCGAGGTTCGGATCCGCCGTCGCGGCGAAGGGGGGCTCGTCCGTGAGTGACCAGGGCCGGCGGTGGACCGAGCGGCCCGCGGAGCCGGACACGCCGCTCCTCAGCGGGACCGCGATCGTTCGCACGTATCGGGGCGCGAACGGCGTGCAGGCCGTCCGGGGCGCGTCGCTGTCGGTGGCCCCGAAGGACTTCGTGGCGCTCATGGGGCCCTCGGGCTCGGGCAAGACGACGTTCATCGGGGTCCTCTCGGGCCTGGATGCGCCCGACGAGGGCGAGGTTCGATGGAAGGGCCGGCCGATCCGCTCGCTGTCCTTCGACGAGCAGATCACGCTGCGGCGAACCGGCATGGGGATCGTCTTCCAGAGCTTCGGACTGCTGCCGACGCTCTCGGCGATCGAGAACGTCGAGCTGCCGCTGCGCGTGGGCGGCGCCGACCTGGACGACGCCCGCTCCCGCGCCGAGATGTGGCTGAGCCGCCTGGGGCTCAGCGATCGCATGCACAACCGGACGTTCGAGCTGTCGGCCGGTCAGCAGCAGCGGGTCGCCGTCGCGCGCGCGCTCATCCCCGAGCCCGAGGTCGTCTTGGCCGACGAGCCGATCGCCGAGGTCGACACGGAGAACGCGGATCTCATCCTCGAGGCGCTGTGGGAGGTCATCCGCCGGGGCGGGGCCGTCCTGGCCGCGACGCACAACCCGGAGGCGCTGCGGTACAGCAACCGCGTGGTGCTCTTCCGGGACGGCGTGATCGAGGCCGAGGGCAAGCCGGAGGAGATCGCGTCGAAGCTGACGGTGGACTGAGCCGCCCGGGCCGCTCAGAACCAGGGTGGTCAGAACCGGAAGCTGTGGAACACGTCCTCGGTCTCGCCGCACCCGCGCAGGTCCTCGGCGCCGAA
>DATBLA010000091.1:0-15377 GCA_036555645.1 Actinomycetota bacterium
TCAGGCGCGAACGCGCTCGAGGACGCCCCGGATCAGCAGGTCGAGACCGAACTCGAACTGCTCGTCGGGGCTGCACTCGGCGAAGTACCGATCGACCGCGCGAAGCGCCTCGAACTCCTCGGGCAGCTCGGCGGTGACCTCCTTGTGCGCCTGGAGGTGGCTCGCCGTCGTGCCTCCGGCGATCGAGCCCATCTCCATGATCACGAACCCCTGGATGTACCCGCCGAACGCGTGAAAGGTCTGCGCCGCGTCGCGGTCGGACAGGCCGACCTCGCGGAACAGTCGCAGCGCGAACTCCATGGGTCGGAGCGCGTCGATCGAGCGCACGGGCCCGCGCTCCTCGGCGAGGAGCCGCATGACATCCGGGTGGTTCTTCAGCAGCGTTCGCCAGGACCTGGCGCCCCGGCGGACCGTCTCCTCCCAGTCGTGGCCGGGCTCGGGGTACTCGAACGAGCTCATGACCCGCTCGCAGATGCCGTCGAGGATGTCCTCCTTGTCCTCGACGTGGTTGTAGAGCGACATCGCCTCGACGCCGAGCTCGCGCCCGATCCGGCGCATCGACACGGCCTCGAGGCCCTCGTCGTCCATGACCCGCAGCGCCGCGTCCACGATGCGGTCGCGGGATAGCGGTGTACGGTGGGGATGCGGTCCGGTCTTGGCCGTCGTCTTCGCGTTCATCCGGCGTCCATCTGGGTTCGGGAAATTGTCTCCGGATCGGGAAGTCGTCCCGAGCCTTCGAGGTTGACACCTTACATCGTACGCCTATACTCCGTACAGTGTAAGCATATGGCGTAAGTATACGTGGCCTGGACCCTGAGGGGGAAGAGCATGCGACTGAATCCGGAATCGCTGGCCCGCGCATCGAGCCGCCACCCGTGGCGAGTGATCGGCATCTGGGTGGTGCTCTTCCTCGCGATGGGTGCGCTCACGGGAACGTTGCTCGGGGGCGTGCTGAACAACGACATCTCGTTCACGAACCGCCCCGAGTCGGTCAAGGCGCAAGAGGTGATCGACGACACGTTCACGGCCAGCGAGGCCGGGGAGAGCACCGAGTACGTGATCGTGCACTCGGACACGCTCAATGTCGACGACCCCGAGTTCCAGGCGTACGTCCAGCAGGTGCAAGCGGCGCTCGCCGCCGAGACCGAGTTCCTGGCGGCGCCTCCGACGACCACCTATGACCTCCAGGAGGCCGCGCCCGAGCAGGCCGCCGGGATGGTCTCGGCGGACGGGACCTACACGCTGATCGCCGTCCCGGTCGCGGAGATCGACGACGCCACGGTCGAGCGGCTGCGTGAGGTGCTCGACGAGAACGACGCCGAGGGCTTCACGACGCAGCTCGCCGGACAGGCGACGCTGAACGCCGACTTCACCAGGATCGCGGAGGAGGACGCCCGCAAGGGCGAGTCGATCGGGATCATGGTGGCCCTGATCGTCCTCGTGGTCGTCTTCGGCGCCATCGTGGCCGCGCTCGTCCCGATCGGCATCGCGATCGTCTCGATCGTGATCGCGCTGGGGATCACCGCGCTGATCGGGCAGCTCGTCGAGTTCAACCTGTTCGTCACGAACATCATCTCGATGATCGGTCTGGCGGTCGGCATCGACTACTCGCTGTTCATCGTGTCGCGGTTCCGCGAGGAGCGGAAGAAGGGCTACGAGAAGCTCGATGCCATCGGGGCGGCGGGCGCGACGGCGAACCGCGCCGTCTTCTTCAGTGGGATGACCGTCGTCCTCGCGCTCCTCGGGATGTTCATCATCCCCACGACGATCTTCCGCGCGCTGGCGGCGGGCGCGATCTTCGTGACGCTCGTTTCGATCGTCTCGTCGATGACGCTCCTGCCGGCGATCCTCGCCAAGCTCGGGGATCGGATCAACTGGCCCCGCCTGTCCAAGCGCGCCCGGCTCGACACCCCGCACGACGTTCCCGGCGGCGTCTGGGATCGGTTGACGCGGAGCGTGATGGCCAGGCCGTGGGCCTACCTCATCGTGAGCGTGGCCATCATGGGTGGCCTCGCCTCGTTCTACTTCCAGCTGAACAAGGGCAGCTCGACCGACATCGACCAGCTCCCGGACGTCCCGGCGAAGGCGGCGTTCCTGACGCTCGAGCGTGAGTTCGCCGGCGGTCTGGCGGACCCCGTCGAGATCATCGTCGTGGGCGACGTGGGGAGCGACTCGGCCCAGGCGGCCATCGTCACGCTCCAGGAGGAGGTCGCCGAGATCCCGACGCTGTCGCCGCAGATGCAGGTGATCCCGGCCGAGGACGGCTCGGCGATCCGGATCTCCACGTTCCTGCAGGGACAGACCCAGAACGACGCGGCCTTCTCGACGATCGAGCAGCTGCGTGCCGACGCGGTGCCGGCGGCGTTCGGCGACGTCGCGGACGTCGAGGTCTTCGTCGGCGGCAACACCGCGTTCTTCTACGACTTCCTCGGTGTGGCCGACTCCTATCAGTGGATCGTGCTCGCGTTCGTGCTGGGGCTGTCGTTCCTGCTGCTGCTGGTGGTCTTCCGCTCGCTCGTCCTGCCGATCAAGGCCATCCTCATGAACCTGCTCTCGGTGGGCGCCGCCTACGGTGCGGTCACGCTCGTCTTCCAGAAGGGCGTGGGGATCGAGTTCTTCAACGCGATCGGGTTCAACTTCCACCAGAGCGAGGCGATCGAGGCCTGGTTGCCGCTGTTCCTGTTCTCGATCCTGTTCGGGTTGTCGATGGACTACCACGTCTTCCTCCTGACGCGGATCCGCGAGGAGTACGACAAGACGCACGACAACACCGAGGCCGTGGCGTACGGGCTCCGGACGACCGCGGGGATCATCACGGGGGCCGCGATCATCATGGTCGTCGTGTTCACCGGGTTCGCCTCCGGACGGCTCGGGCCGCTCCAGCAGATGGGCTTCGGCCTGGCCGTCGCCGTCCTGCTGGACGCCACGATCGTGCGGACGCTGCTCGTGCCATCGGGGATGCGGTTGCTCGGCGACTGGAACTGGTACCTGCCGAAGTGGCTGGAGTGGTTGCCGCAGCTGAACGTCGAGGGCCACGAGCCGACTCGCGAGGAGGACGTGATCATCCCGGAGGAGGAGCTGGTTGGCGATAGCCGGGTCGGCGCGGAGGTCGGCCGGGCGAGCGACGACCGCTGACCGCACACGCAGTTCGAACGACGGAGGGGCTCCCGAGCGGGGCCCCTCCGCTCGTTGATAGGGTCCGGGCGCGATGGAGGACGCCTTCGAGCTCGAGCTCCGGAGCGAACGCGACGCGCTTCGAACCGCACTCGGCCGCGTCGGCGCGTGGAGCTTCGCGCTCGAGACGCTGCCGGCATCCTCGGAGGCCGAGGCCGTCTCGGCGATCGAGGGGATGGGGTTCCCGGCGATCTGGTTCCCGGAGTCGGTCGACAGTCGCGAGGTCTTCAGCCACGCGAGCTGGGTGCTCGCGCACACCGAACGGGCGGTCGTGGCGAGCGGGATCGCGAACATCTGGGCCCGCGACCCGGTCGCGATGGCGAACGGGTGGCGGATGCTCACCGATGCCTACCCCGATCGCTTCCTCCTCGGCATCGGGGTGAGCCACGCGCCGTCGGTGGCCAGACGTGGGGGCGCGTACACGAGGCCGCTGTCGGCGATGCGGGCGTATCTGGACGCGATGGACCGGGCGCCCTCGTCCGCGCCCGAGTCGGACGCCCTCCCGCGGATGGTGCTCGCCGCGCTCGGCCCGAAGATGCTCGGCCTGGCCGCCGAACGCGCGCTCGGTGCCCATCCCTACTTCGTCCCGGTCGAGCACACCGCCTTCGCGCGCCAGCGGCTCGGACCCGGGCCCGTGCTCGCCGTCGAGCAGACCGTCGTGCTCGAGACCGACCCAGCGAGCGCGCGGGCGAGCGCGCGACGCTTCGCGACGCGGTACCTCGGCACCGAGAACTACGCGCGGAACCTGAAGCGCATGGGCTGGACCGACGGCGACATCGCCGGCCAGGGTAGCGACGCGCTCGTCGACGCCGTGGTCGCGTGGGGCGACGTCGATCGCATCGCGGTGCGCGTCCGGCAGCACCTGGATGCCGGCGCCGACCACGTGTGCGTGCAGGTCGTGGGCGAGGAGGACGAGGAGCCCTACCTCCGCCAGCTCGGCGAGCTGGCGCCGGCCCTGCTCGAGCTCTAGCTCGCGCCCACCCTCGCGGCACGCCCGCGAACGCGCTCCTGCACCTTCGGGCTCTCGAGCTCGCGAAGGGCGTCGCGGGCGATCCAGCGGGCCGCCGGGTCGTCGATCGTCGCGATCCGCCGGGCGGTTCGGATGGCCTGGGCGTTCAGCTCGGGACCCCGCTTGCCGATCTGCCGCAGCGCCCAGGAGACCGCCTTCTTCACGTAGTTCCGGTCGTCGGTCGCCCGGCGGCGGATGAGCGGGAAGAACCGCTCGAACCGCCGATCCGGCTGGTCGGTCCGGTGCACGGCCGACCACGCCATGAGCGCGAACCCCGCCCGTCGTTCGAACTCGGGCTCGTGCGCGCTCCACTCGACGGCCTTGTCGAACCAGTACGGCGTGCGGTCGAACAGGTTGCCGCACGCGCCGTCGCACAGGTCCCACGAGTCGAACGCCCGGACCCACGCATCCATCTGGGCGGGGGTCACGAGTGCCGGCTCGTCCACGATCGTCGCGAGCATGCGGGCCTCGTGGACCCCGGACCGCCACAGCTCTCCGGCGAGCCGGTGATCACGGCCGATCGAGCGGGCGAACCGGCGAAGGTCGGTCACGCCGACGCCGATGGCGCGATCGGTCGCGATGCCGTACCGGCGCATGCCGTCCAGTCGAGCCGGGTCGGCCATGGCCTCGAGGGCCGCGAGCACCGCTCGCGCGCGCTCGCTCGTCACCGAGACGGGCGGCCGTCGCCGAGCGCGCCCGCGGGGGGCGCCGGGCGATCCGAACGCACGTCGTACGCCTCGCGACGGCGTCGCGCCTCGTCCATCCGGGCGGCGAACTCGTGCTGGTACGAGCGCATCCGTCGCTTCGCGTACCACGTGCCGATCCACGCGAGCACGACGACCGACAGGACGAGCGACAGCACGATGACGAGCGTGACCTGGAGGACGGCCCCCAGGACGCCCGTCATGGCGGCGATGAGGAGCAGCACGAGGAGGAACACGATCACGCCTCCCATGCTACGAGCGTCGGGGCGAACGTGCGTCCGTGGCGTCCGCGAACCGCAGGATCCGGCCCGCCACCGCTCGGGGGCGCTGGAGCGGGACGTCGTGGATCCCGTCGATCCACGCGAAGTTCACCGGCGGGCCGATCGACCGGACCCGTGCCGCGGCCAGGCGCTTGTGGCGCATGAACCCGGCCGAGTCCGGGACCCCGGCCGGTGACCGCACGGCGAGCACGAGCGTGGGGACGCGGAGCCGCTCGAGCAGGCCGATCGTGTCCTGCTCCCACAGGGCATGCAGGATCCGCAGGTGGTTGGCCCGGGACAGCCGCGGTCGGATCCGGCCCGATCGGTCCACCCGGACGAGCGAGCGGAGCACCTCGATGATCTCCGGGGTGATCTCGAGCGAGGACCCGAGGTGCGTTCGGGCACCGGCGAGGAACGCGTCCAGGGACATCCCGGCGAGCTGCGGAGGGGCCAGCGCCTGCCGGGCCGCCGGCCAGTCGAACCGGTCGCGGAGCGCGAGGAACCCCCCGTCAACGAGCACGGCGCCGCGGACCGCGGAGCGGTGTCGGACGGCGAGCTCGAGGGCGACGTTCGCGCCCCAGGAGTGGCCGACGACGATCGGCGCGCGAAGCTTCGCCGCGCGGATGACCGCCAGGGCGTCGGCGGTGATGCGGTCGAACCCGTAGCCCGACGACGGCTTGGCCGAGCGTCCGTGCCCGCGCTGATCGAGCGCCACCGATCGCATCCCGGCCCTCGACAGCCGGTCGGCGACCGGGTCCCAGATCCGGCACGAGGAGGCGAGGCCGTGGAGCAGGAGGGCCTCCGGCCGGGAGCCGGTCCCGGTCCCTCCTCGCTCGCGCATGTGCAGCCGGATCCCGGCGGCGCTCGTCACGACGCTCCGAACGCCGTCGCCAGGCATGCTCGCGAGCCTACCGGCGCCCGGCGGCGACGTCGTATGCTCGCCGTCCCGGGACGAACGAGGAGGCACCGTGTACGGCACGCTCGGTCGGATGACGCCGAAGGAAGGCAGGCGCGAGGAGCTCGTCACGTTGCTGTCGGCGCCGCCGTCCGGCGCCGCGGCGAACGGCTACCGGGGGGCGTACCTCCTGAAGGCCGACGAGGGTGGCGACGTCGTCGTGGCCGTCATGTACGAGGACCAGGCCTCCTACTCGGCCATGGTCCACGACCCGGCGACCGACGAGAACTTCGGCCGGATCATGGAGCTGCTCGAGGCCGAGCCGACCTGGACCGACGGCGAGTGGATCGCCGCGGACGGCTGATCGGAGGCGACCGTGGCCGACGCGCTGCAGAACTTCATCGACGGCTCCTGGCTCGACGCGCAGGACGGCGAGCGCTTCGACGTGTTCAACCCCGCCACGGGTGAGGTGATCGCCACCGCGCCGCACTCGAAGGCCGCGGACGTCGAGCGCGCGGTCGACGCCGCTCGCCGGACGTTCGACGAGGGAGCCTGGTGGCCCGGGACGCCGGCGCGGGAGCGCGGGCGGATCCTGCTCCGCGTGGCCGAGATCGTCCGTCGCGAGCACGAGCGCCTGGCCAGGCTGGAGGCCCTGGACTCGGGCAAGCCGCTCGGGGACGCGCGCGACGACATCGCCGAGGTCGCCTACATGTACGAGTACTACGGCGGGTGGGCGACGAAGATCGAGGGCGACGTCCAGCACACCTCGTCCGAGGCGATGTTCATGGTGTGGAAGGAGCCGATGGGCGTCGCCGCCGGGATCACGCCGTGGAACTACCCGCTCTCGATGGCCTCGCAGAAGCTCGCGGCGGCGATCGCCGCCGGATGCACGTTCGTCCTCAAGCCGCCGGAGCAGACGCCGCTCACGTGCCTCGAGCTGCCGAAGATCCTCGAGGAGGCGGGGCTCCCCACGGGCGTGTTCCACGTCCTGACGGGGTTCGGCGAGACCGCCGGCGCCCCGCTCGTGGCGAACCCCAAGGTCGACAAGGTGACGTTCACCGGCTCGCGCGAGGTCGGCAAGGCGATCATGCGCAGCGGCGCCGACACGCTGAAGCGCGTGACGCTCGAGCTCGGCGGGAAGTCGCCGAACATCGTGTTCGCCGACGCCGACCCGGACGAGGCCCTGGAGGGGTCGGCGAACGGCGTGTTTTGGAACCAGGGTGAGATCTGCTCGGCCGGGACGCGCGTGTTCGTCGAGCGCCCCCTCTACGACGACGCCGTGAGCGCGTTCGTGGACCGGGCGAGCCGGATCGTCATGGGCGACGGCCTCGACGAGTCGACGGAGATGGGTCCCCTCGTGAGCCGGGAGCAGCAGACCCGCGTCGAGCGCTACATCGAGGTCGGCGAGTCCGAGGCCAAGCTCGCCGGCCAGGGATCGCGGCCCGAGGATCCGCGCCTGTCGAACGGCTACTTCGTCCCGCCCACCGTGTTCGCCGACGTCGACAACGACGCGACGATCGCCCGCGAGGAGATCTTCGGGCCGGTCATGTCGGTGATCCCGTTCTCGAGCGTGGAGGACGTCGTCGCGATGTCGAACGACAACGAGTATGGGCTCGCGGCCGCGGTCTGGACGAGCGACGTGAAGAAGGCGATGCGGACCGCGCAGGCGCTCCGCGCGGGCATCGTGTGGATCAACGACACGCAGCCGGCCCCGACGGAGATGCCCTGGGGCGGGTACAAGCAGTCCGGGATCGGACGCGAGCTCGGCAAGGAGGGCGTCGAGGACTTCCTCGAGCGCAAGTCCGTCTACCTGAACCTGTCCTGACGCACCGGAGCGGGTGCACGCCGGGCCGGGGTATGCTCCCGCGACATGGCCGGTGGTGAGGTCGTCCTCGTCGATCTCGTGAAGCGATACGCCGACGTCACGGCGGTCGCGGGCATCAACCTCGCGATGCCGCCGGGCGAGTTCTTCTCGCTGCTCGGCCCCTCCGGGTGCGGCAAGACGACGACCCTTCGCATGATCGCCGGATTCGAGCGTCCCGACGAGGGCCAGATCCTGCTCGACGGCATCGACATGGCGCAGACGCCCCCCCACAAGCGCAACGTGAACACGGTCTTCCAGAACTACGCGCTCTTCCCGCATCTCACCGTCGCCGAGAACGTGGGGTTCGGCCTCCGCTACAAGGACGTCTCGAAGCAGGAGGCGAAGAAGAAGGTCGCGGACGCGCTCGCGCTCGTGCAGCTCGAGGCGATGGGGAAGCGCCGGCCCTCCCAGCTGTCCGGCGGCCAGCAGCAGCGGGTGGCGCTCGCCCGGGCGCTCGTGCTGAACCCGGCCGTCCTGCTCCTGGACGAGCCGCTCGGGGCGCTGGACGCGAAGCTCCGCAAGACGCTCCAGATCGAGCTGAAGGCGCTCCAGGAAGAGGTCGGGATCACGTTCATCTACGTGACGCACGATCAGGAGGAGGCCCTCACGATGTCCGACCGGTTGGCCGTCATGAGCCACGGCCGGGTCGAGCAGGTGGGCTCGCCCTCCGACGTCTACGAGGAGCCCGCGACGAGCTACGTCGCCGACTTCCTCGGCGTGTCGAACCTCATGGACGCCACCTCACGCGGCGCCGACGGCGGAGGGAAGGGCCGGGTGCAGCTGGGGGAGTTCGAGCTCAGCGTCGACCGGGGGGACACCGACGCGCTCGGCGAGGTGAAGGTCGTGATCCGGCCCGAGCGCGTTCGTCTGGAGGACGCCGGCACGACGGGTCCCAACCGGGTGCCGGGGATGGTGGAGCGCGTCGTGTACGTGGGCTCGATCATGCAGGTGATCGTCCATCTCGCCCCGGGGCAGACGCTTCAGGCCTGGGTGCAGAACCAGGGCGAGGGTCTCCCGTACACGCAGGGGCAACCGGTGGCCGTCCACTTCCCCCCCGACGCCCTCCGCGTGCTCACGGACTCGAGGACCGCCGAGCCCGCGATGCAGGAGGCAGCGGCCGACTGAGCCGTGTGATCCGCTGCGGCGGGCTCAGAGCTCGCCGAAGGTGACCGACGCGCCCGCGTCCTCTCCGCGGTTCCCGCTCACTCGCTTGTAGAAGACCCAGGCGATCGCGATCGCCGAGAGCGTGGCGATGAGCATCACGGTGGCGGCGGCGTTCACCGCCGGCGTCGGCGACGAACGCGCGGCCGAATAGATCTTCACCGACAGCGGCTCGGTCGGCGCCTGCGCCGACAGGTACCGAACGGTCACGAAGTTGTCGACGGAGTCGGCGAACACGAGCGCGACGCTCGCCAGGATCGCCGGGCCGAGCATCGGGAGCAGGACCTTGCGCAGCGCCTGGGTCGGTGTCGCCCCCAGGTCCATCGCGGCCTCCTCGAACTCGGGGCCGATCGAGAGCAATCGCGCGCGAACGATGATGACCGGGTAGGAGAGCTGGAACGTCACGAGCCCGAGGACCTGCGCCGTCGTCCCGAGGTTGACGAAGTTCTCGAGCAGGCTCGTGAACAGGAGCAGGAGCGAGACGCCGAGGATGATCTCGGGCATGACGAACGAGAAGAGCATGAGGAAGTTCGACGAGTTGGCCGGACGCCCCCGCCAGCGGTCGATGCCGATCGCGAACGCGGTCCCGAGCGGGACCGCGACGAGCACGGTCAGGATCGAGAGCCGGAACGTCTGGAACATCGCCTGTCGCAGCGCCGGGTTCGTCCACAGGGAGTCGAACGGGTCCTGATACCACCACCGCATCGAGAACCCCTGCCACGTGCTGCGCGATCGCCCCGCGTTGAAGGAGAACGCGATCGCGATCAGGACCGGGGTCAGCGACCAGACGATGTATCCCCACGTGACGACCTTGAGGAACCGTGGTTTGCCCCACGGGTTCCCGAACCAGCTCGAGCGCGTGGACGCCGACGTCTGCGGGACGGCGGCAGGCCTGCTCAGGGTGGCTTCGCTCACGCCGCACCCTCGGAGGCTCGCCGGGTGGCGCGCAGGTAGTAGAGCATCGGCACGAGCACGAGCCCGATGAGGATCAGGACGAGCGCGCCGGCCTCGGGCCCCTGCCCCGCCGTCCCGACCGCGAGGTCGACGAGGTTCCCGTACATCGAGGTGCGCTCGGTGCCGAGGAGGTCGTTCGTGTAGTAATCGCCGAACATCGGGAGCGACATGATGACGAGCCCGGCGAGGATGCCCGGTTTCGACATCGGCAGCGTGATCCGCCGGAAGGTCCGGTACGGGCTCGCGCCGAGGTCCCGCCCGGCCTCGAGCACGCTCTGGGGGATCCGGTCGAGGAAGCCGAACAGCGGCAGGATCATGAACGGGATGTAGCCGTAGACGAGGCCGAGGATCACCGTCACCGGGTTGCCGGCCAGCCACGTGATCGGGGCGATCCCGAAGATGCCGAGCGCGTCGTTGATGTAGCCGTCCGGCTGCAACAGGCTCTGCCACGCGTAGACGCGCATGAGGTAGCTGATCCACAGGGGCGAGATGAGCAGGATGAGGACGAGTCCCCGCCACTTCCCCGCGTGGCGAGCGGTGTAGTAGGCGACCGCGTATCCCAGCACGAGGCAGATGAAGCTCGCGACGGCCACGTAGACGAGCGTGCGGAGCAACGGATCGAGGTAGATCCGGTTCCCCTCGTAGAAGCGGCCGACCGTGTCCGTGAACGTGTCGAAGCTCCACCACCACGGCTGGTAGACGGGGATCGGCAGGCGGAACAGCGGGTCGACCGTCCCGAACGCCACCGACAGGACGACGTAGAACGGCAGGACGAAGAAGACGACGAGCCAGATGAGGCCCGGGATCGTGAACGAGGGCCAGTACCACCTCGGATACCAGGCGCCCCGGCGGCCCCCCGACGCCGCGGCTCGGGGCGGTGGTTCCTTGGGCGTCTCGACGGTCTCGCTAGCCACCGGCCTGGATCTCTCGCCAGGCGTCGAGCCAGACGTCGTCGGCCTCGATCGACAGCTCGCCCTGGATGTAGCCCAGCGTGAAGTTTCGCTCGCCGAGGACGGCCTGCCCGAGGCTCTCGGGCACGACCCCTTCCTCGATGAGTCGCCCGGGCTTGATCGAGGTCATCGGCGGTTGGTATCCGTTGTAGTCGCGGAAGTTGATGTATCCCCAGTGCTCGTCGGCGAGGAAGTTCAGGAACTCGTGAGCCAGGCGCGGGCTCTCCGCGTTCGCCGGGATCGCGATCGCGTCGTTGCCGATGAGGCCGCGCCGATCCGACGGGTACCAGTAGCCGAGCACGTCCACGGGGACGTCCTGCGGCAGGTAGTACTGCCCGCCGACGATGTCGCCGGACCAGGACTGGGCGACCGTGAACTCGCCCTGCGGCAGCCGGTCGTACGCCCCGTTCTCGGTCAGCCGCGCCCCGTTCTCGTTGATGAGTTGCAGGATCCCGTTCTTCGCGTCCTCGATCGCCGCCTCGTCGCCCGTGTTCGGGTCCAGGACGCCGTTGCGCAGCAGCATCATGCCCAGGGCATCCCGGTACGAGTTGTAGTAGCTCACGGCGCCGTCGTACTGGGGGTCGAACAGCAGGTTGTAGCCGGCGGCGGCCGCCTCGGCGTCGTCGACGCGGTCGCGCCGGTAGGCCACCCCGGTGGTGAAGATCACGTAGGGGACCGTGTACTGCCAGCCCACGTCGTAGTACGGGCCCGGATCCGAGAACGACGTCCAGAAGTTGGCGGGGACGTTCGGGATGAGGTCGTGGTTGAGGGGCTGGAGCAGCTCGATCTCGACGAGGCGCGCGATGTAGTCGGTGGTCGGGAAGAACACGTCGGCCTGCACCTGGCCGGAGACGAGCTTCTGGATCCCCTCCTCCATGTTGCCGAACGTCGTCCATTCGACCGTCACGCCGTACTGGTCCTCGAACTCGCGGAGCACGCGCTTGTAGAAGTAGTCGCTCCAGTTGTAGACGCGCAGGGTCCCCGACTCCATCGGCGTGTTCGTCGGGATCGGGTCGCGGAACGTCGGCAGGGTCACCGGCTGGTCGGGGCGGGCGAGGACCCGGTTCCCCGCGCCCTCGGATGCGCCGGGCCTCGCGCAGGCGGCCAGGATCGCCGCTGCGCCGGGGAGCATCGCGGCGGCTCCGAGCGAGGTCCGGAGGAAGTCCCGGCGGGACAGGCCGGCCCGCCGCTCGCGCGGATGCATCATGCTTGCTCCTCCCGAAGGTCGTCGATCGCCACCGCCGAGCGTACGACGACCTCGTGAGTAGCACAGGGCTCGTTCCGCGTGCAACCTGCGGGGGTGGGTTCGGTGGTGGACGCCGACGTGGTGGTCGTGGGGGCCGGGTTCGCCGGCCTGGCGGCCGCGCTCGACCTGGCCGAGTCCGGCGCGTCCGTCGTCGTCCTCGAGGCCCGCGACCGGGTCGGCGGCCGGGTCTGGTCGCCCCGTCTCGACAACGGCGTCGTGGCCGAGCTCGGGGGCGAGTGGATCATGCCGGGGGACGAGGCGGTCGAGGATCTGGCGGCCCGGCTCGGGCTCGACCTCGTCGCGTCGGGGGTGGACTACCTGCGCCGCGAGCCGCGGGGCGAGGGCGCGGTCTCGATCGCCGAGGTCGACGCCTTCCTCGAGGCCGCCGACGCCTTCATGGGACAGGTGGACGCACACGGGTTGTCCTTCGGCGAGGCCCTCGACGCGGTCCCGGGCGACGACGGCGCCCGGGCCGTCGTCCGGGCCCGGCTACAGGGGACGTTCGCGACCGACCTGTCGCGCGTCGCGTGGCGATCGGGATGGCATGCCGGGCGCCTCGTGGCCGAGCCGGCGACCTACCGGCGCGTCGCCGGAGGCAACCAGATGATCGCGGTCGAGGCGGCGGGCCGGCTCGCCGACGTTCGGCTCGGTCAGGAGGTCGGCGCGATCGCGCTCGTCGATGCTGGCGTCCGGGTGGACGGCACCGGGCCGGTTCGGGCGACCGCCGCCGTCGTGGCCCTTCCGGCTCCGATCGCGTCGGGGCTGTCGTTCGACCCCCCGCTCGAGCCGGATCAGTCGGCCGCGCTCGGTGAGCTCCCGATGGGGGTCGCGTCCAAGCTCGCGGTGCCGCTGGCGGGCGAGGCCGATCCGCTCTCGGTCCAGTGCGCGAACGCGTCGTTCTGGTTCTGGGTGGGGCGCGGGCGTTCCGCCGTTCGGTCCGTCGTCACCTCGTTCGCGGGCGGCGAGCTCGCGCAGGACGTCCTGGCGACGGGGAGCGGAGACCCCGATCCGTGGATCCGCCGGATCGCGGCGCTCGCTCCGGAGCTTCGGCTCGCGGGCCCCGCGCTCATGAAGGTGTGGGCGGACGACCCGTTCGCCCGCGGCGCGTACTCCGCGTGGGACCGGCGGTCGGTGGAGCGCGCCGACCTGTTCGAGCGCATGCACGGGCCGATCGCGTTCGCCGGCGAGCACACGGCCGGGCTCCATGCCGGCACGATGGAGGGAGCCATCCTCAGCGGCCGCCGGGCGGCGCGACAGGTGCTCGAGCACATGGGCTCGAGGTGAGGCGCGGCCGCGACTGAAGGGCCGTTCAACCGCCTGTGTATCATCGCCGGACCGGCGGGGCGAGGGGGGAATCGATGGGCGAGCGTTCGGACGACGGGCCCGTCCTCCTGAGCGAGGACCTCGGACCGGTGCGCCGGCTCACGCTGAACCGGCCGAGCTCCCTCAACGCGTTGAACGGCGACCTCATGCGAGCGCTCATGGACGCGCTCGACGAGGCGGCCGGCGCGACCGACGTTCGCGTGATCGTGCTCCGCGGCGCCGGGCGGGCCTTCTGCGCCGGCTACGACCTGAACGAGGACGCGGAGGCCGGCGTCCTCGACTCGGCGAGGTGGCACGCCGAGCTGACGTCGTCCAGCCAGCAGATGCTTCGCATCCTCGACCAGCCGCAACCGGTCATCGCGAGCGTGCATTCGTACTGCCTGGCGGGCGGCACCGACCTCATGCTGGCGTGCGACCTCGCCGTCGCCTCCGACGACGCGTACTTCGGCTACGTCGACGTCCGGTTCGGCTCGGGCGTGGTCTCGATGTTCCTGCCATGGGTCATCGGAGCCCGCGCGGCCAAGGAGCTGCTGTTCACCGGCGAGGATCGCGTGCCCGCCGACGAGGCGTTCCGGCTCGGGCTCGTGAATCGGGTCGTGCCTCGCGCTGAGCTCGACGCCGTCACGCTCGCGCTCGCGGAGGAGATCGCCCGCAACGAGCCGTTCGTCGTGCAGTCGACGAAGCGCGCCGTGAACCGCGCATGGGACGTGGCCGGCTTCCGCTCGGCGATCGCCGCCAACACCGAGATCGACGTCATGATCGAGACCGCGAACCTGCCGGCGCGCGACGAGTTCCGTCGCATCACCCAGGAGGAGGGCCTGAAGGCCGCGATCGCCTGGCGCGACGCGCGGTACCGGGGTCACGCGTGAGGCGGTTCGACCTGCGCCCCCTGCTGGCGCCGAGGTCGATCGCGGTGGTGGGGGCGTCCGAGTCGGCCGACTCGTGGGCGCCCGAGATCCTCCGGTCGCTCGAGCACCTCGGGTTCGCCGGCGACATCGTTCCCGTGAACCCGAAGTACGAGCACGTGTGGGGCCGGCCGTGCCGAGCGTCTGCCCGTGACCTACCGCCGGGGATCGACCTCGCGGTGATCGTCGTGCCGGCGGCGCTGGCCGTCCGGGCCGTCGACGAGTGCGGCACGGCCGGGGCGCGTGCGGCGATGGTGGTCTCGTCGGGGTTCGCGGAGGCGGGACCGGACGGGAGCGCCCTCCAGGACGAGCTGGGCCGGGTTGCGGCGGCGCACCGGATGCCGGTGCTCGGGCCCAACGTCGAGGGATTCGTCAACTACGTCGACCGGGTGGCGCCCTACGGGACGACGCCACCGGCCGAGCCTGTCGCCGGGCGTGTCACCGTGATCTCGCAGAGCGGGACGGTGGCCTGGGCGATGGCCCGGCTCGCGTCGGATCGGGCGTTCGGCCTTCGGCTCGTCCTCGGGGTGGGCAACGAGGCGGTGCTCGGCCTCGGCGACCTGTTCGCGTGGGCGGCCGAGGACCCGCACACCGACCTCGTCGTCTCCTACATCGAGACGGTGCGAGACGCCGACGGCCTCGGCCGCGGGCTCGACGCGCTCCGCGCCGCACGGACGCCGGTCGTGGTGTGCGCGCCGGCGGCTCGCAGCGACGCCGTTCGCCGGTCGATCGTCGCGCACACGGGGGCGCTCGCCGGAGATGCCGCCCTGCGCGACGGCTGGCTGCGCGGACACGGCGCGGTCCTCGTCGAGGATCCGGTCGCGCTGTTCGAGACGGCGGTGCTCCTGTCGCACCACCGGCGCCTGCGTTCGACCGGCGTGGCGGCGGCGATGCAGTCGGGGGGCGCGTGCACGCTGTTCGCCGAGGCCGCG
>DATBLA010000092.1:0-10944 GCA_036555645.1 Actinomycetota bacterium
GTGCACACGACCTCGATCTGCGGCTCGGACCTGCACCTGTATCACGGCAAGGCTCCGCTGGAACCGGGGGACACGATCGGCCACGAGGCGGTCGGGACGGTCGAGGCGGTCGGGGCGGGCGTCGAGCGGTTCGCGCCGGGCGATCGGGTGGTCGTCGCCTTCAACGTCGCGTGCGGTGCGTGCTGGTTCTGCGTCCGCGGCCAGACCCAGCTGTGCGACGACTACGGGTTCTTCGGGTACGGGCTCTTCGGCGGCAGCCTGGGCGGGGCGCAGGCGCAGCGGCTGCGGGTCCCGCACGCCGACACGAACCTCCTGCGCGTGCCGGACGACGTCGACGACGAGCGCGCGATGTTCGTCGGCGACGGTCTGACGACCGGCGTCTACGCCGCGGGGATCGCCGACATCGCGGCCGACGACGTCGTCGCGGTCGTGGGCGCCGGCCCGATCGGCTTCTTCTGCGCCCAGGCGGCGATCGCCGCCGGCGCGCGAGAGGTGCTCGCGCTCGACCTCGTGCCGGAGCGGCTCGACCTCGCCGAGCGCATCGGCGCCGTGCCGATCGACGTGTCGGCGCGCAACGCCGAGACGGCCGTCCACGAGTCGACCGACGGCCGCGGCGCCGACGTCGTCATCGAGGCGGTGGGCACCGTGCCGGCCTTCGATCGCGCGCTCGACGTCGTCCGTCGGGGCGGCACCGTCGTGGTGCTCGGCGTGTTCACGAGCGAGGTCGTCTCCGCGCAGATGGGCGTGTGGTGGGTGCGCGCGCTGCGGATCCGCTTCGCGGGCACCACCCCGACCCAGGCGTGGTGGGAGCGTGCGATGGCCGAGGTCCGGGCCGGCAGGATCGACCCGCTGCCGATCGTCTCGCACCGCCTGCCGTTGGAGGAGGCCGCGCTCGGGTACCGGCTCTTCGACGAGAAGCGCGCGAGCAAGGTCCTGCTGACACCGTGACCGTCACGTTCGCGGACCCGGAGCCGAGCGGCTTCGCGGACCTCGTGGGCCGGCTCCTCGCCTCCAACCTCGAACGCGAACCGAGCCGGCGTGCGCTGCTCCGTCCCTCCGTCGTCCGCCTCGTCGCCACCGATGCGGACTCGGACGTCGTGATCACGCTGTCCGAACGCGGCATCCGCGTCGCGAACGGACCGCCCGACACGCCGCCGCACCTGACGATCACCGCCGGCGCGTCGGACCTCATCGACCTGTCGGCCGCGCCGCTTCGCTTCGGGCTTCCGGACCCGCTCGAGGCGGACGGCCGCGCGCAGCTTGGGCGGCTCGCCCGCGGCCACGTGCGAGTATCGGGCATGCTCCGGCACCCGATCCGGTTGTCGCGGTTCTCGCGGCTGCTGTCCGTCACGTGACGCCGCAGCCGTGAGCGCGGTCGAGCCCATCCCGCTCCCCGCCGCCCCGCCGCGGGATCGCCGGTGGTTCCCCGTCGTGGGCGTCGCGGCGCTCATCGTCGCCGTCGTCTCCGGCGGCTACCTCGTCGCCGACGCCCTCGGCGAGCCGGCCGCCGGGACCATCGACGTCGGCGAGGCCGTGCGGGTCACCCCGCAGCCGGGATGGGAGCTCGTCGAGCGGTTCCAGTCCCCCGTGGGGATCCGCCTCACGAACGGGAGCGGGAACCTCGACGTGGCCACGACCCCGTTCACGGGCACCGATATCGACCTGCTCGTCGACTACGTCGAGTCGGTGCTCGAACCCGACGCGAAGCAGCTCCAGGTCTCCGGCGACGTCGAGGCCGTCCCCGTCGGGTCCGGTCTGACGGGCGCCCGCATCGCCTACGTGGGGCTGTTCGGCGACGTGCAGGCGCCGATCGAGGGCACGGTGACCGCGACGGTCTCGCCGACCGGCAGCGGCGTGGTCTTCGACGGCTGGGCGCCGCAGGGCCAGCTCCGGTTCGCGGCCGACGACATCGAGGCGATGATCCGCTCGACGGAGATCGCGTGAGCACGCCGGCGCTTACCGGTGTGCCTCGGCGACGGTGGGGGCGCCGAGGAACGCTGTTCCGGTGGCGCGAGCCGGCCTTCTGGCTCTTCTCGGTCATCGTCGTGCTCTCGGCGATCGTGTCCTGGCTGCAGCAGCAGGTCTTCCAGCAGCTGTCCCCCGGTGGCTGGGCCCTGTCGTGGGGGTTGCTGCTCGTCTACGGGCTGCCCCTGTTCCTCGCGATCTACTTCCTCGACCTGTACGAGCGCGAACCCATCTCGCTCGTGCTCGGAGCGCTCGTCTGGGGTGCGGTGGCCGCGACCGTGCTGTCCGGCATCGCGAACGAGGGGTGGGGACTCGTCGTCTCGCGCCTCGGCGGACCGGCCTTCGCCGCCACATGGACGGCCGCCCTGACGGCCCCGTTCGTCGAGGAGACCCTGAAGGCGCTCGGCGTCGTCCTCATCTATCTCATCGCGCGCGACGAGATGGACGACATGATGGACGGCTTCGTCTACGGCGCCATGTGCGGCCTCGGCTTCGCGATCGTCGAGGACGTCTTCTACTTCATCGCGATCTTCGGCGGGAGCCCCGGCGGCGTGCTGGCGGGGTTCTACGTGCGGGTCGTCTCGAGCGGCCTGTACGGACACGTGCTCTACACGGGACTGGCGGGCATCGGCATCGCGTACTTCGTCACGCGCCGGGGCGAGGTCTCCACGACGCGGCGGTTCCTCGTCGCGTTCGGACTGTTCGCCGCGGCCGTCGCCGGGCACTTCCTGTGGAACTCGCCCCTCCTGAACTTCTTCCCGACCCGGGTCGAGGACGTGGGGGACTGGCTCGCGATCCCGCTCGCGGCCGCGATCAAGGGACTGCCCCTTCTCCTGTTCGTCGTCGTGATCGTTCGCCTCGCCCACCGCCGCGAGCGGTTCTGGCTCGAGAGCGCCCTGTCCTCGGAGGTGGGCACGCCCGCGCTGTCCGCAGCCGAGCTCCAGGTCCTGCTCGAGCCCAGGACGCGTCGCCGCTCGCGGCGCGAGATGCGGCGCCGTGCCGGGGAGACGGCCGCGCGTCTGCTGAAGCGCCTGCAACGCGAGCAGGTGAACCTCGCCATGGTCCGCGCGCGAACGTACGTGGACGATGCTCCGGAGCTCGTCCGGCAGCGAGAGCTGTGTCGCTCGCTCCGGGGCGCGCTGCTGGCGATGCCGGGCGCGGCCTCGGCGGCGAGCGAGACGGCCGTTCCGGGCTGAGCGATCTCGGCCTCGCGAGGCCGCCGCCGGCCGGTCGGCGGGTACGCTTCGAGCGTGAACCTGGTCGACGAGGTGATCCGGGGCGATCCGCGTGCGATCGCCCGCGCCATCTCGATGGTCGAGGACGGGGCCGACGATCTGCCCCTGTTGTCCGCCGGGCTATTCGAGCACGCGGGCCGGGCGCACACGGTGGGTCTGACCGGGGCGCCGGGGGTCGGCAAGTCGACGATCGCCGGCGAGCTCGTTCGGATGGCGAGGGAACGCGAACGCACGGTCGCCGTCCTCGCGATCGATCCGACCTCCCCGTTCTCCGGCGGGGCGCTCCTGGGCGACCGGTTGCGGATGCAGGTCCATGCCACGGACCCGGGCGTCTACATCCGCTCGATGGCCACGCGAGGGCACCTCGGCGGGATGGCGCTGGCCGCTCCGGAGGCCGTTCGGATCCTCGACGCGGCCGGACGAGACCTCGTCGTCGTCGAGACGGTCGGGGTGGGGCAGGCCGAGGTCGACGTCGCCGCGGCAACCGACACGACGATCGTCGTCGTCGCTCCGGGCTGGGGCGACGCCGTGCAGGTCGCCAAGGCCGGGATCCTCGAGATCGCGGACGTGTTCGTCGTGAACAAGGCGGACCGGGAGGGCGTGGACGTCGCCGTCCGCGATCTCCGCCAGATGCTCCAGATGGGCGCCGAGCGCGCGTGGACGCCTCCGGTCGTGACGATGACGGCCGCCGAGGCCGCCGGCGCGGGAGAGCTGTGGGCGGCCGTCGAGGAGCACCGCGCGCACCTGGTGTCGACCGGCGAGCTCGAGCGGGCGCGCCGCGACCGGGTGCTCCGCGAGGTCGAGGCGCTCGCCGCCGAAGGCGGACGGCGGCGCGCTCGCGAGGCGCTCGCCGCCGACCCGGACCTCGTCGAGGATCTCGCGGCGCGCCGGACCGATCCCTACCGGGCCGCGGCGATCCTCATCGAGCGGATCGCGGTCGGTCCCTAGGCGCGGAAGGAGCCCCCGTGGAGCAGCGCGAGCGCGGAGATCTCCCGGGCGGACGTGGCGGCGACGAGCCGGCGCTCACGCTCTCGGGCGAGCCGCTGAAGCCGCTGTACACGCCCGAGGACCGGGCCGGGTCCGATCCCTCCACGCTCGGCGTCCCGGGCGCGTATCCGTTCACCCGGGGCGTCTACCCGACGATGTACCGCGGCCGCCCGTGGACGATCCGCCAGTTCGCCGGCTACGGGTCGGCGGCGGAGACGAACGCCCGGTACCGGTACCTCATCGAACGCGGTCAGGGCGGGCTGTCCGTCGCCTTCGACATGCCGACGCTCATGGGCCGGGACTCCGACGATCCCATGGGCGAGGGGGAGGTGGGTCGGTGCGGGGTCGCCGTGGACTCCCTGGAGGACGTCGAGGCGCTCTTCGACGGGATCGCCCTGGACGAGACGACGACGTCGATGACGATCTCGGGGCCCGCGGTGATCGTCTTCGGCTTCTTCCTCGCCGCCGCCGAGCGCCGGGGCGTGCCGTGGGAGCGGCTCGACGGGACGCTCCAGACCGACATCCTGAAGGAGTACATCGCCCAGAAGGAGTGGATCTTCCCTCCGAGACCGCACTTGCGCCTCATCGGCGACCTCATGGAGTTCTGTCTGGCCCGTGTCCCGAAGTGGCACCCGATCAGCGTGTCCGGGTACCACATCCGCGAGGCGGGGGCGAACGCGTGGCAGGAGCTCGCGTACACGCTCGCCGACGGGTTCGCCTACGTCGAGCTCGGGCAGCAGCGCGGTCTCGACGTCGACCGCTTCGCGCCCGGGCTCTCGTTCTTCTTCAACGCCCACATCGACCTGTTCGAGGAGATCGCGAAGTACCGGGCCGCGCGCAGGATCTGGGCGCGGTGGCTGAAGGAGCGGTACGGGGCGCGATCGGAGTCCTCGATGCGGATGCGGTTCCACACGCAGACGGCGGGCGTGTCGCTCACGGCACAGCAGCCGATGAACAACGTCGTCCGAACGGCGCTCGAGGCCCTCGCGGCGGTGCTGGGCGGGACGCAGTCGCTGCACACGAACGCGCTCGACGAGGTCCTCGCGCTCCCGACCGAGGAGGCCGCCACCCTCGCCCTGCGCACCCAGCAGATCATCGCGCACGAGACGGGAGTGACCGACGTCATCGATCCGCTCGGGGGCTCCTACTTCCTCGAGTCGCTCACCGATCGGATGGAGGAGCTCGCCGAGGAGGAGTTCGCGCGGATCCTGGCGATGGGGGAGGGCTCGATGCTCGAGGGCGTCCTCGTCGGGATCGAGCGCGGGCACTTCCAGCGCGAGATCGCCGAATCGGCCTTCCGCGAGCAGGAGCGGTTCGAGCGCGGGGACCTCACGAAGGTCGGCGTGACCGATTTCGTCGAACGCGACGAGGAGCGGCTCGACGTCCTGGAGATCCCCGCCGAGGTCGAGACCTCCCAGATCGAGCGCGTTCGGGCGCTGCGCGAGCGGCGGAACGACGGGGCGGCTCGAGCCGCGCTCGGCCGGCTCGTCGAGCTGGCCACGACCGAGGCGAACCTCGTCGAGCCGATCGTCGCGTGTGCCCGGGCCATGTGCACGGAGGGCGAGATCGTGGCGAGCCTGCGCGGGGTCTTCGGGGAGTACGTCGAGACGCCGCGCTTCTGACCCGCCTCACTCCTCGTGGTCATACCCTAGGGGGGTATGCTATCCTCCACCGGTGAGGGAGAGGAGGGACCCGTGTACGGGTACAGCGTGAACAAGAAGGAGCTGCTCAGCCGCCTGCGCCGGATCGAGGGTCAGGTCAGGGGCCTCCACCGGATGGTCGACGAGGACCAGTACTGCATCGACATCCTCACCCAGGTCAACGCGGTCCAGGCCGCGTTGAAGGGAGTGGGGCTCGGGTTGATCGACGACCACGTTCGCCACTGCGTGCGCGAGAGCCTGGAGGCGGGCGGCGGCGACGACAAGGTCGAGGAGCTCGTGGCCGCGGTCGCCCGCTTCTCCGGGAGGTGACGAGGATGCACACGGACGTCGACGAGGCTCAGGAGCTGCAGCTCGACGTCCTCGGCATGACCTGTGGGTCCTGCGCCGTTCGGGTCGAGAAGGCGCTGAACGGTCAGCCGGGCGTCGACGCCTCGGTGAACTTCGCGACGGGCCAGGCGCTCGTCCACCGAACGCACGACGCCCCCGAGTTCGACGCGCTTCGGGAGGCGGTGAGGGATCGCGGGTACGACATCGCGCTCCACGACCACGGGTCCGAGCGCGACGAGGCCGAGGAGGCGAGGGGCTACCTCGTCCGGTTCCTCGTGGCGGCGGCGCTCACGATCCCGGTCGTGATCATGTCGATGACGCCGTGGTTCCACACGGAGTGGGCGATGGTCCTGAGCTGGGTCCTCGTGACGCCCGTCCAGTTCTGGGCCGGGTGGCCCTTCCTCGCCGACGCGATCCGAAACGCGCGGCACCTCCAGGTCGGCATGGACGCCCTCGTGGCGGTGGGAACCCTCTCCGCCTACCTGTACAGCGTCTGGGCGACCCTGTCCGGTCGCCACGACCACTACTTCGAGTCCTCGGCGCTCATCATCACGCTGATCCTGCTCGGCAAGTACCTGGAGGCCGTCTCGCGCGGGAAGGCCTCGGCCGCGATCCGCCGCCTTGCCGAGCTCGGGGCTCGCGAGGCGCGCGTGGTCCGCGACGGCGCCGAGGTGATGGTCCCGATCGACGAGGTCGTCGTGGGCGACCTCGTGCGGACGCGCCCCGGAGAGAAGATCCCGACCGACGGTGTCGTCGTCGACGGTGCGTCGGCCGTCGACGAGTCGCTGCTGACCGGCGAGTCGCGTCCGGTCGACAAGTCGGCCGGCGACGAGGTCGTCGGCGCGAGCGTGAACGTCGACGGGACCCTGCTCGTGCGAACCACGCGGGTGGGCGGGCAGACGGCGCTGGCACAGATCACGCGGCTCGTCGCCGAGGCGCAGGGACGCAAGGCCCCGATCCAGAAGCTGACCGACCGGATCTCGGCCGTGTTCGTCCCGGCCGTCCTCGGGCTCGCCGTGCTCACGTTCGCCGGGTGGATGCTGACGGGTCACTCCGTCGGCGCGTCGATGCTTCCCGCCGTGGCGGTGCTCGTCGTGGCGTGTCCGTGCGCCCTCGGGCTCGCCACCCCGGCGGCGATCGTCGTCGGCACGGGCCGAGGCGCCGAGCTCGGGATCCTCATCCGGGGAGGCGAGGTGCTCGAGCGGTCCCGGGCGATCGACACGGTGGCGTTCGACAAGACCGGAACGCTGACCGAGGGGCGGATGCACGTCGTCGATGTGGCGGGGGACCGGTCCGCGCTGCCGATGGCGGCGGCGGCCGAGGCCCACAGCGAGCATCCGGTCGCCCGTGCCGTCGTCGCGAGCGTGGAGCCGGACGCGGCCGTGCCGGTCGCCTCCTCGTTCCGCTCGGTCGCCGGCATGGGCGTCCGCGCCCGGGTGGACGAGACCGAGGTGCTCGTCGGCACGCGCGCGCTCCTCGACCGCGAGCAGATCCCCGTTCCCGACTCGCTGGCGCACCAGGCCGCCGGGTTCGCCGAGATGGGCCACTCCGTCGTGTGGGTCGCGGTGCAAGGCCAGGCGCGCGCGGCGCTCGCCGTCGCCGACGTCCTCAAGCCCGACGCGCCCGAGACGGTCGGCCGGCTCGCCGGGATGGGGATCGACGTCGCGATGATCACCGGCGACCATCGGGCCGCTGCCGCGACGATCGCGGGGCAGGCCGGCATCCCCGTGGTGCTGTCGGAGGTCATGCCGGCGGACAAGGTGAACGAGGTCCGCCGGCTCCAGGCCGCAGGTGCGACCGTCGCCATGGTCGGAGACGGGATCAACGACGGACCCGCGCTGGCGCAGGCCGATCTCGGCATCGCGATCGGGACGGGGGCCGACGTGGCCATCGAGGCCTCGGACATCACGCTCATGCGGCCCGACGTCGGCGGCGTGGCCACGGCGATCGGGCTCGCGCGACGCACCTACCGGACGATCGTGCAGAACCTGACGTGGGCGTTCGTCTACAACATCGTGCTGCTTCCGATCGCGGTCATGGGGATGCTGAACCCGGTGCTCGCGGGGGCCGCCATGGCGCTCTCGTCGGTGTCGGTCGTGACGAACTCGCTGCGCCTGCGCGGATATGAGAGGGGAGCGTGATGCAACTCCAGCTCGCGAGCCGATCCGAGACGTCGATCGAGGCGGGGTACGCGTGCCCCTGCGGCTGCCGGCCGACGGTCGTCGTCGAGCGGGGACAGGGCCGTGCCGAGCACACGTGCTGCTGCGGGAACCACTTCGTGGTGGGACCGGACGCCGAGGCGAACCTCCTCCATCGCCCGGACGTGCGAGTGGAGGTCCAGGAGGTCGTCGCGCCGTGGGGCGAGACCCTCGAGGCCGCATGGGCGATCGGGTCCTCCCGGCACGATCCCTGACCGGGCCGCCTTGACGCTCGAGCGGCGCCGGCTCTAGCATCACTCCGGAACTGCGTGTTGTTGCAGATGCGATATATCGCGTCTGCGATGGAACGTGAAGGTTCGAGGCCGGGAGATCGAGGAGGATCCAGATGCACATCCCCGACGGGTTCATCGGGCCCGGCGTGTCGGCGGCGGCCGCGGTCGTCTCGGCCGGCGGGATCGCGGTGGCCGTGAAGAAGACGGGCGAGACCCTCGAGGACAAGCAGGCGCCGCTCGCGGGCCTCGTCGCCGCGTTCGTCTTCGCCGTCCAGATGCTGAACTTCCCGGTCGCGGCCGGAACGAGCGGCCACCTGCTCGGGGGGGTGCTGGCCGCGGTCCTCGTGGGGCCCTGGGCGGGCGCGATCTGCATCACGCTCGTGCTCCTCGTCCAGGCGCTGTTCTTCGCCGACGGCGGGCTCTCGGCCCTCGGCCTCAACGTGCTGAACATGGCGATCGTCGGCGCGATGGGCGGCTACGTGGTCTTCGTCGCCACCCGCGGCGTCCTGCCGAAGAGCAAGCCGATGGTCGTCGTGGCGTCGGCGGTCGCGGCGTTCCTGTCGGTCGTCATGGCGTCGATCGCCTTCTTCGTCGAGTACGCCCTGGGCGGCGTCGGCGCCGTGTCCTTGAGCGCGGTGTTCGCGGCGATGGTCGGGACCCACGCGCTCATCGGGATCGGCGAGGCGATCATCACGGCGCTGACCGTGAGCGCCGTGCTCGCCGTCCGGCCGGACCTGGTCTACGGCGCGAGGGACCTGATGCCGCGGCTCGAGGTGCGCACGCTGCAACCCGCGGCGGGGAGGTGAGCGCGATGGATCGCAAGAGCGTGACGCTGTTCATCGTCGGTGGGCTCATCGTGGCCCTGGGGCTCGCCTTCTTCGTGGCCCCGCAGGCGAGCAGCTCACCCGACGGGCTCGAGAAGGTCTCGATCGACGAGGGGTTCGCCGAGACGGCCGAGGACCACGCACTGGCCGACGGGCCGCTGGCCGACTACGGCGTCGAGGGCGTCGAGGACGAGGGCCTGTCCACGGGCCTGGCGGGCATCATCGGCGTGCTCATCACGTTCGGCGTCGGGATGCTCCTGTTCGGCCTGCTCCGGGTGATGCGGGCTCGCCGAACGCCGCAAGCGGCACGGTCGTGAACCGGCTGGGGCCCGTCGGCACGTGAGCGGACCCCACGCCCACGCCCTCTACGTCCACGGCCACTCGCGCGTCCACGCCCTGCCGCCGCAGTGCAAGCTGGTGGCGCAGCTCACGTTCGTCGTGGCCGTCGTCGCGACCCCGCGCGAGGCGTTCTGGGCGTTCGCCGCGTACGCGGCCATCCTCCTCGTCCTCATCGCGCTCGCCGAGGTGCCGTTCGGCTTCGTGGCGCGGCGACTCGTGTTCGAGGTGCCGTTCCTGCTGTTCGCGGTGCTCCTGCCGTTCATCGGACAGGGGGAGCAGGTGGAGGTCCTCGGCCTGTCGCTGTCGGTCGAGGGGCTCTGGGGGGCGTGGAACATCCTGGCGAAGGCGACGCTCGGCCTGGGGGCGAGCATCCTGGTGGCGGCGACCACCACGATGCCCGAGTTCCTCCGCGGGTTCGAGCGCCTCCGGATCCCGCAGGCGCTCACCTCGACGCTGTCGTTCATGATCCGGTACTTCGACGTCATCGCCGACGACATGCGCCGGATGCGCGTGGCCAGGCAATCGCGTGGCCACGACCCGCGGTGGATCTGGCAGGCGAAGGCCGTCGCCACGTCGGCGGGCGCGCTGTTCATCCGATCCTACGAGCGCGGGGAACGCGTGCACCTCGCGATGCTGTCGCGCGGATACGCGGGCTCGCTGCCCCGACTGGAGGAGGAGTCACCCACGGTGGGGGCGTGGGCGACGGCCCTCCTTGGCCCTGGGCTCGCCGTCGGGATCTGCGCCGCGGCGTGGCTGGTGGCGTCGTGATCCCCGCGCTCGACGTCCGCGAGCTGCTGTTCGCCTACCCGGACGGCACGCAGGCGCTGTTCGGGGTCGGCCTTCGGATCGAGCGCGGCGAGCGCGTCGCCCTCCTCGGCCCGAACGGCGCCGGCAAGACGACGCTGGTCATGCACCTGAACGGCATCCACGAGCCGCAATCGGGGTCGGTGAGCGTCGGCGGCCTCACGGTCGCAAAGGAGCACCTGCGGGAGATCCGACGCCGGGTGGGGATCGTGTTCCAGGATCCCGACGACCAGCTGTTCATGCCGACGGTTCGCGACGACGTCGCGTTCGGACCGGCGAACCTCGGGATCCGTGGCGACGAGCTCGACGCCAGGGTCGCGGCCGCCCTGGCGGCCGTCGGGATGGAGGGCGTCGAGGACCGGGCGCCGCAC
>DATBLA010000093.1:0-5947 GCA_036555645.1 Actinomycetota bacterium
GGGCGCGACGATCGCCCGTGCCCCCCGAGCCCGGAGGGCGCGCGCGAGCTCCGCAGCCTCGGCCTCGGGCCGGGTGACGAGGACGGTCCGTCCGGCGAGCGACGTCACTCGCCGGCGGCCGACAGGATCTCGGCGGCCCCCGCGGCGAACAGCTCGCCCGCTGCGCGCTCGGCCGCATCCGACGCGGTGACCGCCTCGACCCGGGTTCTGGCGAGCCGATCGCCGTCGGGCGAGAGCACGATCGCCGTCAGCCGGATCCCGGCGTCGCCGAGCTCGGCGAAGGCGCCGAGCGGCAGCGCGCACCCGCCGCCGAGCCGCTGCATGAGGCCTCGCTCGGCTTCGAGCGCGTCACGGCTCGGCGCGTGGTCCAGCGGTTCGATCGCCGCTCGCGTGTCGCGGTCGTCGGCCCTGACCTGGATCGCGAGGCATCCCTGACCCGGTGCCGGCACCATCTCGGCGATCGACATCGGCGACGCGTTCGGCGGGACGATCCCAAGGCGAACGAGGCCGGCCGCCGCGACCACGAGGGCGTCGACGTCCCCGTGGTCGAGCTTGCGCAGCCGCGTGTCGACGTTGCCGCGGATCTCGACGACCTCGACGTCCGGCCGCCACCGGCGGACCTGCGCGCGCCGGCGCACGCTCGACGTGCCGATCCGCGAGCCGTTCGGCAGGTCGGGCTCGCGGGTGACGAGGACGTCGAGGGCGCTCGCCCGCTCGGGCACGGCGGCGATCGCCAGGTCGTCCTCGTCGAGCGCGGGCAGGTCCTTCGCGGAGTGGACGGCGAGGTCGACGGCTCCGTCTCGGAGCGCGCGGACGATCTCGGCGACGAACAGGCCCTTGAGCCCCGCCGGATCGCTCGAGGCCGGCGCCCCCCGGTCGCCCGAGGTCGTCATCGGAACCAGCTCGCTCTGCACGCCCGAGGCGGCAAGCGCGTTCGCGACCTCGGCGGCCTGTGCGAGGGCGAGCGGAGAGCGCCGCGTCCCGATCCGAAGCGTCACGCGTCGGGGAGCTCGAGACCGAACAGGTCCACGAGCGCCCGGGCATGGTCATCGGGGGAACCGGGTCCCGACAGCTCCTTCACCCGGACGATCGGGTCGTGCAGGAGCTTGGCGACGACCCCGCGCGCGAGGGCGGTCACGGTCTCGAGCTGTTCGGGCGAGAGCCCGCCGAGGTCGGAACGGAAGCGCTCGAGCTCGGCCGCGACGGCGGTCTCCCCACGATCGCGGAGAGCTCGGATGACCGGAGCGAGGCGCTCCGCTCGCCGGCGGAGCTCGAACCGTCTCGCCTCGTCGGCCGCGATCGCTCGCGCGCGTTCGAGCTCGTCCGTCATGCCGGCGGCCCGGTCCTCGAGCGACCGGCGCAGGTCGTCGATGTCGACGAGCGTCACGCCCGCAAGCCCTCGAACCGACGGTTCGACGTCGCGAGGCACGCCGAGGTCCAGCAGGAACAGCGGCCGCTCCCGCTCGTGGGCGGCTGCGCGGACGGCGGCCTCGGTGATGACCGCGCCCGTGGCGCCGGTGGCCGAGACGACGAGGTCGGTCTCGCCGAGCGCCGACGGCAGCTCGTCGAGGTGTCCGGGTTCGGCCTCGACCCGGCCGGCGAGGCTGCGCGCCCGCTCGATCGAGCGGTTCAGCACGCGGATCGTCGCGACCCCGCGCGAACGCAGGTGCGTGGTCGCGAGCGAGGACATCATCCCGGCGCCGACGACGACCGCGTGCCGGCCCTCGAGCCCGCCGAGGGTCTCCGACGCGAGGTCCGTCCCCGCCTGCACGAACGCGTCCGGCGCGGCCCCGATGCCCGTCTCGGAGCGCACGCGGCGCCCCGCCCGCACGGCCGCGTGGAACAGATCGGTGAGCGTCCGTCCCGCGGCGCCCTCGGCGACGGCCCGGCGAAGCGCCTCGCGGACCTGGGACTGGATCTGCGGCTCTCCGAGGACCATCGAGTCCAGCCCGCCGGACACGTCGAACAGATGCTCGGCGGCGTCGCGCTCGTAGTGCGAGTAGAGCGGGTCGGCGAGCTCGTCGGGGTCGAGGCCGCGGGACTCGCAGAGCAGCGCGTTCAGCGCGCGAAACCCGGTGTGGTAGGAGGGAACGCTCCCGTACACCTCGACGCGGTTGCACGTGGAGACGATGACGGCCTCGGCGATCGCGGGGTCGTCCACCACCCGGCGGTAGGCCTTCACGAGATCGTCCTCGTCGAACGCGATGCGCTCGAGCAGGTCGACGCCGGCACGCCGGTGTGAGACGCCGAGAGCGAGGATGGCCATGAGCCCAGCGATTCTATCCGGGGCGGCTGCCCGACCGGAGGCCGTGCCGGATGGGCCCGAACGCCCTGCGCGATAGCATCTCGGCCCACTCGAGGACCGGCGTCGATCGGCGAGGGGGGATCCGTGGAACGAGCGAGGGCGCGCGACCTCGGCGTCGTCATCGGCACGCATCCGACCGGGCCCCGCAACGCGATCACCGACGTGCCGGGTGTGCGGGTCGGGCACGCCACCGTCGTGCGCGATCCCTCGCCGGACGGCCGTGGCGCCGTCCGCACCGGCGTCACGGCCGTGTTCCCCCACGAGGGCCTGCCCTGGCTCGAGCGCGTGTACGCGGGGACGCACCTGCTGAACGGGTTCGGCGAGCTCATCGGCATCAACCAGATCACCGAGTGGGGGCTCCTGCACTCGCCGATCGTCATGACGAGCTCGCTCGCGATCGGCCGCGCGTACGACGCCGTGATCCGGTGGCGGACGCTGCGTCATCGGACGACGACCCACGAGGGCGGGGACATGCCGGTCGTCACCGAGTGCGACGACTCCTTCCTGAACGACGTCACCTCCTTCCCGCTGACCGAGGAGGACGTGTTCGCCGCGCTGGACGACGCGCGTGGCGGTGACGTCGCCGAGGGATGCGTCGGCGCCGGGACCGGGATGCAGTGCATGGACTTCAAGGGCGGCATCGGGACCGCCTCTCGCCTCGTGGACGACTGGACGATCGGCGTGCTCGTGCTCACGAACTTCGGCGAGCGCGAGCTCCTGCGGGTCGATGGGGTGCCGGTGGGGCGCGAGATCACCGACCTCATGCCGGCCGAGCACGGCGAGGGGTCGTGCATCGTCGTCGTCGCGACCGACGTCCCGATGGTCCCGCACCAGGTGCGCCGGCTCGCGCTCCGTGCCGGGCTCGGCCTGGCCCGGTGCGGCTCCACGGGCCACAACGGCTCGGGCGAGCAGATGATCGCGTTCTCGACGGCGAACCGGATCCCGATGCGGACGCCCGACGGCCTCGTCCCCGTTCGCGCCGTGCTCGACGGTCCGGCCGAGGATGCCCGCGACGTCTTCAACGAGGTCTTCGCGGCCACGGTCGAGGCGGTGGAGGAGTCGGTCGTGAACGCGCTGTTCGCCGCCGAGACGACGGTCGGCCGCGACGGGCACGTCCTGCACGCGATCCCGCTCGACCGAACCCTCGACGTCCTCGCCCGCCACGGGCGCCTGGCAACCGCCTAGAAGGCGCTCGGTCCGGAGAACTCGCTCCAGTCCAGCGCCGACTCGCGCTCGTACTCCCGCCAGCGCCTGACCTTTCCGTCCCGCAGCTGGACGATCGCGATGCCGTGGAACTGACGGTCGCCGCGGTACGTGTACTCGCCGATGCCGACGTCCCCGTCGACGAGCAGGTGGTGCCAGACCATCGACATCGGCGGTGGGTCGTCGCCTCCGAAGAACGCGAACAGCTCGTCCCGGCCCTCGTACCGCTGGCGGTCCGGAGGCTCCATGTAGACGGCGTCGTCGGTGAAGCAGGCGAGCGCCCGAGGCGTGTCGCCCTCGTTCCACGCGTCGGCGATCGCCTGCATCAGGGTCACGAACTCGGTCCGCTCCACGATCAGCCCTCCTCGAATCGCTGTGGATCGAACGGCGCCGGATCGAACGGCGGCTCCTCGCCGAGCACGAGGGCCGAGACGAGCTCGGCGCTCGCCGCACCGAGGATCACGCCCTCCGAGCCGTGGCCGGTGGCGACGAGCAGTCCCTCGGCGATCCAACCAATGAGCGGATGCTCGTCGGGAGACACGGGACGAACACCGGACCACGCCGAGACCACCGGCGCGTCGGCGAGGGCCGGGACGATGCGGGAGGCCTGCATGGCGACCGCGCGGGCCACCTCGAGGTCGGACGTGTCGGCGATGAACGTCGGCTCGCGCGAGGTCCCGGTGAGCACCGATCCGTCCGGCGCCGGCTGGATCATCGGGGAGACGTCGCGAGTTTCGCTCCCCTCGGCGAACGCGCGCACCGACACCTCGAGCGGTTCCAGCTCGGTCGCGACGGCGGACTCGTTGCCGGCCAGGAGCCGTCGCGCCCCGCTCTGGATCCAGTGCCGGAACAGCGGGCGATCGGGGGCGGCATGGACGAGCCAGCCTCGGGCGGCCGCGACGGGCACCCGGATCCCGAGGGGGCGCGCGATCGCCGGCGACCACGGTCCGGCGGCGAGCACGACGCAGTCCGCCTCGATCACCCCGTCGTCGGTCGCGACGCCGGCGATTCGACCGACGCGCTCGATGAGACGTCGCGCGGGGAGGTGGTGGCGGACGGTCGCGCCCTCGGCGCGCGCGAGGGCGCCGAAGCACACGGTGAGCGCGAGCGGGTCGACCCGATGGCCCTCGTCCAGAAGGTAGGCCTCGAGCACGTCGGGCGAGAGCTCCGGCTCGAGCTCGCGGCGTGGGTCGTCCACGCGCTCGGCACGGACGCCGACCGCCTCCGCCGCCGCGGCCCACGCCCGCAGCTCGTCGACCTCGTCCTCGTCGATCGTGACCGCCAGCGTGCCGATCGGGTCGCGATCGAGGAAGACCGGAACGGGCGGATCCGCCGCGATCTCCAGGTAGCGCTCGAGGCTCCGGCGGGCGAGCGGCCCGAGCACCGGATCCTTCGAGGTGTCCAGGTACCCGAGGTTGCGGCCCGAGGCGCCCGCCGCGAGCTCGTCCTTCTCGAGCAGGGTGACCGACGCGCCGCGGCGGGCGAGCTCGAACGCGCTTGCCGCGCCGATGATCCCCCCGCCGATCACGACCACGTCCGGCACGCCGCGAGCCTAGCCGGTGGGCGCTTCCGTAGAATCGTCCTCGGAGACGTGGCTGAGTGGCCGAAAGCAGCCGCCTGCTAAGCGGTTAGGGGGTGTTGAGCTCCCTCACAGGTTCGAATCCTGTCGTCTCCGCCAGTAGAGGGTCAATCGAGCGATCGGGGTTGTGGGGCCAGACCGTCGGAGTCCGCTCGAAGGCAGCATGTTGGCGATCCCCGGGGACATTCGCCAACGCTCCCTCATCCCCTGTACAGGCCTCTCGGCGGGAACGCCTCGCGCTCTTGATGCCACTCGTCCGCGGCTCGCTCGACCTCCTGAATGGCCATGTCAAGTCGAAGGTGGAAGCGTTCGTCGCGGCTCCGTTCGGGATGCGATTCGAGGAAGAAGGCTACTTCGACGACGCATCGCTCTCCTGCGCGCTCGGCGAGTCGGAACGCCAGGTTCGGTTCCAGGAAGTCGAGCACAGGGTGGATGGGGTCGTCTTCACTGTAGTGATCCCATCCTCGTGGACCCACCGTGCCATCGGCGACGCCCCGGAGCCACTGCTCGACCTTCGGCAGGTCCATGGTCTCCATGCAGGGGTTGTCGAAGGACCAGGAGCGCCCCTGCGCGAGCCGCACCTCTCCTCGCACAACGATCCAGTTCGCATCATCGCCGCTGGTCTCCCTAGGGAACTCGTAGCGCAGCGGAGAGATGCGCAACTCGTCACCGATGCTGGAGATCATCCTCATGGCTCGCCCGACGAGACCCTACGACCCGGGCAACGGAGGCGTCGTCCGCGGGGTTCGGGCGACATTCCCAAACCACCGCGCATCGGCGCGTCTGTCGCCCGCTACGCTTCTCGTTCGCATGGCCGTGCGATACGGGATCGTGGACCAGATACATATCGATTATCTGCC
>DATBLA010000094.1:0-9168 GCA_036555645.1 Actinomycetota bacterium
CCAACGTCGTCGGCCTCCCGCTCGAGGAGGCCCAGGCGGTCCTCGTCGAGGCCAACTTCACTCCCATCGTCGAGCGCGTCCTGTCGTTCGAGCACGCCGGCATCGTGCTGGCGCAGAACCCCGCCGGCGGGACGATGCGGCTCGGCAGCGCCGTGCACATCTCCGTCAGCAACGGGAGAGGTGAGGCGGTCGTCGTCCCGCGCGTGACCGGCCTGACCGAGGACCAGGCCGTCAGGCTGCTGAACCAGGCCGGGCTCGCGGCCGCCGTCGAGCACGTGGAGGTCGACGATCCCGACCTAGACGGCATCGTCCTGAGCCAGATCCCGATCGGCGACGGAACGAAGGAGGTCGACTCCGGCGCCACCGTCACGATCGTCGTCGGCTCCTTCGACAAGGACTCGGGCGGCGATGGCGGAGATGGTGGGGACGGAGACGGAGACGGAGACGGGGACGACGGCGACGGGGACGACGGGAACGGTGGCGGAGACGGTGGTGGCGGGAACGGTGGCGGTGGCGGGAACGGTGGTGGCGGGAACGGCGGTGGCGGAGGTGGTAACGGCCCGGCGACCGCCGGGCGGCGCCTCTAGCCGGTCGCCTCGGTCCCCGACAGGCGCTCGCGAACCATCTGCTGGACCGCCTTCCCATCGACGCGGCCCTTCGCCTTCGCCATGACGGCGCCCATCACCGCTCCCATCTCCTGGGGCGAGCTCGCTCCGGTGGACGCGATCGCCTCCGCGACGATCGCCTCGACCTCGGCCTCGGACAGCTGCTCGGGAGCGAACGCGCTCAGCACGACGCGCTCCTCGCGCTCGTGATCGGCGAGCTCCGTCCTGCCGGCCGCGTCGAAGGCCTCGATCGACTCGGCCCGGCGCTTGACCTCCTTGCCCGCGACCTCGCGCACCTCGTCGTCCGAGAGCTCGTGCCCGACCTCCTTCTCTCGGTTCGTGATCGAGGCGACGAGCATGCGGAGCGCGCCGAGCCGAACCTTGTCGCCCGCCTTCAGCGCCGCCGTCATCTCGTCGTGGACCTGTGACTTGAGCGTTCGTTCGCCCACGTAGACTGCCTTCCCGTGCTCGGTTGGATCCTCGGTGTCGTGGTGCTCATTGGCGCGCTCTGCGTCCTGTACGGGGTCTTCGTCGAGCGCCACGCCTATCGGTTGGTGCACCGCCGTCTCGCCATCCTACCGAGCGACGCTCCGGAGACGCTCTCGATCCTGCATCTGTCGGACACGCACTTCGTTCGCGACGACCCTCGGAAGGCGGCGTTCCTCGCCTCGCTGCCTCGTGCCGACATCACGGTGGTGACCGGCGACTTCCTCGCCGAGCCCGAGGCCATCGAGGCCGCGGTCGAGGGCGTGCGACCGGCACGCGGACGCCTCGCCTCCTGGTTCGTGCTCGGGTCGAACGACTACTACGTCCCGCAGCCCCTCAACCCCTTGAAGTACCTCATCCCTCGAGGGCGTCGGCGGCCGAGGCGAGCTCGGCGTGGGCGCTCGGGGCAGCTGCGCGAGCTGCTCGCTGCCGAGGGCTGGCGCGACCTCACGAACCTCCGCGAGCAGGTGCAGCTGGACGGGCTTGCCCTCGAGGTCCTCGGGCTGGACGACAGCCACATCGGCAGACAGGACCTGCGGATCGCGCCGCGCCGCGCTCACGAGCGGTTCGGTCTGGCGGTCATGCACTCGCCCGACTCGATCCCCGAGGCGGTGGCCTGCGGCTATCAGCTCGTGGTCGCGGGCCACACGCACGGGGGCCAGGTCCGGATGCCGTTCGTCGGAGCGCTCGTCACGAACTCGCATCTGCCGCGCCGGCTCGTCTCGGGCCTCCTGCGGATGGGGAACGCGATCGCGCACGTCTCCCCGGGGCTCGGGACGAGCAAGTACGCGCCCTACCGGTTCCTCTGCCGCCCCGAGGCGACCTTGCTGGAGCTGCGTCGGGCCCCCGGTGACCGGGGGCCCGACGAGCGCGGTTGAACCGGTTCGACCCCTACGCGTCGATCCCGTGCCAGGCCGACACGGTCACGCGGCGGTGGCCCGGACGTCCCCGCAGCCGGATCTCCCGATCCTCGACGTTGTTGGCGGTCGTGGACTCGAGCATCGCGCCGGTCGGGTTCACCTGCACGCGGATGTAGTAGGTGCCGTTCGGCACGTCGGTGATGTCGAACGCCTGTCCGGCCCGGAACTGCGAGTAGGTGTCGCCCCATCCCACGTCGAGCACCTCGCGGATCCACAACGCGCTCGGACCGCCGCACATCGTGGACAGGTCCTCGTTGAACCCCTGCCAGCTGGCGCCGGGCACCGTGAGGTCGATCGCGTCGGTGTTCGCCAGGCACCATGACTGCTTGCCGCTGATCAGCGTGGTGGTCTTCGTGGCATCGAGCAGGGAGTACTGCGTGAACTCCTCGAAGTGCCAGTGGTTGTGGTTGCCTCCCTGGTGGTACTCGAGCGCCCCGATCGGCGCCCGGCCGATCGGCTGGCCGTCGATGAGGAAGTACTGGAATGCCTCCATCTCGGTCTCGTTCTGACCACGGAATCCCTCGACCACGAGGGTTCCGGGCCCCGCGTTCCACTCGGTGGCGTTGAACCCCAGGATGTCGCGACCCCGCTGGCGGTACGTCGAGATCCCCCACCCCGGGAGCGCGATGAGGTCGGGGAGCGACTCGGGATCGGGGTTCGTGATCGTGGGCGTGCTCGGGAACATCTCCGGTGTGGTGGCCGCCGCAGCCTGCCGGCGATGACCGCCGTGCCCACCCCGATCCTCGACGGTCACGTGCACCTGGGCCGTGGCGTCCTCGGGGGCGATGCCGAGCGCCTCCACCCACTCCGGCTGGATCGAGAACGTCAGCGTGTAGTTGTTGCGAGGCGCGACCCACGAGAAGCCGTAGTAGCCGTCGACGAAGGAGATCGCCCAGCCGTCGTCGATCCCCATGACGGCGCCTCTCGTGAACGGGCCGCCCGAGCAGTACCAGGGGTAGTCCGAGTTGAGCGGGCCCTCGTCGTTCAGGCGCTGGCGATTGAACGTGTTCAGGCAGAAGGAGAACGTGTCCCGGCGGACGACCGTGCCGTTGCCGGTGGCGATCTCGAAGCTCCCGAAGTCGTCCAGCCCGAACCATCCCTCGAGCATGTCGACCGGCAGCGTGCGGAGCACCTGCCTGGTCACGGCGTCGACCTGGGTCAGGCTCACGGGGGTGTCGTAGTCGGGCCGGCTCACCCACATCTCGAAGGCGCCGCCCACCGGCGTCAGCCAGACGCCCGGATCCATCCGCACCCGACCGTCGCGATCTCGACGGACGGTGACCTCGGTGTTCCCGGCGAAGAGCCTGAGCGTGGGCGTCGTGTCTGCGACCGCCCCCGGGGCCTCCAGGATCGTGGCCGCCAGGATCATCGCGAGCGAGATCGGGACGAGCCAAGCGCGGCGGGATCGGCGTGGGTTCATGCGGGACCTCCTTCGAAGCTGCGGGCGTGACCCCTCATCCTATGACCCTGGGACGCCAAGGAACGGGGGTCGGTTCCCCCCACGGCCGAACCAGGGCTCGCTACGACTCTGCGACGGCGCGCTCGAACGCGGCCTCGTATCCGGCCACCATGGCTTCCTTCGAGAACAGCCGCTGAACCCGGTCGCGAGCGGCAGCGGGATCGATCTCGTCCAATCGGGTGAGCCGGTCGGCGGCCTGGGCGGCGTAGTCGTCGACATCCACGATCCAGCCGGTGACCCCCTCCTCGATCACCTCGGGGACGGATCCTCGAGGCGTTCCGATCACCGGCGTGCCGCAGGCCATCGCCTCGGTCATGACGAGACCGAAGGGCTCGGGCCAGTCGATCGGGAACAGGACGGCCTTCGCGCGGCGCAGCAGGTCGACCTTCTCGTCCTGCGTGATCTCGCCCAACACCTCGAACTCGGGGGGGAGCACTGGCTTGACGTTCGTCTCCCACTCCTCCTCCTCGGTGGGATGGGCGATCTTCACCGCGGAGACCAGGCGTTCACCGGCACGGATCGCCGCGTCGACCGCCCGACGCCAGCCCTTCTCCGGCGCCGCGCGTCCGAGGAACAGGACGAAGTCCTCCTTCTCCTCCTGGAGCCGATAGACGTCCATGTCGATCCCGTTGTAGACGACGCCCGCGTAGCGGAGGTCCTCGTCGAACCGCCGCTGCGCCTCGCTGATCGCGACGTACCACGCGCGATCGGCGATGAGCCCGTACAGACGACGCATCTCGGGGACGAACGACCCGTGCAGCGTGTGCACGGTGGGGACCCCCGTCTCCACGGCGCCCGCGAGCGTGGCGAACGGCGCGTGCACGTGGAGGACGTCGAACCTCGCTCGTGCGTCGCGGAGCGCGAACAGCGCGTGGGTCGTGTCGAGGATGATGTCGTTGATCGTCGCCGAACCGGTGGCCTCCTCGAACACGTACTCGAGTCGGGCCTTCGTCCTCGAGTCGCCGGTCGCGAACAGCGTGACGTCGTGCCCGGCCTCGGCGAGTCCGTCCGCGAGCAGCGCGACGACCCACTCGATGCCCCCGTACCCCTTCGGCGGCACCGCGAGCCACGGAGGGCAGATCTGCGCGATCCTCACGCGGAATCCATTCGTCCTGGCCAATCTACCCGTCACCCGCTTCGGCGGACCCGTTACACTCGGAGCGACGGGACGTGGCGCAGTTTGGTAGCGCGCAGCGTTCGGGACGCTGAGGTCGCGGGTTCAAGTCCCGCCGTCCCGACCGAGAAGGTCGGCACACACACGCACGAACGGGCGATTTCTCGCGTTTTTCGAGAGCGAAACCGTTCTCCCGACGAGGTTTGACGGACCCCAGGTCGCCCGATAGCCTCGTCTGCGGGCTGTCGGATTCGACAGCCCGTTCCGTTGCCCGGAGGATGATGACAGGTACCCGCAGGCTCGTCGGAGCGCGACTCGCCCTGGTCGCGCTCGTATCGGTCTCGGCAACGATCGGTGCGGCGACCCTTTCCTCCGCGGCTCCGAGCCGTCAAGAGGTCGAGAACGCGAAGGCCCGCCTGGACGCGCTGAACCGCGAGCTCGATCTCATGGTCGAGCAGTACAACCAGGCGCAGCTCCGGCTCCAGGAGGTGCAGGCCCGACTCGCAGACGTCCGGGCACAGGCCGATCGCGCCAGGGCCACGGCCGACCGAGCGCTCGCGAGCCTGAACGCGAACGCGGCCCGAGCCTTCCAAGGCGTTGGATCGCAGTTCGCGATCCTGTTCGAGTCCACGTCCCTTGCCGACTTCTCCGACCGGCTCGAGTTCATGGGAAGCATGGCCCAGGCCGACTCCGATCTCGCGCTCAAGGCCGACCTCGCCCGGCAGGAGGCGCAGTGGAGCGCCGAGGAGCTGGCCGCGGCGGCGGAGGAGCGGCGGGCCATCGTCTCGGAGCTGGGAACGCGCCGGGAACAGATCGAGCAGCGCGTGGCCGAGGCCCAGGACCTGTATCAGACGCTCGATCGCAAGTACCACGAGGCGCTGGCGGCGCAGCAGGCGGCGGCGGAAGCCGCGGCGCAGGCGGCAACGAACTCGTCGTCCGGCGGCTCGACGGGCGGCGGGACCCCGATCCCGCCTCCACCGGCGCCGAACTCGAACGTCGCCGCGGTGCTCCAGGCCGCGTACTCGCAGATCGGAACGCCGTACCAGTGGGGCGGGTCGAGCCCCGAGACCGGATTCGACTGCTCGGGGTTCACGTCGTGGGCGTGGTCGCACGCGGGCGTGTACCTGCCGCACTCCTCCGCCGCGCAGTACTCGGCGACGCCCCGGGTGGCCAGGGAGGACCTCCAGGCCGGAGACCTCCTGTTCTTCTACACGCCGATCTCGCACGTCGGCATCTACGTCGGCGGCGGACGGATGATCCACTCGCCGCACTCCGGCGACGTCGTCTCGGTCGTGGCTGTCTACTGGGACAGCTTCGTGGCGGCCGGCCGGCCGGGCTGACCCGAAGCCGACCTACCCCGTCGTCGATCCCTCGCCGCCGAGATCGTTCAGCCGCGTCTCGGCCTGATCCACGAGCGGCTGGTTGCCGATCTCGAGCGCCGCGGCGCGGGCGCGCTCCAGCAGCTCACGCGCCTGTTGCGTTCGCAGGTCCGAGTTGGCCTCGTGCGAGTACTTCAGCCGCTCGTCCGCCTTGATGATGAGCTCGAAGATCTCGTTCGGCTCCATGCGTCACCTCACATCCCGTGCGAGGGCTTCGCGTCCTGGACATCGAGGTACTGCCGGATCCCGATGGCGGCCGCGGCGCCCTCACCGACGGCCGAGGCGAGCTGCTTCGTCGATCCGGACCGCACGTCGCCGGCCGCGAACACGCCCGGCAGGCTCGTCTGCAGGCCCATGTCGGTCGCGATCAGACCCCGCTCGTCGAGGTCCACGGTGCCCTTGACGAACTCGGTGTTGGGATCGAGCCCGATGAAGACGAAGCAGCCCGCCGGGTGGAGCTCCTCGGTTCGACCGGTGGCACGCTCCCTCAGCACGATCGCGCCGAGCTTGCCGCTGCCGTCGTCCTTCGTTCGGAACTCGGCGACCTCACGGCCGAGCAGGACCTCCATCTTGTCGTGCATCCGAACCTTGTCCTGGAGGAGCTTGTTCGCCGTGAGGCGGTCGCCGCGCTGAACGATCGTCACCCGATCCGCGAACTGGGTGAGGAACAGGCCCTCCTCCAGGCCGCTGTTCCCGCCTCCCAGGACGACGAGCTGGCTCGCCCCTCGGTAGAACGGCCCGTCGCACGTGGCGCAGAAGTGGATCCCCGCGCCGATGAGCTCCTCCTCGCCGGGGGCGTCCGTCCGCCGATACGACGACCCCGTGGCGATCAGCGCCGCACGCGCGTGATAGTGGTCACCCGTGGCGGCCTCGACGTCGATCTCCTCGCCATCGCTCGTGATCGACCGGACGGAGACGGCCTGGAGCATCTCGACGCCGTAGCGACGGGCCTGCTGGACGATCCGATCGGCGAGCTCGGCGCCGCCGATGCCCTCGGGGAATCCCGGATAGTTGTCGAGTCGTTCCGTGACCCCGGCCTGGCCACCGAGCCCCTTGCTGTCGATGACGAGCGTCTGCAGGTTCTCCCGCGCGGCGTAGATCGAGGTCGTGAGGCCGGCGGGTCCGCCACCGACGACGACGAGGTCGTACACGTGCATCATCGCCATGCGCTCGAGCCCGATTTTCTCGGCGAGCTCCTCGTTCGACGGCTCGGACAGATGCGTGCCGTCGGGGAAGACGATCGTCGGGATGATGTTGTTGCCGTCGTTGCGTTCCTGGACGATCCGGACGCCGTCGGGGTCGACCTCGATGTCGTGCCATTCGAACGGGATCCGCTGATCCCCCAGGAATCGTTTCGCGCGGCGGCAGTCCGGGCACCAGCTCGCGCCGTAGACCCTGATCGCGTCCATCGTGACCACCTTCCCCTCGGGCGCGCATCCATTCGGACTCGGACCTGAACCGTACACGTGAGCGGCCGGGCCTCGTCGAGCGGAGCGTGAGGGGGTGGGGCAGACTACGCGGCGTGGCAGACGTGCTGCTCGCACCGTCGATCCTCGCGGCCGACTACGCGACGCTGGCCGAGGAGGTCGGGCGGGTCCGGCCGCAGTCGGACTGGCTCCACGTCGACCTCATGGACGGGCACTTCGTGCCCAACCTGTCGATCGGCCCGCCGGTCGTGGCATCCCTTCGCCGGCACACGGACCTGTTCCTCGACTGCCATCTCATGGTCACCGACCCCGGACTCTGGCTCGAGCCCCTCGCCGAGGCCGGGGCGCAGCTGTGCGCGGTGCACGTCGAGCTCGGGGACCCGTCCCCGCTGCTCGCCCGAACCCGCGAGCTCGGGATGCTGGCCGGGGTCGTGATCGACGGACCGACCCCGTTCGAGGTGGTCGAGCCCTACCTCGACGACCGCATCGACCTCCTGCTCGTGATGACGATCACGGCCGGGTTCGGCGGCCAGGCCTTCGTCCCCGAGCACCTGACGAAGGTGCGGCGCGCCGCGGAGATCCGTTCCGCTCGCGGGCTCGAGTTCCGGATCCAGGTGGACGGCGGGATCAACTCCGAGACGGCCGTTCTGGCCGTGACCGCCGGCGCCGACGTCCTCGTGGCGGGGAGCGCGATCTTCGGCGCGCCCGATCCGGCGGCCGCCGCGGCGGCGATCCGCTCGGCGGTGGGAGGCGACTGAGGCCGCTCGACCGGGACGCTCGGGACGGGCTACCGTGGCGCGCGATGCGTCGGCGCGTTCGAAGGGAGCGACCGGGATGACCCCGCTGCACGAGCTCGTGGCGGCCGGCCAGAGTCCCTGGCTCGACTTCGTCCGCAGGACGCTGATCACGAGCGGCGAGCTCCGGCGACTCATCGACGACGGCATCACCGGGGTGACCTCGAACCCGAGCATCTTCGGCAAGGCGATCGGCGGGTCCACCGACTACGACCGGGAGATCGAGAGCCTCGCGAGCGACCGTGCGAACCACGACGCGCTCTCGATCTTCGAGGACCTCGCGATCACCGACATCCAGATGGCCGCCGACGTCCTGCGCGCGCTCTACGAGGCCACGGACGGCAGGGACGGGTTCGTGAGCTTCGAGGTGGAGCCGCGACTCGCTCGGGACTCGGCCGGGACGATCGAGGCGGCGAGGCGGCTGTGGGCCCGGATCGAGCGGCCGAACGTCCTCATCAAGATCCCGGGTACGGCCGAGGGCCTGCCCGCGATCGAGCAGGTCACCGCCGACGGGATCAACGTGAACGTGACCCTGCTGTTCGACGTCGAGGCGTACGCGGGCGTCGCCGCCGCCTACCAGCGCGGGATCGAGCGGCGGGTCGATGCGGGTGAGCCCGTCGAGCGCGTGGCATCGGTCGCCTCGTTCTTCGTCTCGCGCGTCGACTCGGCCGTCGACGCGGAGCTCCCGGAGGACTCTCCGCTGCGAGGGCGAGCGGCGATCGCGAACGCTCGGCTCGCGTACGAGCGGTTTCGCGAGGTCTTCTCGGGCGATCGATGGGAGCGGCTCGAGGCGGCCGGCGCGCGCGTCCAGCGGCCGCTGTGGGCCTCGACCTCGACGAAGAACCCCGCGTATCGCGACACGATCTACGTCGAGGAGCTCGTCGGGCCAGACACCGTGAACACGATGCCGATGAGCACGGTCGACGCGGTTCGCGACCACGGCGTGATCCACGCGAATCGGATCGCCTCGGGAACCGACGTGGC
>DATBLA010000095.1:0-28463 GCA_036555645.1 Actinomycetota bacterium
GGGGGCCGCCGAGATCCTGTCGGCCGCCGGCGAGTGACGTCGCTCGCCGGACGGACCGTCCTCGTCACCCGGCCCGAGGCCGAGGCTGCGGAGCTCGCGCGCGCCCTCCGGGCTCGGGGGGCACGGGCGATCGTCGCGCCCGCGATCGAGATCGTCCCGACGCGGGCCGCCGCGCTCGGGCGCGCGCTCGACGACCTCGCCGAGGGCGCCTTCGCCTGGATCACGCTGACGAGCCCCCGGACCGTGGGCGTGCTTGCGAATCGCTTGCGCCCTCGAGACGTCCGCGCGAGCGTGGCCGCCGTCGGCGAGGGGACCGCGACGGCGTTCCGCAGGTGGGCACGCCGGGATCCCGACCTCGTCCCCGCGACCTTCACGACCGCGGGCCTGGCGCGCGCGTTCCCGCGGGGCGACGGGCGCGTCCTGTGCCCGAGGGCCGACATCGCGCCGGACGGGCTCGAGGACCGGCTCGCCGCGAAGGGATGGATCCCGTTGCGCGTCACGGCCTACCGGACCCGCATGCCGCGCTCGCTGCCGGCCGAGGCGCGACTCGCGCTCCGTCACGGGGAGGTCGACGCGATCACGCTCACGAGCGCGTCCGCCGTGCGCGGGTTCGTGGGCGCCCTCGGGGCGGTGAAGGGGAACCCGAAGGTCGCGTGCATCGGCCCCGTCACGGCTCGCGAGGCGCGCGCGCACGGCCTCGTCGTCCACGCCGTCGCGAACCCGCACACGATCCCGGGGCTCGTCGCGGCGGTCGAGCGGGCCCTCCGCCCGAGGTAGCATCGAACCGACATGCCCTTCCCTCAGCAGCGACCGCGCCGGATGCGCCGCACTCCCGCGCTTCGAGCGCTCATCCGCGAGACCGACATCTCCCCGCGCCACCTCGTGGCTCCCCTGTTCGTGAAGGAGGGCCTGACCGAGCCCGCGCCGATCCCGTCGATGCCGGGCCAGGTCCAGCACACGCTCGAGTCGCTGCGCAAGGAGGCGGCCGAGATCGCGAGCTCGGGGGTCCTCGCCTTCATGCTGTTCGGCGTCCCCGAACGCAAGGACCCCGAGGGATCCGAGGCGTGGAACCCGGACGGGATCGCGCAACGCGCCCTTGGAACGCTGCGCGACGAGCTCGGCGACGCCCACGTCGTCATCGCCGATCTCTGCCTGGACGAGTACACGGACCACGGTCACTGCGGGGTGCTCGACGAGCAGGGGCGGGTCGACAACGACGCCACGCTCGCCCGCTATCGCGAGATCGCGCTCGCGCAGGCCGACGCCGGCGCCGACCTCGTCGGGCCGAGCGGCATGATGGACGGCCAGGTCGGCGAGATCCGGTCGGCGCTCGACGAGGCCGGGTTCGCCGACGTCGGCATCCTCGCGTACGCCGCGAAGTTCGCCTCGTCCTTCTACGGACCCTTCCGCGACGCCGCCGAGTGCGCGCCTCGGTTCGGGGACCGCACCGGGTACCAGATGGACCCGCCGAACGCGGACGAGGCGCTGCGGGAGATCGCCGCCGACATCGAGCAGGGCGCCGACATCGTGATGGTCAAGCCGGCGCTCCCGTACCTGGACGTGATCCGCCGGGCGAAGGACGAGACCCGGTTCCCGGTCGCCGCCTACAACGTGAGCGGCGAGTACGCGATGGTGAAGGCGGCCGCGGGCAACGGCTGGCTCGACGAGCGCGCGGCCGTCCTCGAGATCCTCACGTCGATCCGCCGCGCCGGAGCCGACCTCGTGCTCACGTACCACGCGAAGGACGCGGCCGACTGGCTCTCGGCCTGAGCCGGTCGCGAGGTCCGTCGCGATGACCGATCGGTCCGACGAGCTGTTCTCGCGCGCTCGTCGCGTGATCCCCGGCGGCGTGAGCTCCCCGGTCCGCGCCTACCGCGCGGTGGGCGGCATCCCCCGCTTCGCCGTTCGAGGAGAGGGCGCCTTCATCGTCGACGCCGACGGCCGGCGCTACGTCGACCTCGTGCAGTCATGGGGCGCCCTGCTGTTCGGGCACGCTCGCCCGGAGATCGTGGAGGCCGCCCGATCGGCGGCCGAGCGGGGAACGACGTTCGGAGCCCCCACCGAGCTCGAGGTCGAGCTCGCGGAGCGGATCACCTCGGCCATGCCGAACATCGAGATGGTCCGGCTCGTCTCCAGCGGGACCGAGGCCGCGATGAGCGCGATCCGGCTGGCGCGGGGTGTCACCGGACGCGACGTCGTCGTGAAGTTCGAGGGCGGATACCACGGGCATTCCGACGCCCTCCTCGCGACCGGGGCCGGGTCGGGCGTGGCCACGCTCGGGATCCCCGGCTCGCCGGGGGTGACCGCCGGCGCGGCGCGGGACACGGCGACGGTTGCGTTCAACGACCTCGACGGGGTGCGCGAGGTGTTCGCCGCGCGAGGCGAGGAGATCGCGGCGGTCATCGTCGAGCCCGTGGCCGCGAACATGGGCGTCGTGCCTCCCGAGCCCGGCTTCCTGGACGGCCTTCGGACCCTGTGCTCCGAGCACGGCGCGTTGCTCGTCTTCGACGAGGTCGTCACGGGGTTCCGGGTCGCGTTCGGCGGTGCGCAGGACCGGTTCGGCGTCGCGCCCGACCTCACCGTCCTCGGCAAGGTCATGGGGGGTGGGTTCCCGTGCGCCGCGTTCGGCGGGCGCCGCGAGGTGATGGAGATGCTCGCTCCCGAGGGACCCGTGTATCAGGCGGGAACGCTCTCGGGGAACCCGGTCGCCGTGGCTGCGGGCATCGCCGCCCTCGACCTCGCGAGGGACCTCGACCCGTACGACGACCTGTCCACGACCGCCGAGGCGCTGGCGAACGGGCTCTCGTCGGCGCTGGATCCCGAGGTCCCGGTGACGGCCAACCGTGAGGCCTCGATGGTCAGCCTGTTCTTCACGCAGGGTCCGGTTCGAGAGTTCGCCCAGGCCCGAGCCGCCGACCACGAGCGGTACGCGCGGTTCTTCCATCACATGCTCGACCGCGGCGTCTGGCTGCCGCCCTCCGGGTTCGAGATGTGGACGCTCGGGACCGCGCACGGCCCGGCCGAGATCGACCGGGTGCTCGAGGCGGCGGCGGCGTTCCGGGGCTGAGGGTCCGGGCGGCGCCCCCCGGGAACGAACCGCTCCCATCCAGCGTTACCGTGGACGAACGGGGGAATCCCAATCAGGTCCGATCAGGAGGGATCCATGGCCAACGAGACCGCGATCTTCGGCGCCGGCTGCTTCTGGGGCGTCGAGTACGTCTTCGAGCGCGTGCCGGGCGTGACCCAGACCGAGGTGGGGTACTCGGGCGGTCACAGCGAGCAGCCCACCTACCGCGAGGTGTGCTCGCACACGACCGGACACGCCGAGGTCCTGCGGCTGACGTTCGATCCGGCCGTCGTGAGCTTCGATCAGCTGCTCGAGGTGTTCTGGGCGATGCACGACCCCACGCAGCGCGACCGCCAGGGGCCCGACGTCGGCGATCAGTATCGGAGCGCGATCTTCGCGACGTCCGACGAGCAGCTCGCCGCGGCCACGGCATCGCGCGAGCGAGCGCAGGAGCGGTTCGGCCGTCCGATCGTCACGCAGATCGAGCCGGCCTCGACGTTCTGGCCCGCCGAGGACTACCACCAGCGCTACTACGACAAGAACGGGCACGAGCCCTACTGCCACGTGATCCCGTGGGACACGCTCGAAGGGCTGGGGCTCCGCTCCGCCTGAACGGCGAGGCGTTCACAGGGCCCGGTCGGCCTTGGCGGCGAAGACGAAGTCGGCCTCGTTCAGCCCGTCGATCTTGTGCGTCCAGATCGTGAGGCGGACCTTGCCCCACGCGAGGTAGATGTCGGGGTGGTGGCCGACCTGCTCGGCGAGCTCGCCGACGCGGTTCGTGAACGCGAGCGCCTGGGCGAAGTCGGGGAACCGGTACTCCTTCTCGAGGTGATGGTCCTCGACGACGCTCCAGTCACCGCCGAGGTCGTCGAGATAAGACTCGATCTCCTCCCGGCCGAGCGGCGGCACGCCGCCTCGGCAGGGGACACAAGTCATCGATGCCAGGTCTCGCGTCATCGTCTCTCCCCTCGCGCCGCCGAAAGCCGGTCCTCCACGATCGCATCGGCGGCGGCGGCGGTCGAGACGCCGTCCGCCTCGGCCCGCGCGAAGACCTCGGCCAGCGTGTCGCCGATCCCACGCAGGCGCGCGTCCACGCGCTCGCGATCCTCGCCGAACATCTCGTATCCGACGAGGTGGATCACGCCGCCGGCGTTCACGACGTAGTCCGGCGCATACAGGATCCCGCGGTCGCGGAGCCGGTCCGCGTCCTCGGGCTCGGCGAGCTGGTTGTTGGCCGCGCCGGCGATCACCCGGCACGCGAGCCGGGGGATCGACTCGGCGGACAGGACGCCACCCGTCGCGCACGGGGCGAACACGTCGCACTCGGTCTCGGCGATCGCCTCCGCGGAGACGACGTCGGCGTCGATCTCCTCGGCGAGCGCCTTCGCGCGGGTCTCGTCGACGTCGGCCACCACGAGACGGGCGCCGTCGCCGGCGAGCGACCGGGCGAGCGGATCTCCGACCGCGCCGACTCCCTGCACCGCGATCGTCCGGCCCCGGACATCGTCGGAGCCGAACGCGTGCGCCACCGCCGCCCGCAGACCGTGGTCGACGCCGACGGCCGTGTTCGGCGCCGACGTCCCCGAACCGCCCGCCCCCTCGGTCCGCCCGAACACCGACGAGCACCGCTCGGCGATCACGTCCATGTCGGCGGGCGACGTGTTCATGTCGCACGCCGTCCAGTAGGTGCCGCCGAGGGACTGCACCAGCTCGCCGTACCGGAGCATGAGCGTTCGGCGATCGTCGCCGGTAGGGATCTCGGGGACCGCCAGGACGGCCTTTCCCCCGCCGAGCGGCAGGCCGGCCATCGCCATCTTGCTCGTCATCGCCCCGGCGAGGCGAAGGACGTCGCGAAGCCCGTCGGCCGGGGTCGCGTAGGACTTCATCCGGGTCCCGCCGGCGGCCGGGCCGAGGACGGTCGAATGCACGCCGATGAGCATCCACGCGCCGGTGGGGGCGTCGAAGCGGGCGACGAGCTCCTCGCCGTCCCAGGCGCGGAGGAGGTCTTCGAACACGCGCTACTCGGACTTGGAGGCCGTGGCCTTCTTCGCCTTCTTCGCGGCGCGCTTTTCCTTGATCGACTTCTGTGCCGTCTTCTTCGTGTGCTTCTCGCCCTTGTCCTTGGCGTGCGCCACGGCGGAGCCTCCGTTCGCTCGGTCAGAGCCCAATTATGACGCTCGGGGCTAGGAGAGGTCCTCGAACACCGCTCGCACGTCCTTGCGGATCCCGGTCACGAACGGGACCTCCACCTTCGTGAACCGGCGTGCCTGCGCCTCGCGAAGCCGCCGGATGCAGTCGACGATCCGATCGAGCTCGTCGGCCTCGAACGCGAGGATCCACTCCCAGTCGTTGATCCCGAAGGCGCTCGTCGTGTTCGCGAGCACGTCGGGGAACTCGCGCCCGATCTCCCCGTGCTCGCGGAGCAGCGAGGCCCGCTCCTGCGGCGCGAGGAGGTACCACTCCGGGGTCCGCACGAACGGATAGGCGCACAGGAACCGCTTCGGCGCCTCGCCCTTCACGAACGCGGGCGCGTGGTCGGCCGTGAACTCGGCGGGCTTGACCACACCCATGAAGGAGAAGGACGGTTCGAGCTCGCGACCTGCCGCGGTCCGCCCGAACGCGAGCAGGGCGTCCTGCATCGCCTCCGGACTCGGACCGACGAACCACATCATGAGGTCCGTGTCCGTTCGAAAGCCGGCGGTCGAGTACGTTCCGCGGACGCTCACGTGACCGTCCCAGCCCTTGAACAGATCCTCGACCTCCCGCGCGGCGTCGTCCGTGTCGAGGGCTCGGAACCCGGGACCCGCGCGCAGGCAGGCGAACAGCGTGTAGACGGTCTCGCTCATCGTGTCTCCGTTCCGACCGATCGTGTCAGATGTATCCGGACCCGGTCGGCCGCCTCGTGTGCGCTTCGGACCGCATCGGCCACGCCGACCCCGAGGGTTGCGTTGCCGGCAACGACGATACCCGGCGGGAGCCCCTCGTCGATCGCCCGAACGAGCTCGAGGTGCCCGACCTCGAACTGCGGCATCGATCGCGGCCATCGCACGACCGCGGAGTGCGTGGGCCGCTCGGGGAGCGGCAGCAGCGCCGCGAGGTGGCGGCAGACGGCGTCCACGATCTCGTCGTCGTCGGCCTCGAGCACGTCCTCGGATCCCGCGGCCCCCACGAAGCATCGGAGCACGGCACGCGTTCCGAACGCGGCCTCGGGCCACTTGCGCGACAGGAACGTCGCCGCGGTCATCGGCGCGCGCCCGGCCGGCACGACGAACCCGGTCATCGGCGGAAGCGCGTCACCCGTGTCGTCCGGGTAGACGAGCGCCACGACCGCGGTGCTCACGTAGGCGATCCGCCGGAGCGGCGCCGCCGCCGCGGGGGCGACGCCCGCGAGGATGTCGGCGGCGACGTGGGCGGGGGTCGCGACGACGACCGCGTCGGCCCCGAGGAGGCGATCCCCCGAGCGGACGACCCACGCGTCGCCGTCTCGCTCGACGCCCTCACCGGCCACACGCGTCCGGATGCGCTCTCGCCCGACGCTCGCCGACAGCGCTCGCGGGAGCTCCCCGGTTCCGCCGCGGGGTCGCAGGAATATCGGCCCGGCATCGCGACCGGCATCGAGCGAGGCCTTCGCGCCCCGGATGAGGCTGCCGCGCTCGCGCTCCCACTCGGCCAGCTCGGGGAACGTCGCCCGGACGCCGAGATGGTCGACGTCTCCGGCGAACAGACCGGCGAGCAGCGGCGCCACGAGGGTCTCGGTCGCCTCGTTGCCGAGCCGGCGTCGCAGGAGCTCGCCCAGCGGCTCGTCGTCCTGCGTCGTCGCCGATCGCCGGACGAGGTCACCGACGGCTCGCAGGCGACCGCGGCGCGAGAGCCCGGGCCATCGCAGGAGGGACTCGGCCTCGGCGGGGATGCCGAGGGCGCCCGGTGGCAAGGGGACAAGCCCGCGGCGGGTCCAGACGAACGCCCCTCGGGCGCCGGGCGCATCGAGCTCGAGGCCGAGCTCGCGGCACAGCTCGACCGCCGAGGGCTTGCGCGCCACGAACGCGTCGGGACCCGCCTCGATCGGCAGGCCGGCGACGTCGACGGAGCCCAGACGCCCGCCCGGCGCGCGGTCGGACTCGAGGATCGTGAGCTCGAGGTCCGGGTCGTCGCGGAGCAGGCGGTGGGCGGCCGCGAGTCCGGCGACGCCCGCGCCCACGACGACCACGCGACGGGCCATCGGCACGCTCAGTCCGGCGAGGCCGGGACGTGGGCCCGGACGACGTCGGCGAGCACCGCGACGAACGCCGGGTCGTCGTTCGGCATCTCGGTTCGCACGAGCCGGATGTCCGCCTGCTCGGCCAGGGCGCTGGCCTCGATGTCGAGGTCGTAGAGGATCTCGAGGTGGTCCGAGACGAACCCGGCCGAGCACACGACGACCGCGCGATGTCCGGCGGCGGCCAGATCGGCGATGACCTCCTCGAGCGGCGGGCCCCACCACGGATCGGCGGTTCGCCCCGCGCTCTGCCAGCCGATCGTGTGGTGCGCGAGGTCCAACTCGGCGGCCACGAGGTCACCGGTCTCGACGAGCGCGCGCCCGTACGCGCAGCGCGCCTCGCAGACGTGGCAATCGCGGCACCGCGACGAACCGTCCTCGAGCGTTCGGACCGGAAGGCTGTGCGCCGAGAAGACGACCGCCGCGGTCTCGCGCTCGGCGGGCATGAGTCGGCCGAGGGCGCCGGCGACGCGGTCGGCCAGCAGCGCGACGAAGGCCGGATGGTCGTGGTACCCACGGACGAACGCGAACGCCGGCGACCCGTCCTCCACGGCCGCGCGAACGCGATCCGCATAGCTCTCGACGGACATCTGCGACCAGTGCGGAGCCATGACGATGCCGACGGCGCGCCGGATGCCGTCGTTCCTCATCTCCTCGACGGCCTCGGCGACGAACGGAGCCGAGTGCTTCATCCCCAGGTAGGTTCGGAACCGATCACCGTCCCCGGTGTTCAGCGCCCCTTCCAGACCCTCGGCCTGCCGGCGCGTGATCTCGAGCAGCGGGAACCGGTTCCCGATCGCCGCGTACCTGGCCCGGAGCTCCTCGAGGTGCTCGGGCGAGGGGGGACGACCGCCGCGGATGTCGGTGTAGTAGCGCTCGATGTCCTCGGGCCCGCTCGCGGTCCCGTACGCCATGACGAGCACGCCGACGGGCGGGGTAGAGCCGACGTCGCTCACGCCGTCGTCCGAACGGTCCACCGGCTCCGATCGGTGCGTTCGTGCACGTGGTCGACGAGCCGCTGGAGATGCTCCACCGGCGTGCCCGGCAGCACGCCGTGGCCGAGGTTGAACACGTGACCGTCGCGCATCCCGACCCGGTCGAGCACGTCGTCGGCAGCCTCGCTGATGACGTCCCACGGCGCCAGGCAGGTCGCTGGGTCGAGGTTGCCCTGCACGGAGGTGCCGGCGCCCACGCGGTCCCAGGCGACGTCGATCGGCACCCGCCAGTCCACCCCGATCGCGTCGCCTCCGGTCTCGCGCATCGCGCCGAGGAGCTCGCCCGTTCCCACGCCGAAGTGGATCGACGGGACGGGGAGGTCGCGCAGGACCCGGCCCGACCACGGCTGCACGTGGCTCCGGTACGGATCCGGCGCCAGGGCTCCCGCCCACGAGTCGAACAACTGGATCGCCTGCGCTCCCGCGTCGATCTGCGCCAGCAGATGGGCCCGCGCGATCGAGGCGAGCGCGTCCATGAGCGCCGCCCACGTGTCCGGGTCTCCGAGCATGAGCGCCTTCGTCCGGGCGTGGTCGCGGGACGGCCCGCCCTCGACGAGGTAGGACGCCAGCGTGAACGGGGCGCCGGCGAACCCGATGACCGGGACCGTCGTGGCCGAGCGCAGCTCGCGGACCGTCTCGAGCACGAAGGGCTCGTCGACCTCGGGCTCGAGCGGCCGGAGCCGCGCGAGGTCGCTCGCCGAGCGGATCGGATCGGCGACCACGGGTCCCCTCCCGGCCTCGATGCGGATCTCCAGACCGACCGCGGCGAGCGGCGTCATGATGTCGCCGAACGCGATCGCCGCATCCAGGGCCATCCGCCGGAGCGGCTGGAGCGAGATCTCGACCGCCGCCCCGGGGTCTCGGATCGTCTCGAGGATGTCGCGGTCTCCCCGGAGTCGCCGGTACTCGGGCAGGTACCGCCCGGCCTGGCGCATGAACCACACGGGGGTCCGGTCGACGGTCTCGCCTCGCAGCGCGCGCAGGAACCGGTCGTTCACGGCCACAGGATACGGAGCGGCCGGGAGGGGTCATGAGGAGGCGAGGCATGGCATCCTCCGGCGGGAACCCGCGAGGCCGTGCCCGCGTAGTTCGCGTACAACGTACTGACAGGCAGCGTCCCAGGGGGTGAGGAGAGCGGCGAACCGCGGCGGCAGGGTGCTGAACCCATTGTGGGGCAAGGCCCCGTTCGTGCTCCTGCGCTACCCGGGGCTATTCGTCTCGCTCGCTCTGGGCGCCCTGCTGCTGTCTCTGGCCGCGGCCGCGTACCCGCTATTCATCTCGGCCTCGGCCACCGAGCTCGTCCGCGCCGGGATCGAGGCGCCCGAGATCACCCGGTGGGGCGCCGGTGTCTCGTACCGGAACTGGGGGATCCCGATCCACACCCGTCCGGGCGAGGACGCGTCGTTCGACCGGCTCGAGCGGGAGTTCGGGCGGCTCACCGGCACGAGCCCGTACCTGGCCCCTCCCGTCAAGACGATCCTGGGGCCGATCGTGCCGATCACGGGCCCCGACGGCGGGGGCTCGCGGCAGGTCCGGCTGTTCGCCGGGGACGGCGCGACCGAGCACGTCGAGATCGTCGACGGGGCGGCGGGGTCGGGCGCGCTGGTCCCCGACCTCGTCGCCGACGCCCTCGGGATCGAGCCCGGGGACGAGGTCACGCTCAGCCCGGACGACGACGGACCGGGTTCGGTCTCCTTCCACGTCGACGGGGTGTACCGGTCGCTGTACCGCGGCGACGTATCGGGGTTCTGGCGCCCGTGGAACGACGAGCTCATCCTCTACTGCAGCGACTGCCCGCCGCCGCCGCAGCCGCTCATCGTCGACGAGCGGGCGTTCCTCGACGTATCGGACGAGCTGCGGTTCAACCAGGCGGGGTACGCGTGGCAGTCGCCGATCGGCCAGGACCTCACGCTCGACGAGGCTCGCGAGGCGGCCAGGCGGAGCGGCGAGATCACCGGCGCCATGTCGGATCGCGGGACCAGGATCGGACGGCTGTTCTCTCGCTGCTACCTGCGGACGTTCTGCAACTTCCGGACGCAGGCTCAGTTCGGCAGCGGGATCGGCGACGTCGTCCGCGACGTCGAGGGCCGAGTCGCCGCGATCGAGGGACCCGCCCGGCTGTTGCGTGCGGCGGGCGTCCTCGTCGCGTTCGTCGTCGTGGCGGCCGCGGGCGCCTTCGCGATGGCCACGCGACGGGTCGAGTCGACACTCCTGTTCGCCCGCGGCGCGCGTCCGCGTGCGGTCGGCACGCGGGGCGCGCTCGAGGCCCTGCTGCCGGGTGCCGTGGGCGCCGCGCTCGGCCTCGGGCTCGCGTTCCTGCTCGTGCGCGCGGTCGGCCCGGGCGACACGGTCGCCGCAAGCGCGAACCGGGACGCCCTGCGGGCGGCGGTGCTCGCCGGCGTCGGGGCCGTCGTGGCGATCGGCGTGGTCTCGGCCGTGTCGTTCCTGCGCCAGTCCGAGCATCACCGGAGTCGGTGGGGGATCCTCGCCCGCCTTCCGTGGGAGCTCCTGCTCGCGGCGCTGTCGCTGCTCGTGCTCGCCGTGCTCCGCGACAGCGAGGCGTTCCAGCCGAACCAGCCGCTCGAGCAGCAGACGCCGAGCCTGCTCCTGCTCGTGTTCCCGGTCCTGTTCCTCGCCGGCTTCGCGGCGCTTGCCGCCCGGGCCCTCGTGATCGGCGTTCGCGCCGCCCGGAACCGAAGCGGCGGGCTCTCGCCGGCCCCGTACCTGGCCGTTCACCGGCTCGCGGCCCGCCCGCGCCTGACGATGCTGCTCATCGCGGCCTCCGCCCTCTGCCTCGGGCTGTTCGTGCAGGCCCAGACCGTCGCGAGCTCGGCGCAGGCCACCGTCGACGCGAAGGCCGGGGTCTTCGTCGGCAGCGACGTGCAGGCGCGCATCGATCACATCTACGAGACGCCGACCGAGTTCCCGCTGCCGCTGACCCGCGTGGTCCGCCGGCTCCAGGCGGGCGAGATCCGGGCCCGGCTCCCCTACGACCTGCTGGGGATCGACGCGCGGACGTTCGAGTCCGCGGCGTTCTGGGACGACGTGTTCGCGTCGAAGCCACTCGGCGAGCTCATCCAGCCGCTGACCGGTTCGGCGAGCGCGGGCGTCCCGGTCGTCCTCGCGAACTGGACGGGGCCCGACCCGTCGTCGATCACGCTCGACACGGTGGGGGTCCCGATCCGAGTCGTCGGCCGCGCCACCGCGTTCCCCGGCATGTCGACGCGCCGGCCGCTCGTCGTCGTCGATCAGCGGCGGCTCGAGGAGGCGTTCGAGGGGAACGCCAACCCGTTCCACACACCCGGCGCGAGCGACGAGCTGTGGATCCGAGGGGACACCGACGAGGTCGTCGACGCGCTGCCGACGCTCCCGTACGTCCCCGAGCTGCTCATCACCGCGGACGAGGTGAAGGACATCCCGTACATCTCCGCCGTCATCGACACGTTCATCGTCATGAACGGCCTCGGGCTCGCCGCCGGCGTGCTCGTCCTCGTCGCGATGCTCATGTATCTCCAGGCTCGGCAGCGTTCGGAGATCGTCTCGTACGGCCTGTCGCTCCGGATGGGACTGGCGGCGTCGGCGCACCTGCGCGCGATCGCCGCGGAGGTGGGCACGATGCTCGCCGTCGCCTTCGTGGCCGGGGCGCTGCTCGCGGTCATCGCCGCGAGCCTCACCGTCCCGCTGCTCGACCCGCTCGGCGCCATCCCGCCCGAGCCGATCACCGTCGTCCCGATCGGGGTGCTGATCGCGACGATCCCGGTCTTGCTCCTCGCGGCGTTCGGCGGCGGCTGGCTCATCGAGCGGCGGGCACGCCGGGCCGATCTCGGGCAGGTGATGCGCCTTGCCGACTGAGGCTCTCGAGACGACGGCGCTCGCGGCCCGCTGCGAGGACCTCACGCGGGTCTACCGGACCGCGAGCGGTGAGGTGCGCGCGCTCACGGGTCTGGACGCCGAGTTCACGGCCGGGCATCTGCACGCGGTGGTCGGACCGTCCGGGAGCGGGAAGTCCTCCCTGCTGCGCCTGCTCGCCGGCCTCGACCGGCCCACCGACGGCGTGCTCCTCGTCGAGGGCACCCGCGTGCACGACGCGTCGTCGCGAGCGCTCCGGCGGTTCCGCCGGACGACCGTCGGCTATCTCTTCCAGCGCCCGTCGGACAACTTCATGCCCCACCTGACGGTGCGCGAGCACCTGGACATCGCCGGACGGCTCAGCCACCGCCCGCCGCGGATCCCCCAGGAGGAGCTGCTCTCGACCCTGGGGATCGCCGACCGGATCGATCACCGCGCCGCCGAGCTGTCCGGCGGCGAGCAGCAACGCGCCGCGATCGCCGAGGTCCTCATGGGCGGCGCGCAGATCGTCGTGGCCGACGAGCCGACCGCCGAGCTGGACAGCGTCTCCGCGACGCACGTCATGGACACGATCGGGGCGCTCGTGGAGCTCGGGGTGACGTTCGTCGTGGCCACGCACGACCGCTCGGTGATGGAGCGGTCGGATGCGACGCTCGTGCTCGAGCACGGCGTTCGCCGCGAGGGACCCTCGCCTCCCGCCGCCACGCTCCTGCCCGCACGGGACACCCGCCCGGCCGGCGCCGAGTCATGGCACGCCGAGGATCGCGGCACGCGATGGCGGCCACCGCCGGCCGGCGTTCAGCTCGAGGAGCAACCGGCCGCGCTCGCGGCGGCCAACGTCTCGAAGACCTACGTGCGCGGCGACGAGACGATCCACGCGCTCGACGGCATCAACCTCACGCTTGCATCGGGCGAGATGGTCGGGCTCGTGGGTCGCTCGGGTTCGGGCAAGACCACGTTGCTCAACGTCATCGCGGGATGGGAGCGGCCCGACGTCGGGGTCGTCGAGCGCATCGACGGTGCCGGCGGCGTCCCCGGCTGGGACGAGCTCGCCGTCGTGCCACAGAAGCTCGGACTCCTCGAGGAGCTCACGGTCCGCGAGAACGTCGAGTACCCCGCCCGCCTGACGAACCGGCTCGACGAGCTGCGGCCGGCGATCGACGATCTGCTCGAGGGGCTCGGCATCGCGCACCTCGAACGCCGGTACCCGAAGGAGACCTCGCTCGGGGAGCAGCAGCGCACCGCCGTCGCGCGGGCGGTGGTCCTCGGGCCTCGGCTCCTGCTCGCCGACGAGCCGACCGGGCATCAGGACGCCGTGTCGGCCGACCGGGTCATGGAGGTCTTCGCGCGCGCCGCCTCGAGCGGCACCGCGTGCCTCATCGCCACGCACAACGAGGCGCTCGTTCCCCGCCTCGATCGCGCCCTGCACATGTCCGACGGGCACCTCACCGACGGGGCGAGCGCCGCTTGAGGGATCGCGCTCAGGCGAACAGCTCGCCGAGCAGCTCGGGCCCGATGGCGATGGGGGCGGGACGGTAGGCGGGTGGCTCCGCGCCCATCAGGTTGCGCACCAGGAAGTCCCAGCAGCGCTTGCGGACATAGGCCAAGCAGTCGATGAACGTGTGCTCGGCCCCCGGCACGATGAGCAGCTCGAAGTCCTTGTCGGCGGCGACGAGCCGGTCGGCCATGCGCATCGTGTGGTGCGGGTGGACCTGGTCGTCCATCTCGCCGTGGATGAGCATCAGCCTGCCGGCCAGCCGGTCCGCGAGATCCAGGTTCGACGCGCGGGCCCAGGCCTGCGGATCGTCCGCGCCGTCGTAGGTCTCGACGAAGCCGAGGTTGAAGCGGCTCGCGTCGTGCGGGCCGGAGAGTGCGACTCCGACCGAGTACACCTCCGGGAAGTCCAGCATCGCCCGCACGGCGGCGAATCCGCCTCCCGAGTGGCCGAACGCGCCGACCCGGTCCAGATCCATCCACGGCCTCGTCCGGGCCAGGTGCCGCAGCGCCGCGACATGGTCGGCCAGACCCCCCGCGTCGGCCAGGTGGCCGTCGTCGTGGAAGGCCTTGCTCCGCCCGGGAGTGCCTCGCCCATCCATCGCCAGCACGACGAACCCGAGCGCCGCGAGGGGTTCGGCGTCGAGGCCCATCCCGCCGGGGTCGAAGCTCGGGGCCACTCGATCGACCTGCGGACCTGGGTAGAGGGTGTCCACCACGGGATAGCGCCGACCCGGGTCGAACCCCCGCGGCCGGTACAGCACCCCGTAGACGTCCGTCTCCCCGTCCGCGGCCTTGACGCAGAACCGCTCCGGCGGCGTCCAGCCGGTGGCGGCGAGCTTGGTGATGTCGGCGCGTTCCAGCTCGACCAGCACGCGCCCGGACCAGTCGCGAACCGTCGTCACCGGCGGCGTGTCCACGGTGGACGCGGAGTCGATGAAGGACGCCGTGGTCTCCGACAAGGTGACGACGTGGTCCAGCTCGTCGTCGGTCACCTTGGCGAACCCTGAGCCGTCCAGACCGACGCGGCACACGGTGCGCCGGTACGGATCCTCGCCGACCATCCCGGAGGCGGTGAAGTACACCGCTCGCTCGGCCTCGTCGACGTGCAGGATCTGCCGCACCGCCCACGGCCCGGAGGTGACCTGCCCGAGCAGCTCGCCGGTGCGCAGGTCGTACCGGTACAGGTGGCCCCAGCCGTCCCGCTGGGAGTACCACAGCACCTCGTGGGTCACCACGCGCACGATCGGCGGCTCGAACGACCACTGGTTGGGCTCGACGCGCGTGTCCCCCGTCTCGCTGAGAACGGCGGAGACATCGCCGGTGGCCGGATCGAGCCGGTGCAGGGTGAGCGTTCGCAGGTCTCGGGGCCGACCGAGGTAGTACACGGCCGAGCCGTCCGGAGCCCACCACGCCCACGAGCCCATGACCGGCGAGACCTGCGGCATGAGCAGCGGCTCGGCCTGCGCGCGGACCACCGTGCTCTCGGAGACGTTCAGCACGACCAGTTCGGCCGTCGGCATGGTCTCGTCCCCGGGGTAGGCGTACCTCTGGGTGTGCAGCGCCGGGGCGCCACCGTCGGCGGGCCTGGCCTCCACCAGGTGGGTCTGCCGGACGCCACGCTCGTCGGTCCGATGCGTCAGCACCTTCGTGGAGTCGGGCGACCACGCCACGGCGGGCGGCAGGTGTGGCAGGCCGAGCTTTCGGAGCAGGGTGCCGTTGCTCGTACTGTCCGGCCCGGAACCGTACTGGTAGTCGGGCTCGCCGTCGGTGGTCAGCGCCCACTCGTGTCCGTCGGCGAGCGAGCGCGCCCACAGGTCGTGCCCGCGCCGGGTCACCGCGACCTTGCCGTCCGGCGACGGCACGTCCAACGGGTTGCCCGGGGGCGTGAACTCGGCTCGCTCGCATACATAGGTGTCCAGGCTGCACCGCCAGTGCTCGCCGAACGCGTCGAGCTCGACGGCGTTCCCGGCCGGCTCGATGGCGATGAACGGCAGGGCGTCCGGGTCGACCGGTTGCCCGGAGGCGGCGGTCAGCCCGGCGGCGAGGCGAGCGTGGTCGAACGCCGGCTCACGGCTGCCCGCCGACGGGTCGACCAGCATGAATTGCCTGCCCACTCCATTGCTCACCCCGTACCAGAACCGGGTGCCACCGTCGATCCACTGCGGCCTGATCTTGTCGCCGATCACGAGCTCGCCGGGGCGGGCGGGACGGCGGAGGAGCTGCTCTGCGGCCTGATAGTCCTGTGTGGTGGTCATCTGTGGTCCTTACCTCGGCTCGCTCCGGGGAAACATGGCTCCCATCGCGCCTCACGTTCACGCGGGCGGATCTGCTGCGATCCGAGAGGCCGAGCTAGTCCACGAGCTCGTACGCGGGCAGGGTCAGGAACTCCTCGAACCCCGGCGGAAGCGCCACCCGCTCGAACACCGACCTCGCGTCCTCCCACGGGAACCCGGGGAGGTCGGCGCGATGACGCTCGAAGGCGGACGCGATCCGATCGCGGACGAGCGCATCCGTGACCGGTTCGCCGTCGTCGAGCGGGACGCCGTGACGGACCCACTGCCACAGCTGCGAGCGGGAGATCTCGGCGGTCGCCGCATCCTCCATGAGGTCGTCGATCGCCGCCGCGCCCACGCCCGAGAGCCACGACGCCACGTACCGCAGCCCGACGCTCACGTCGGCATCCACGCCCGCCGAGGTGATCGTGCCGTCCGGTACCCGAACGTCGAGCAGCTGCTCGGCCTCGATCTCCACGTCCTCGCGGAGGCGGTCGAGCTGGTTCGGCCGTTCGCCGAGCACACCGTCGAACTCGGCCGTCGCGGTCTCGACGAGATCGGGGTGCGCCACCCATGTCCCGTCGAACCCGTCGCCGGACTCGCGCGCCTTGTCCTCGGCGACCTTCGCGAGCGCGATCGCGTTCGCCTCGGGATCGCGCCGGCTGGGGATGAACGCGGCCATCCCGCCCATCGCGTGCGCGCCGCGGCGGTGGCACGTCCGAACGAGCAGCTCGGTGTACGCGCGCATGAACGGGACCGTCATCGTGATCTGCGAGCGATCGGGCAGCACGAACGCCGGATCGGACCGGAACTTCTTGATCACGCTGAAGATGTAATCCCACCGTCCCGCGTTGAGACCGGCCGCGTGCTCGCGCAGCTCGAACAGGATCTCGTCCATCTCGAACGCGGCCAGGATCGTCTCGATGAGGATGGTGGCGCGGATCGTCCCGCGATCGATCCCCACCCGATCCTGCGCCCAGCTGAACACGTCGTTCCACAGGCGGGCCTCGAGGTGGTTCTCGAGCTTGGGCAGGTAGAAGTACGGTCCGCTCCCGCGATCGAGCTGCTCGCGCGCGTTGTGGACGAACGCGAGCCCGAAGTCGAACAGGCTCCCCGACACCGCCCGGCCGTCGACGAGGAGATGCCGCTCGTCCAGGTGCCAGCCGCGTGGGCGCACGATGAGCGTTGCGGTTCGGTCGGCGAGTCGGTACTCGCGACCGTCGGGCGCGGTGAGCTCGATCGTGCGCCGGACGGCGTCCGCGAGGTTCACCTGACCGGACACGACGTTGGACCAGGTGGGGGTCGTGGCGTCCTCGAGGTCGGCCATGAAGCACCGCGCGCCCGAGTTCAGCGCGTTGATCATCATCTTGCGGTCCGTCGGCCCGGTGATCTCGACGCGGCGATCGCGCAGGTCCGACGGCGCCGACCCGACGCGCCACTCGTCGGCGCGAACGCCTCGGGTGGCCTCGAGGAACGCGGGCCGCTCGCCGGCGTCCAGACGCGCCTGACGATCGGCGCGCGCCCGCAGGAGCTCGCGCCGTCGCGGATCGAACTCGCGATGCAGGTCCGCCACGAAGGCGAGGGCCGACGGGGTGAGGATCTCGCCGGCTCGACCCTCGACCGGACCCCCGAGCTCGATGCCGTCGGCTCCGCCCATCAGCCCGCCCGTCCCGGCACGAGCTCGTCGCGCGTGAGCCCCGACCGTTCGAGCACCTCGGCCTGTTCCGCCGCCCCGGACGAGACGACGAAACGCAGGTAACGGAGCAGGCTCGACACGGTGGCCGGCTCGTCGAGCACCCCCTCGGCCGCCGCGGAGCGCTCGCGCCAGGCGCGCACCCGCGTCACGGCGTCGTCCAGGTGCGGCAGGAGCCAGCCGTAGACCGTCGCGTACCGGCTCACGAGGTGCGACGGGTGCAGGTCCCAGCCCTGGACGAACCCGGACTCGAGCGAGTGTCGGACGTGCGAGGCGTGCACGCGCCAGGCGGCACGGACGTCGCGGGTCTCGTCGGAGGCCGGGACGACGTTCGTCGACCCGTCGCTCACGCGAACACCGGTTCCCGCGAGCGCGACCTGGATCGCGAACCGGGCGAAGTCGTTGGCCGGATGATCAAGGCGCTGCTCCCACGGCATCAGCCCGAGCGAGGCGGTGTAGTCGAAGACGCCGAAGTGCATGCCGGCGAGCCGGCCACCGGCGGCCTCCACGATCCGGGGGGCGGCCACCGTGCCCTCGTCGTCGAGGACCGACGGCGGCGTCTCGACCTGCACCTCCATGCGCAGGGTCCCCTCGCCCAGCCCGAGGCCGGACTCGAGCCGGCCGAGCGCCTCGGCGAAGATCGCGACGTGCTCGGACGTCACGACCTTCGGGAACGTGACGGCGAACCCCTCGGGGAGCGCCGCCGCCCCGTCGGTCAGCGTGCCGAGGAACCGCGCGAGCGTTCGGAGGCTCCTCGCCTCGCCGCCGTCGGCGAACGACTTCACGCGCACGCCGACGAACGGCGGCAGCGACCCGTCGCGGCGCGAGGCGAGCACCGCCGCGGCCGTCCGCTCGGCGTCGCGGTCCTCGTCCTCGTCGGGGCGGACGCCGTACCCGTCCTCGAAATCGATCCGCACGTCCTCGACCGGCTCGCGACGAAGCTTCGCCTCCACCCGCGCTCGGGTCGGCTCGGCGACCCTTGCGTCGACCTCGAAGGCCAGGGCGATCGCCGCACCGTCGGCGGCGTGCCGGCCCAGGAGACGAAGCGCCTCGGCGCCGAACTCGCTCGTGGTCCGCTCGTCGAAGCGGTCGGCGGGCACGTAGAGCGTGTGGAGCGGTTGCCGTCCGCCCGGCTCGCCGGGTCGTCGCTCACGGTGTCGAGCCGCGCCCTCCCCGACCCGTTCGAGCAGATCCGAGAGGTCCACCTCGGGTCGGCGGGCGCTCACGGGGGCGGCGTCGCGTCGGCCGAGCGGCGCACGGTGCCCTCGATCTGTCCCGAGGGCGCATCCGTGACGACGAAGACCACCCCGTCGTTCGTCCCCCCGATCGCCTCGAGGTCGGCGGCGATGTGATGGAGGTTCGGCATCGAGAACCGCACCTCCTCGATGTTCGGACACGCCTCGAGGACCGCCGTCCCCATGTGCCACAGGGTGTGCTGGACCGAGCGGCTCTCGTCGTGCCGGACGAACGCGCGCACGATCGCCTCCGCGGCCGCCGCTCGTTCGGCCGCGTGGTCGAGGTCGGTCCGCGCGTACCGCCACTCGGCCTCGAGGCGGGTCGCGAGGATCCGGTCCTCCGCCTCGGCCAGGACCGTGTACCGGTCGCGGAGGAACCCGGCGAACGCCGACCCGCCGGTCTTCAGCAGATACAGCTCGTCCACGCCGGCGAACAGCACCGCGTCCGTGCGATCCCGGACGACGTGGGCGGTCCACCGGAAGTCTCCCCTCGTGAACGCGCGCGGGTGCGGGCTCCCGTCGACGACGACGCGCTCCCACGGTCGCTCCACCACCCACACCTCCGCCCGGGAGGCCGCGGGCGACGCGTCGAGGAGGTACTCCGAGTACCGAAGCGCGAACGTTTCGATCGCCTCCCCCGGCTCCTCGGCGGCGAGCGCCGTGGCGGAGCTGCGCATCGTGTCCGTGGGCAGGCACGCGGCGTTGTCCCCTTCCAGGTGCACGGCCTCGAAGTCGCCCTCGAGGCGCACGTCGATCAGGCGCTCCGAGAAGTCGTGGCGGTCGGGGCCGCGGACGACCGTCGCCAGGTGGATGCCGGCTTTGCCGTACCGGTTCGGGCCGAGCGTCGCGCCCATCACGAGCCCCGATACGTCGAGTAGCCGAACGGGCTGAGGAGCAGCGGGACGTGGTGATGCTCGCCCGGCTCCTCGATCCGGAACTCCACCGTCACGCGTGGGTAGAACCCCTGCGTCCCCCGGCTCGCGAAGTACGCGCCGGAATCGAACACGATCCGGTACGTCCCGGCCTCGGCCCCGCGATCGGCGAGCAGATCCGACACGCGGCCGTCGGCGTCGGTCACGCCCCGGCCCACGGCGCGCCACCCCTCGCCGTCCATGATCTCGAGCGAGACCGCCACACCCGGGGCCGGGCGGCCCTCGGATGTGTCCAGGACGTGGGTCGTGATGCCGACCATCCGCGCCATCATGCTCCGCCGCTCGCCGGGGGCGCGAGCGAGGGGGGGCGGACGAGCTTGACGAGGCGAAGCCTAGTGATCTGCCGCTGCTGCTCCGCGGCCTCGGCGAGCTCCGTCTCGGGGTCGTTCGCCAGCCGGCGTTGGAGCGCCTCGAGCATCTCGGACGCCGACCGACCCGTCGCGTTGATGAGGAAGACGTGACCGAATCGTTCCTCGTACGCGGCGTTGCCCTCGGCGAGGGCGCGACGGACGTCCTCGGGCGCCGACGCCGTCCCCGACTGCTCCTGCCTGGACCACGACGACCCCTCGCGGTCGCCGATGCGGGGATGGGCCGCGAACGCCTCGAGCCACGCCTCGGGCGCGAGTCCCGCCCACACGGCATCCGACCGCTCGAGCACGGCATCGAAGTCGGCGAACGGCCGGGCCTCGAGCATGCCCCGCACCCACTCGGACGATCCACAGCAGGTCACGAGCTCGCGTTCGAGCGCTTCGGTAGCCTGCGCGTTCACCCACGAGACGCCGTACGCGCGCCATCCGTCGTCGGTCACGCGGCCGAACACCCGCAGCCGGGCGACGCCGCCGTCCGGGTGGATGTTCATGCGGACGAACCGGGCTCGAACGGGCGGGTCGACCGCGAACGCGAAGCGGCCGTGCGGCCCCAGCGCCCGGCGCTCGACGACCTCGAGCCACTCGTCACCGCCGACGGAGGCCTCCACGGAGCAGGTGTCCGGGTAGTTCCCCTTGAAGTTCGTCGTGTCGACCTCGACGCGGTCGACCTCCGCCTCGGCCGCGAGGCCGACCGTCACCCAGTCGTGACCCGGCCCGCGGCGCCGGCGCGTCTCCCATCCGTCGTGCATCCCCGAGGAGTCGCCGGGGGCGATCAGGTTGTCCGGCGAGGAGAAGAAGCGGTCGCTGGCGTCGACGACCACGCCACCCGAGATCGTCCCGGCGAGCTCGCTCGATCCGTCGCGACCGACCGCGCCGCGAAGGTCGGGCAGGGGCTGCCCCCGAACGCGCAGCCGCGCGACGCCACCGTCGGGGACGATGTTGAGCCGCACGTGCGTGACCCGCGCCTCGGTGCCGACGCCGAACCGGTTCGGCGCGTCGCCCTCCAGGGCCGTCTCCGGGACGAGCTCGACCCACCGGGCCTCGGCGAGGTCGTCGCCGTCGAGCACGGCCCCCTCCACCGAGCACCGGTCCGGGTAGTTCCCGCGGAAGAAGCTCGTGTCGACGAGGACCTCGCGGACGATCCCGGGGACGCCGAGCCGAACGACGCACCAGTCGTGGCCGGGCGTCCGTCGGCGTCGCGTCTCCCACCCGTCCATCTCCTTGCCCCGGTCGGTGTAGCGATCGGGATCGAAGACCGGCGCCTCGGGCTTGAGCAGGTTCTCCTTCGGCGCGAAGAACTCGTCGTTGGCCGCCAGGACCATGCCGCCGAGCCGTCTGGCCGCCAGGTCGGGGAGCAGATCGACGTCGCTCACGCCGACCCCCGCCTCAGCAGCCGCCCGCTCGGCGGGACCGGGAACGCGCCGTTCGAGAAGACCTCCACCCCGCGAACGTACGTGGCGGCGACTCGCCCGTCGAGCCGGCGGCCCGCGTAGGGCGTGACGGGGTGGCGCTGGTGGAGCTCCGTCGGGACGACCTCGGCGCCGGCATCCGGGTCGAACAGCACGAGGTCCGCGTCCATGCCCGGGGCGATCGAGCCCTTACGCTCGAGGCCGGCGAGGCCCGCCGGGCCCGCGCTCATCCAGCGCGCGACGTCCGACAGCGAGTGCCCTCGCATCCTGGCCTCGGTCCACACCGCGCGCAGACCGAGCTCGAGCGAGGCGATGCCGCCCCAAGCCTCCAGGAACGACCCGGCCTTCAGCTCGGGCACGCACGGCGAGTGATCCGAGACGACGGCGTCGATCGCGCCGCGTCCGAGCGCCTCCCACAGACCGGCTCGGTTCGTTGCGCCGCGGATCGGAGGCGCGCACTTGTACTCGGTGGCGCCGTCCCGGATCCGCTCGGCCTCGAACGTCAGGTAGTGAGTACAGGTCTCGGCCGAGATCGGGACGCCCGCGTCGCGCGCGGCCACGAGCGGCTCGAGTGCCTCGAGCGCCGACAGGTGGAGCACGTGCGTTCGGCACCCGGTGGCCCGGCTCGCGTCGGCGACGGCGGCGACCGCGGCCTCCTCCGCCTCGGGAGGACGCGAGGACAGGTAGCTGTGGTAGTCGCCTCCTCCGATCGTCGATGCCACGTCGTGTCGCAACAGTTCGGGAGCCTCCGCATGCACGACGAGCAGCCCGTCGAACGCCGCGATCTCCCTCATCGCGGAGCGCACCTGCTCGAGATCCAGCGGCGGGAACTCGTCGACGCCGGACGGGCACAGGAAGCACTTGAGCCCAAACACGCCGGCCTCGTGGAGCGCCCGAAGCGAGCCCAGATCGTCCGGGATCGCTCCCCCCCAGAACCCGACGTCCACGCTCGCCGACGCCTCGGCGGCCGAACGTTTCGCATCGAGGGCCTCCGGCGACGTCGTCGGCGGGATGCTGTTCAGCGGCATGTCCAGGATCGTCGTCACGCCGCCCGCCGCCGCGGCTCGCGTGGCGGTCTCGAACCCCTCCCACGCCGTCCGTCCGGGTTCGTTCACGTGCACGTGGGTGTCGACGACGCCGGGCACCACGACGAGGTCGCCCGCGTCGACGAGCGGACGATCGCCGGGGACCTCGTCGAGTGGCGCGACGCGCTCGATGCGCCCGTCCGCGACGTGCACGGTCGCGGCTCGCTCGCCGTCGGGCGTGATCACCCGCCGGCCCCGAACGCAGAGCGTGGCCCCGGGCACGGGCGCATCGTCGCATCCGGGCTCGGCATACGCTAACGAGCCGTGAGGACCGTCCTTCGTGGTGCCCGTTGGCCGGGTGACGTCGCGATCCGCGACGGGATGATCGAGGCCGTCGGCGCGGTCGAGGCCGAGGACGGCGACGTCGTGACGCGGTGCGACGGCGACGTGATCACCGCGGGCCTCGTCAACACGCATCACCACCTGTACCAGTGGATGACCCGCGGGCGGTGCGTCGGCTGCGACCTGTTCGGCTGGCTCGTCGAGCTCTACCCCGTGTGGGGCCGTCTCGACGTCGAGGACGTCGGGACCGCCGCGAAGGTCGGACTCGCCGAGCTCGCGCTCAGCGGGTGCACGACGGCGGCCGACCATCACTACCTGGTGCCGAGGGGCGACGACTCGGTCTTCGACGCGATCGCCGACGCGGCGCGCGCGGTCGGGATCCGCCTGCACCTGGCCCGCGGGTCGATGGACCTCGGCGAGTCCGACGGCGGGCTCCCACCCGATCACGTCGTCGAGGACGCCGACGCGATCCTCGCCTCGACCGAGTCGGTGATCGAACGACACCACGACGGCGAACGCATCGTCGTCACGGTGGCTCCGTGCAGCCCGTTCAGCGTGACGCCCGAGCTCATGCGCGACTCGGCCGAGCTCGCGCGCCGGCACGGGCTCCGCCTGCACACGCACCTGGCCGAGACCGTCGACGAGGAGCGGGACGCGCTCGAGCGGTTCGGGCGACGGCCCGTCGACCTGCTCGATGAGCTCGGCTGGATCGCCGGCGACGTGTGGGTGGCGCACGGCATCCACTTCGACGACGCCGAGGTGGCTCGGCTCGGCACGGCGGGGACGGGCGTGGCCCACTGCCCCTCGAGCAACGCGCGCCTGGGCGCCGGGATGTGCCGCGTGACCGATCTCGAGGCCGCGGGCTCGCCGGTCGGGCTCGGTGTCGACGGCGCCTCGTCCAACGAGGCCGGTCGCCTCCACCCCGAGCTTCGTCAGGCGGTCTTCACGGCGCGGCAGCGCGCGGGCCGCGCCGACGCGTTCATGCCGCTCGACGCGCTCCGCCTGGCGACCGAGGGAGGCGCCCGCTGCCTGGGCCGGTCGGACATCGGCCGGCTCGAGCCCGGATTGCGAGCCGACGTCGTCGTCTGGCCCGGCGACGATCTGGCCGACATGCCCGACCCGCTCGCCGGCCTGGTGCTGGGTCCCGAGCGCCGCGCGCGTCACGTGCTCGTCGGCGGCGAGGCGGTCGTGCGCGAGGGCCAGCTCCTCGGCGCCGATCTCATGAGCCTGCGGCACGAGCTGGCCACCCGCGCGCGCCGGCTCTGGCCCTGAGAGTTCCCGCCCGGTGCCGCTCCAGAACCGCGTCACACCGCTCGGCGAGCTGATCGCGACGCCCGAGCGCGGGCTCGTCTACGGCAACCGCGGGTGCCTCCACGACGAGCGCCGGCACATCCGGCGGCGGTTCAACGGGAAGCGCTGGATCGCGTGCCGGCTCGAGTTCCGCGGCTGGTATCGCACGCCGATGATGCAACCCGGCAAGTTCACCGAGCTGTTCTTCCTCGACGAGGTAACGGCGTTCGCCGCCGGCCACCGCCCGTGCGCGCTGTGCCGGCGCGAGGACTACCACCGGTTCGCCGAGACCTGGCTCGGCATCCACCCCGGTCAGGTCGGCGCCGACGCGATGGACGCGCAACTGCACCTCGAGCGCGTCGCCGAGGACGGGCGCTCGCAGCGCCGGCACGAGGCATCGCTCGCCGACCTGCCCGACGGCGCGTTCGTCCTTCGGGAGGGCGGCCCCTGGCTCGTGTTCCGCTCTCGGCTCCTGCGATGGACGCCCGCGGGGTACTCGGACGCCGTTCGGCGACCGCGGGAGCGGCGCGAGACCGTGATCACCCCACCGTCGCTGCTCGAGATCCTGCGCGGCGGCTGGGATTCGGTCGTGCCGCTCGTGCATCCCAGCGTCGGGCTTGCCGGCTAGGCGTCAGCCGCCAGACAACTGGAGGGGGCAACGCATGTGGTTCGGCCGAACCTCACGTCGTCTCGAGCGGCTCCGCGAACATCCACCGATGACCCTCGAGGTCCGCCGCCCGATATTGCCGCTGTCCGGCCGGCACGTTCTCCTCGACGTCGCTCAAGATGGCCGCACCCGCTGATCGCGCGCGAGCCGCGTGTTCGTCGATGCCCTCGACCTGCACGTACACCCCGTCCACGACGAACGGCGACTCCAGCCAACGCCGGGCCTCGTCACATGTCTCGCGGTGTCGAATCGGGCTTCGGTAGTCGGGTCCGGGCCACCCGATCATGACGAGTCCGTCACCGGCCGCGAGGTTCACATGCGTCACGCGTCCGCCACCCTCGAACCGGTTCACCTCGGTGAAGCCGAAGGCCTCGCACAGCCACTCCGCGGCCGCACCGACGTCCTCATAGGACAGCATCGGCACGACCTGGGGGAGGCTCACGGATGCACCGTACCCCGACCACGAGGGGAGCAGCTCCGACGGGGCAGCATCGCAATCCTCGGCGGGAGGGCCGGGATTCGAACCCGGGAGCGAGTTGCCCCGCTAGCGGTTTTCAAGACCGCCGCCTTCGTCCGCTCGGCCACCCTCCCGAGGCCAGGGTAGCGAAGCGTCGCGCCATCCCGCGTTTCTGGCACGATGGGCGGGACGCGCGGTGGAGCGGAGGGATGCAGTGAGGGATCGCGACCACGCCGACGAGGCGAAGTACCAGGCGCTCGTCGAGAACCTGCCCGCGGTGATCTACCAGGTGGCGCCGGACGACGACCGGCGCACGATCTACGTCAGTCGCCACGTGGAGACCGCCCTCGGCTACACCCGTCAGGAGTGGCTCAGCCAGCCCGACATCTGGATGGAGCTCCTGCATCCGGACGACCGCGAACCGACGCTCGCGGCGCACGATCTGCACAACGAGACCGGACGGCCGTGGAGCCGCGAGTACCGGCTCACCGCCAACGACGGGCGCACCGTGTGGTTCCGCGACGTCGCCACGCTCGTGCGCGATCCCGAGGACGGCGCGCCGCTGCACTGGCTGGGCGTGCAGCTCGACATCACCGAGCTGAAGCAGGTCGAGGAGCAGCTCCGGCATGCGCGCGACGAGCTCGAGGAGCGCGTCGCGGCCCGCACCGCCGAGCTCGAGGAGGCCAACGCGTTCATGTCGCTCGAGATCGGCGAGCGGCGGCGCGCCGAGGAGGGGCTGCGCGCGGCCGAGCAGCGGTTCCGGATCCTCGCCGAGCAGATCCCGGCGGTGACGTACGTCTGGCACACCGACCGTCAGGACGATCGAACCTCGCTCGACTACACGAGCCCACGGGTCGAGCAGCTCCTCGGCTACACGGCCGAGGAGTGGAACAGCACGGCCGACTTCTGGATGTCGCGCCTGCATCCGGACGACCGTGTCGCGGTCCTCGCCCGCACGCTTCGATCCCAGGCAACGGGCGAGCCGTTCTCGATGGAGTACCGCTACCTCCACAAGGACGGGCGGATCGTGTGGGTCGCGGACGAGGCGCTGCTCATCGAGCGCACCCGCGAGGGACGAACGCACCTGTTCCAGGGCCTCATGCTCGACATCACCGCGCGCAAGGAAGCCGAGCGCAAGGCCGCGGAGACCGAGGTCCGGTACCAGTCGCTGGCCGAACGGGTCCCGGGCGTGATCTACGTCGCGCAGATCGGACCCGGCGAGACCGGCTACCACCTGACGTACGTGAGCCCGCAGCTGAAGGAGCTCCTCGGCTACGAGCCGTGCGAGTGGCAGGACACGGAGCGATGGCTCGCGACCGTGCATCCCGAGGACCGGGATCGGGTCCGGGCCGTCGATGAAGGCCTGGCGGAGACCGGCTCGTTCGAGGTCGAGTACCGCATGCTCCACCGCGACGGCAGCATGCGGTGGGTTCGCGACCAGGCGCACGTGCTCACGCGGGACGCGGCCGGGCGACCGACCGAGATCCAGGGTCTCGTCACCGACGAGACCGAGAAGAAGCGGGCGGTGCGCAAGCGCCGCGACGCCGAGCGCCGGTATCGCTCCCTCGTCGAGGCCATCCCGGCGATCACGTACATCGAGTACCCCGCCCCGGATTCGCCTCGGGACTCCCGGTACGCGTACGTGAGCCCGCAGATCGAGGAGATGCTCGGGTACACCTCCGAGGAGGCGACGAGCGACCCCCGGTTCCTCGAGCACACCGTCCACCCCGACGACATGGAGCGCGTCAGCGATGCGAACGCTCGCGCCGAGGTGACCGGGGAGCCGTTCGACGAGGAGTTCCGCCGCATCGGCAAGGACGGGCGCGTGCTCTGGACGCACGACCGCGCCGTCCTCGTGCGAGACGACGAGGGCAACCCGCGGTTCTGGCACGGGGTCGCGCTCGACGTGACCGCCCGCCGCGAGGCCGAGCAGGCGCTGCGGCTCGCGGAGGAGCGCTACCGGACGCTCGTCGAGCAGATCCCGGCGGTCACCTCGATCGAGGCCCTCGGCGCCCCTCCCGACGAGACCTGGTTCACGTATCTCAGTCCGCAGGCGGAGGACGTCTTCGGGTACCCGGTGGACGCGCTGCTCGCCGACCCTTCCCACATGGCGAAGATGGTGCATCCGGAGGACATGGACCGTGTCGTCGCCGCGAACGTGCGCGCCGAAGAGACCGGCGAGCCGTTCGACGAGGAGTTCCGGGTCATCCGCAGCGACGGCCGGACCATGTGGCTCCACAGCACGTCGGTGCTCGTTCGAGACGCCGAGGGCAAGCCGCGGTTCTGGCACGGCGTCGCGCTCGACGTCACGGCCCATCGCGAGCTCGAGACGCGCTACCGCGAGCTCGAGGACCGGATGTCGCGCGACCTGCGGCTCGACGCCCGCTAACCGCTACATCAGCCGCGGGGAGCGAGCTCCCGCACGCGTTCGGGCAGGTGCGGGTGGAGCGCTTTGGGGAGCACGACGCTGCCGTCCGCCTGCTGGAAGTTCTCCAGGATCGCGATGAGCGTTCGGCCGACGGCCGTCGCGGTGCCGTTCAGCGTGTGGAGGACCTCGATGTCGCCCGAGCGGCGGCGAACCCGCGTCTGCGCCCGGCGCGCGCCGTAGTCCAGGTAGTTCGAGCAGGAGGTGAGCTCGCGGTATCTCCCCTGCCCGGGCAGCCACACCTCGATGTCGTACTTCTTGGCCGCGGCGCTCCCGAGATCGCCCGCGGCGATGTTCACGACCCGGTAGGGCAGGTCGAGACCGCCGATGATCTCCTCCTCGACGCCGACCATCATCTCGTGCTCGTCCCAGGAGGCCTCCGGCACCGAGTAGCTGAACATCTCGACCTTGTCGAACTGGTGGACGCGGAACATCCCCCCGAGGTCCTTGCCGTACGTGCCGGCCTCCCGCCGGAAGCACGTCGAGTAGCCGGCATACCGGATCGGGAGGGCGTCCTCGTCGAGGATCTCGTCCATGTGGAACGCGGCGAGCGGCACCTCCGACGTGCCGACGAGGTAGAGCTCGTCGGGGGTCGTGACGTAGATGTTCGCCTCGTCCGTCGGCAGGAACCCGCTGCCGTACATCGACTCCTCGCGCACGAGCACCGGCGGGATGACCGGGAGG
>DATBLA010000096.1:0-2520 GCA_036555645.1 Actinomycetota bacterium
GGCGGTCCGGCTCGGCCGGGATCGTCTGGGCGAGCGGCGCGCAGGGTCGCGATGCGAGGTGTGGCGCGGCGCCACGCGAGCGCCGCTGCCGCCCCGACGACCACGGCGAGCGCGACCGCGCTCAGCGCCCGGTCCGTCGGCGCACCTCCTCGGTCACGGCCGGCAGCACGTGGAACAGGTCACCGACCACGCCGAGATCGGCGAGCCTGAGGATCGGCGCCTCGGGATCCTTCGTGATCGCCACGATGCGCCGCGAGCCCTTCATGCCGACGGCGTGCTGGAGCGCGCCGCTGATGCCGGCGGCGAGATAGACCTCGGGCTTCACGGTCGCGCCGGTCTGTCCGATCTGCATCGCGTAGGGCACCCAGCCGGCGTCGACCGCTGCGCGCGAGGCGCCGATCGCCGTGTCACCGATCGCCGCGGCGAGCTCCTCCAGCAGCCGGAACCCGTCGGGCCCGCCGAGTCCGCGCCCTCCGGCGAGCACGACCTTGGCACCGTCGAGGCTCGGCCCGCTCGCGGCGGTCTCGGTCCGCTCGAGCACGCGAACCTCCGACGACCCGCCCGGTGGGTCGACGACGTCGACCGCCACGGCCTCGGCGGTGCCGCCCACGGCATCGGGCTCGAAGGAACGGGGTCGCATCATCACGAGATGGGGGCGGGGGCCCTCGAGGGCGACCTCGACGATCGTCGTGCCGCCCAGGATCTCGGCCCTGGCTCGATCGGCCGAGGGCAGGTCGACCGCGTTGGCCATCAGCGTGGACCCGGTCACGCCCTGCAAACGACCCGCCACGTCGCGGCCCCGGTACGACGACGGGAACAGCACCACGTCGGGAGCGTGCTCGGCGACGAGGGCGGCCAGCGTGTGAGCGGCCACGCGTGACGTCGGCTCGACGAGCCGCTCGTCGTCCGAGGTGTACACGAGCGTGGCGCCGTGGTCTCCGAGGGCTTCGACGGCTTCGGACGCTCCCGGCCCGAGCGCCACGGCGCCGACGTCGCCGCCCACGGCACGGGCCTTGGTCGCCAGCTCGAACGCCGACGGGGCGACGCCGTCGGGAGCGACATCGGCCCAGATCCACACGCGCGTCACGTCAGATCACCCGGGCCTCGGCCAACAGGTCGGCGATCTCCGCGGCCGCATCCGGTCCGGCCTCGATGACCCGGCCGCCGGTCTTGGCCGGAGCCGCCTCGGCCGACACGACCCGCTGGGCCGGCCGCACATCGTCCTCACCGAGCCCGAGATCGGTGAGCGACGGCCGGTCCACCGGTTTGGACTTCGCGGCCATGACGCCCTTCAGGCTGGGATAGCGGGGCTCGGCGACGCCGGTCGTGACGGTCACCAGGGCCGGGAGCGAGCACGCGACGGCCTCGGTGCCGGCGGCGGTCTGTCGCTCGGCTCGGAGCTCGGCGCCGTCGACGTCGAACGAGGTCGCGAACGTCACGCTGGGCAGCCCGAGCAGCTCCGCGAGCGTGATCGGCAGCGTGCCCGTGTACCCGTCGGTCGATTCGACCGCCGCGACGACGAGGTCGGGCTCGGCCGAGCGCAGCGCGGACGCCAGCACCCGCGCGGTGACGAGGGTGTCGGCGCCGCGAAGGGCATCGTCGGTCACCAGGACGCCGCGGCTCGCCCCCATCGCGAGACCCCGCTGCACGGCGGCGAGCGCCACCTCGGGGCCCATCGAGACCACCGAGACCTCGCCGCCGTCGCGCTCGACGAGCTGCAGCGAGCGTTCGAGGCCGTATTCGTCGCCCGGGTCGAGCGCGCCGTCGGCGCCCTCCCGCACGAGCAGATGGTCCGGGCCGAGGGACGGCGTGCCCTGCGGCTCGGGGACCCATTTCACGAGCACCGCGATGTTCACGGGCCGATGCTATCGGTTGCTACGCTCCGGCCGCAGACGCGATGCCTATGACGTGGATCCACCTGGAAGATCTCGAGGTCGGGCTCGAGCTCGCGAGCGAGCCTCGCACGGTGACGGCCGGCGACATCGAGGCCTTCGCCGCGCTCACCGGCGACCACAACCCGCTCCACGCCGATCCGGACGCGGTGGAGGACGGCTCGCCCTTCGATGCCCCGATCGCCCACGGGCTGCTGGTGACGTCGATCGCCAGTGGACAGCCGACGTCGGCCGACGATTGGGCGCTCGGGATCTACATCGAGGAGTCGCGCCGGTTCGTCGCGCCCGTGTACGCGGGCGATGCGATCCGCACCGTCTCGACCGTCACCGGGGTCCGACGATCGCGATCGAGGCCCGATCGGGGCATCGTCACGATGGAGGTCCGCATCGTGAACCAACGCGACGAGGTCGTTCAGGAAGGTGTCGACGTGGTGCTGGTCGGCGCCCGAGACCGCGCCCGCTGACACGGCTACACGGCCCGCTCGTACCGTTCCCGTTCCCAGTCGGTGACCGTGTCTCGCCAGGCCTTCAGCTCCCACCGGCGCGACGTGACGTAGTAGTCGCAGAAGGTCTGTCCCAAGGCGTCCCGGAACGTCGCGTCCTCGTCGAAGGCCTGCAGCGCCGCTTC
>DATBLA010000097.1:0-5025 GCA_036555645.1 Actinomycetota bacterium
CACGTTCGGGCCCGAGGGCGTCGGGGTGACGAGCAGCGTCCTGCACGACGAACGCGGACCGTTCGGCACGATGTCCCAGCTCCTCACCGTCGGGCCGATGTGATCACGGCTCCTCCCCGACCGGTTCGCGGAGTCGCTTCCAGCCGTCGCGCTCGAGCAGGAGCGAGATGCCGGCGCCGAGGACGAGGGACCAGAAGAACGGACCGAGACCGAGCAGGGTCATGTTCGACAGCGCGATCGCGAACGCGAAGATCGGCCCCAGCACGAGCGGGCCCTGCGTGATCTCCTTCAGGGCGCCGACGAGGGCCCCGAGGAGCGAGAGCCCGGCCATCGCGAGCAGCAACGTCGACGGAACGAGCGTCGCGAGGTCCGCCGCGGCGCTCGCGAACACGGCGATCCCGAGCCCGGCCGCGACGGGGAGGAAGACCGATCGGTATCGGATCGTCCGCTCCCCCGCCCCCGGGCCGGCGGTGATGAGGACCGGCGGGAGTGCGAACGAGACCGCGATCGGGCCGAGGAACGAGCCGAGGATCGTCCCGGCGCCGCTGATCACGTCGATCGGACGCTCGGGAGGCGCGAACCCCTGGCTCCGCATGTAGACGACGGACGGGATGTTCGACTGCACCGTCAGCAGCGCGACGAGCACCGGCGTCGCGGTGACGATCGCGCTCAGCGAGAAGGTCGGGCGCACGAACTCGAGGCTCGGGAGCGAGAACGAGGACGGAAACGCGCCGAGCTGTCCGGTGAGCGCGGCGGCGAGCAGCCCCGCCAGGAACGCCGCCAGGATGGGTGGAACGCGGTTCCCGAACACGCGCTGACTCAGGAGGTACGCGACCAGCGCAGCGCCGACCATGATCGGCACCTCGTACGGGACGGCGACGCCGTCGACCGACGTGCTGAGTGCCGAGAAGATGTCGACGACGAACGGCATGACCGCGCCGGCGATGAGCCCGTACACGATCGGCGCCGGGATCCAGGCCGCGATCGCTCCGGTGAGCCCGAGGATCGCCGCGACGAGCACGATCGCGCCGGCGACCATCGAGGCGCCCGCGAGCTCGGCGAACCCGAGCCGGTCCCCGAGCGAGGCGAAGAAGATGATCGCGAAGATGTTCCCGGTGATGAGCAGCGGCTGGCGGTACCGGAGCGTGAGCACGAGCGCGATCGCCGTCGGGAACCCGTAGAGCACCGCGATCCAGCTGCTCGCCTGCTCATCGGTCAGGTCGAGCCCGCTCGGACCCGCCGCCGTGAGCACGATGCCCAGGACCGCGAAGTAGACGATCGCGATCGGGATCGAGGCGATGAGCGCCGGCAGCGTCCGCCGGAGCTCACCCGATCCCGCGCTCATCCGGCACCGATGCTAGGCGAGGCGGCACCTGCACCGCACGCTGGCGTCCCCCACGCCCCGGCCGTAGGCTCGGGCGATGCCGACGACCTGCCCGAGCTGCGGCCGGGAGAGTCCGGACGACTTCGCGTTCTGCCCGGTCTGCGGCGCGCCGCTCGGAACGGCGACGGCGACCGGCGGTCGCGAGACGCGAAAGACCGTCACGGTCGTCTTCTGCGACGTCACCGGCTCGACGGCGCTCGGCGAGCGCCTCGACCCCGAGTCGCTCCGCGACATCCAGTCGCGCTACTTCGAGGCGATGCGCGCCGCGATCGAGCGCCACGGCGGCACCGTCGAGAAGTACATCGGCGACGCCGTCATGGCGGTGTTCGGCATCCCGCAGCTGCACGAGGACGACGCGCTCCGGGCGGCGCGGGCGGCCGCCGACATGCGCGAGGCGCTCGGGACGCTCAACAAGGAGCTCGAGCGGGACCGCGGCGTCACGATCCAGGTCCGCATCGGCGTGAACACCGGCGAGGTCGTGGCCGGCGCCTCGGCGACCGATCCGGCGCTCGTGACCGGGGACACGGTGAACGTCGCCGCGCGTCTCGAGCAGCACGCGGCGCCGGGCGAGATCCTGCTCGGCGAACCGACCTATCGCCTCGTGCGCGATGCCGTCGAGGCCGAGCCCGTCGGGCCGCTCGAGGCGAAGGGCAAGACCGAGCGGATCCCGGCCTGGCGCCTCCTCGACGTCCGCGAGGTCATCTCGGCCGTCCCCCGGCACCTCGATTCGCCGATGGTCGGGCGCGAGCGCCCGCTCGCCCAGCTCCGGCAGGCGTTCGAGGCGGCCGAGGGCGACACGGCGTGCCAGCTGTTCACGCTCCTCGGGGCCGCCGGTGTCGGCAAGTCCCGGCTCGTCGAGGAGCTCGTCGGCGGCCTCGGCGATCGCGCGGTCGTGCTCCGCGGCCGGTGCCTCCCGTACGGCGAGGGCATCACGTACTTCCCGGTCGTCGAGGCGATCAAGCAGGCGGCCGGCCTGGCCGATTTCGACCTGCCCGACATCGTCGAGGCCAAGGTGTGCTCGGTGCTGGAGGGCGAGGAGCACCAGGAGATCGTGTGCCGCCACGTCTCGCAGCTCATGGGCGTGGCCGAGCAGGCGGCCGGCGAGGAGACGTTCTGGGCGATCCGGCGCTTCTTCGAGGCCGCCGCGCGCGGTCGAACGCTCGTGCTCGTGTTCGACGACATCCACTGGGGCGAGAAGACGTTCCTCGATCTCGTCGAGCACATCGCCGACTGGTCACGCGGCTCGCCGATCCTGCTCCTGTGCATGGCGCGGCCGGACCTGCTGGACATCCGTCCCGGCTGGGGAGGCGGCAAGCTGAACGCGGCGACGGTCTCGCTCGAGCCGCTCGACGAGCGGGAAGCCGGCGCGCTCATCGCGAACCTGCTCGGGTCGGCCGAGCTGCCGGCCGAAGTCGCCCATCGGATCGTCGAGACGGCCGAGGGCAACCCGCTGTTCGTCGAGGAGACGCTCGCGATGCTGATCGACGACGGCCTCATCACGCGCGAGGACGGCCGGTGGGTCGCGACGGGCGATCTCGCGCAGGTCACGGTGCCGCCCTCGATCCAGGCGCTGCTCGCGGCGCGGCTCGACCGGCTCACCCCGGAGGAGCGTTCTGCACTCGAGGCGGGGTCCGTCGTCGGCAAGGAGTTCTACGCAGGGGCGGTTCGCGATTTGGTGGGCGGCTCGAACGTCTCGGCCGACCTCATGGCCCTCGTCCGCAAGGAGCTCGTCCGACCCGAACGCACGACGCTTCCGGGCGAGGACGCCTTCCGGTTCCGCCACCAGCTCCTCCGCGACGCCGCCTATGAGGCGATCCCGAAGTCCCAGCGCGCCGACCTCCACGAGCGCTTCGCCGACTGGATCGAGCGCGTGGCCGGCGACGCCGTCGCCGAGCAGGAGGAGATCGTCGGCTATCACCTGGAGCAGGCGTACGAGTACCGGACGCAGCTCGGACCCACGGACGACCGCTCGGATGCGATCGGCCGTCGCGCGGCCGAGCACCTGGCCGCCGCCGGACGCCGGGCGGCCGGTCGCGGCGATCACGTCGCCGCCGGGAACCTGTTGCGGCGTGCGGTCGCGGTCGCATCTCCGCATGGCTCCGAGCGCGGCTGGATGCTCTACGACCTCGGGGACACGCTCGTGTGGTTGGGGGACGTGCGTTCCGCGGTCTCGGCGTTCGACGAGGCGGTCCGACTCGCGTCGGATTCGGGCGACCGATCGCTCGAGGTGCTCGCCGGGATCCTCCGCTCGTCCACGCAGTCATTGGCGGACCCCCATGGGAAGACGACCGCCGAGTTCCGCGACGAGCTCGAGGACGCAACGCGGATCTTCGAGGAGCTGGGGGACGATGCGGCGCTCGCGACCGTCTGGCGCGAGATCGCCAACGCCGAATGGATGCCGTGCCGGTATGGGCGGGCGGAGAGCGCAGCCCGCCGGGCGCTCGAGTACGCCCGGCGCAGCGGCGATGAGCGACTCATCGCGAACGCGCTCGTCACGTGGTTGGGTACCTCGTGGCTCGGCACGACCACGCCCGAGGAGGGCCTGGCGGCGTTGGACGATGTTCGGGCAGACCTCTCCCGTAGCCGTCAGCTGGAGGGGATCGACGCCGTGGTTCGGGGGACGTATCTCGCCATGCAGGGATCGCTCGCCGAAGCGCGGCAGTTGCTCTTCGTGGGCATCGAAACCGGGGAGACGCTCGGCCTTCATTTCGACATCAGCGCCGCCCTGCAACAGCTGGGCTCGGTCGAGTTCTACGCGGGGAACGCGGAGGCCTCGGAACGGGCGAACCGGAGGAACTACGAGATCCACGACACGCTCGGCGATGAAGGGCACAAGTCGACCGCGGCAGGGACGTTGGCCCGGGCCTTGGTCGCCCTGGGTCGGTTCGAGGAGGCCGATGGGTTCGCGGAGATCGCGCTCGACATCGCCGCCGAGGACGACCTGGCCTCGCAGATGGTGGGGCGCTCGGCTCGAGCGCTCGTGCTCGCGGCGCGGGGAGAGCCGGCCGAGGCGGAGCGGCTCGCACGCGAGGCCGTCCAGCTGTACCTCGACGCGGAAGCCGAGTCCCCGAACATGCTGGGCGATGCGTGGATCGACCTCGCGCAGGTCCTGCGAACGGCCGGGAAGTCGGAGGAGGCCGAGCAGGCGGCGCGCGAGGCGCTCGCACTCTACGAACGCAAGGGCAACCGGCCGGCGTCCGCATCGACCCGCGCGTTCATCGACGAGCTCGCGGGCTAGGTCGCGCCCCGCTGGTGCTCCCAGATGCTCCAGTCGAGCACGTTCGCCTTGACGCCCATCCGCCTCGACGCCTCCTCGAGCGCGGCAACGGTCTCCATCTCGTCGACCGATCGGCCGATCACGCGAGCGACGAACCGCAGGAGGTGGACGTCCGGCTTCACGGTCTCGACGCCGAGCCGCAGGACCAGGCCCTGATAGATCGTCGGACCGAGGCCCTTCACCCTTCCAACGAAGTCCTCGTAGACGGACGTGTTCGCCCACACCTTCAGGTCCTCGATGGTCGAGATGCCGAGGTCATCGAAGTACGCCAGCAGCCCGCGAAGCTGCGCCGCGCGCGTCCACATGCGGTAACCCCAGAGGTACCGCGCGAGTGCCACGTTGCCCTCGTCCGTGTCGGGGAACC
>DATBLA010000098.1:0-6664 GCA_036555645.1 Actinomycetota bacterium
TTCCAGCTCGGACGGCGCTCGGATCTGCGCGTGGCGATCGCCGAGCGCGACAAGCTCGGCGGCGAGTGCAACCACTACGGCTGCGTGCCCACGAAGGTCATGCTCCGCTCCGCGAAGATCGCGCAGCTCGCGCGCGACGCGGGGCGGTTCGGCGTTCGGATCCCCGAGGTGACCGTCGACGTCGCCGTCGTCCGGCAGCGAGCGCGCGACATCGTCGCCGAGCAGTCGAGCGCCGGCCCGGCACCGTTCGAGGAGATCGGCGTCACGGTGTTCCTCCAGGAGGCCCGGATCCTCGGCGAGCGCCGGGTCGAGCTCGCCGACGGCACGCAGGTCGAGGCCGATCGGATCGTGCTCGCCACCGGAACCGAGGCCGCCGTCCCCCCGATCGCGGGCCTGGCCGACGGCCCGTACTGGACGAACCGCGAGGCGATCTGGGGTCCCGACGCTCCCCCGGCATCGCTCGCGGTCATCGGAACCGGCGCGATCGGGATCGAGTTCGCGCAGATCTACGCGCGGTTCGGCAGCCGGGTGACGGCGATCGAGGTGCTCCCCCACGCCATGCCCGCGGAGGACGAGGAGGTCGCGAGTGCCCTCACGAGCGCCCTCGAGGACGAGGGCATCCGGCTCCGAGCGGGCTCGACGATCGAGCTCGCGCAGCACGACGGCCGCCGGTGGCGTCTGGAGCTGGCCGACGGCACGAGCCTTGCGGCCGAGGAGGTCCTCGTCGCGGCCGGGCGGACGCCCGTCCTCGACGTCCACGACCTCGGCGCCGCCGGTGTCGACCTGGACGAGCAGGGCCGCCCGATCCTGTCGGGGACGCTGCGGACGACGAATCCCGCCATCTGGGCAGCGGGCGACGCCACCGGGGAGCTCCTGTTCACGCACGTCGGCTCCTACGAAGCCGAGCTCGTGGTCGACGACATCCTCGGAGCGCCCCGGGAGCGGGACTACCGCGTGGTGCCTCGGGTGACCTTCTGCGATCCCGAGGTCGCGAGCGTCGGCCGCACCGAGCGCGAGTGCCGGGAGGCCGGGATCGAGGTCCGGACGGCGATCGAACGCATCGGGGACAACGAGCGCTCGATCATCGAGGGCCGGACGGCCGGCCTGGTCAAGCTCGTCGCCGACGCCCGCTCGGGCGAGCTGCTGGGCGGGGCTGTCGTCGGCGAGGAGGCCGGCGCGATGATCCACGAGATCGTCGTCGCGATGGCCGCGCGGGTTCCCGCGGCCGTCGTCGGCGAGGCGATCCACGCCTACCCGACGTTCTCCGAGACGGTGAAGGGCGCGTTTCGGAGACTCGCGCAGCCGGCCTGACCACCGGCCGGAGGTATCCTTGGGACATGGAGCAGACCGCCTCGGTCATCGCCGTCACCGACCCCGCGGCCACCAAGATCCGCCAGCTGGCCGAGCGTGACGGCCGGACCGATCCGCTGCTGCGTGTCCGGGTCGTCGCGGGCGGGTGCTCCGGGTTCTCCTACGAGCTGACGTTCGAGGAGGCGCCGGCCCAGGACGACGAGATCGTGACCGCGGCCGGAGGGGTCCGGGTCCTCGTCGATCCCAGGAGCGCGCCGATCGTCGAGGGCTCGACCCTCGAGTTCAACGACGCGCTCCTGGGTGGCGGCCTACGGATGCGGAACCCGCGCGCGAAGCACGAGTGCGCCTGCGGCGACTCGTTCGCCATCTGACCGGCGTCGCGCGATCCCACCCTCCGTTCAGGTCCGTCCGAAACGACTACGAGACCTCGATCGTCCCCGTCATGTCGGGGTGGATCTTGCAGAAGAACCCGGTCGATTCCGTCAGGTCGAGCGTGACCGTCTCCTCGGCGCCGCCGGCGATCTCGACGTCCACGCTGCCGTCGTCGGTCGTGAACGTGTGCGCCGCCGCGTCCTCGTTCGTGATCGCGATGTCGGTCGAGCCGCTCACCGTGATCGTCGAGGGGTCGAACGCGAACCCGGAGATCACGATCGACTGACCGGCCGCTGCGCCGGTCTCCGAACCCGTCTCCGACCCGGTCGTCGCCCCGGTCTCGCCCCCGTCACCGTCGTCGTCGCCGCCGCACGCGGCAAGCACGATCGAGAGCGCGAACAGTCCGGCCAGCAGCCGGACCCATCTCCCCTTCTTCATCTCCACCTCCCATCCGTCTGACCGCGAGCCTATCGTGGTCCTGAGATACGGCGACCTCCTGGTCCCCTGCCTCGATCGGCCCTGCGCCGCCATACCCATATACTTCGAACTCGATGCCCACGAGCGCCGACACGACGCAGTGGCGCGACCTGTTCCACGAGGTGGTGGCGACGGGTCTGTGCACGGGGTGCACCGCCTGCATCGTCGCGTGTCCGTTCCACGTGCTCGGCTACGAGAACGACATCCCGGTGCAGTTGCAGGAGGACGGACCAGACGTCTGCCTTCACGGGGATCGTGGCTGTTCGCTCTGCACCCTGGCCTGCCCGAGGTTCCGGGACTGGGAGCCGGAGATCGACCGGTTCCTGTTCGGCCAGACCCGCACCCCCGAGGAGGTCATCGGCCGGTACCAGGACATCGTGCTCGCCCGCGCCACGCAGCCGGAGGCGCTGATGGTGGGGCAGGACGGTGGGGTGCTGTCGGCGCTGCTCATCTGGGGGCTGCAGAACGGCGAGATCGACGGGGCGCTCACGTCCCGCCTCTCGCAGGAGCGCCCGTGGGATGCCGAACCCACGGTCGTCACAGACGAGGAAGGCGTCCTCGCCACGGCGGGCTCGCGATACACGTACTCGGCGAACCCCCTCGCGCTCATCAAGGCCGCCGAGATGGGGTTGTCGAAGCTCGCGCTCGTCGGGGTCTCGTGCCAGTCGAGCGTCACCGGCTCGCTGTCGGCCCGGCGCGTGAACAAGTGGGCGAAGAAGATCGCCTGGACGTTCGGCCTGCTGTGCTCGAAGAGCTTCACGTACGACGGCCTGATGGTCGAGATCGCGCAGAACCGGCTGGGCCTGGCGCTCGAGGACCTCGTCCGCGTGAACGTGAAGGGGAAGCTCCTGTTCTACACGAAGGACGGCGAGGAGATCACGTACTCGCTGAAGCAGGCGCACGAGTTCACGCGCCCCGGATGCCTGCGGTGTCCCGACTTCGCCGCCGAGCACGCGGACATCTCGCTCGGCGGGCTCGGCCAGAGCGACGGGTGGACGCTCACGATCATCCGCACGGACAAGGGGCGCGACCTGTGGGACCGTGCGACGGCGGACGGGGTCGTGGAGTGGCGCCCCGGATCCGAGGACGAGGCGGCCATCTCGTTGATGAGCAAGCTCGCCGCGAAGTCGCGGGCTCGGTGGCCCGACGACACGCCGTGGGCCATGCCCGGCGAGCTGCCGGCCACCGAGCCGGTCGCCGAAGGCGCGTAGCCCCACCGGCACGGGCGTTCCTCAAACCCGCCCGAGGCGCAACCGATAATCCCCGAGTGGGCGCGCTCACGTCTGGTTCCGCGCGCCCGGGAGGCCGATCCGGGATGGACACCGCGCGAGCACGAGCCGAGGCGGCGCTCCGGCGCGACAGCACGCTGGAGGCGCTCGCCTTCGCCGCGCAACGGTTCCTCGAGGAGCCCTCGTGGGAGCGATGCATCGACGCGGTGCTCCGCCGGCTCGGTGAGGCCGTCGGTGCCTCGCGCGCGTACGTCTACGAGAACCTGGAGCGGCCGGGTGAGCCGCTCGCGACCGTCCTGCGGGCCCGGTGGCTCTCGCCGGGCGCGAGCTCGAAGGTGGAGGTCGGCGAGGCGCTCGGCTACGTCGGGTTCGATCGCTGGACGACCACGCTCGCTCGTGGCGACATCATCGGAGGGCAGGTCGCGACGTTCCCCGAGCCCGAGCAGCCCACGCTCCGCGAACACGAGATCCGCTCGCTCCTGCTCGTCCCCGTGCTCGTCGACGGCGCCTGGTGGGGCTACATCGGCTTCGACGACTGCATCGAGGAGCGAGAATGGACGCAGGTCGAGATCGACGCGCTCCGCGCGGCGGCGGGCACGCTCGCCGCGGCGATCGTCCGCGGGTTGTCCGACGAGCGCCTTCGCGAGACGGAGGAGCGGTACCGCTCGATCGTCGAGACCACGCCGGCGATCACGTACCAGGAGCACGTGAGCCGCAGCTACGACGAGCACGGTTCCGTGATCTACGTCAGCCCCCAGGTCGAGCGCATCCTCGGCTACTCCCCTCGCCACTGGGTGGAGATCCCGGGGTTCTGGACCCAGATCCTGCACCCGGACGATCGCGACACCGTCCTGGCGGAGTCCGAGCGATCGACCCGGGCGGGCACCCCGTACCGGCAGGAGTACCGGATGGTCGCCGCCGACGGGCGGGTCGTGTGGTTCCGCGACGAGTCGGTGCTCATCCGCGACGAGCACGGTGAGCCGTCGATCTGGCAGGGCGTCATGCTCGACATCACCGAGCGGAAGCAGGCCGAGCATCAGCTCCTCGCGGCCGAGGAGCGGTTCCGGGCGCTCGTCGAGCAGATGCCCGTCGTGGCCTATCGCGAGGCGCTCGATCCAACGCCGGAGGAGTTCTACATCAGCCCTCGCGTCACCGAGGTGTTCGGCTACCCGCAGCAGGAGTGGACGTGGACGCCGGAGTTCTGGGCCGACCACGTCCATCCCGAGGACCGGGAACGCGTCGTCAGGCTCGACGAGGAGACGAACCGGACGCGGGAACCGTTCGTCGCCGACTATCGCTTCCGCCGCTCCGACGGGAGCTACGTCTGGGTCCACGACGAGGCCACGCTCGTCGAGCGCACCGACGGCCCCGAGTACTGGCAGGGGTTCCTGCTCGACGTCACCGAGCGCAAGGAGGCCGAGGCCGCCCTGGCCGACGCCGAGGAGCGATTCCGCCTGCTCGTGGAGCGGAGCCCCGTGTCGATCTACGTCCAGGACATCGACCCGGACACGGGCGAGTCGTTGACCACCTATCTGTCACCGGCGAACGAGGAGCTCATCGGCTACTCGGTCGGCGAGGTCCTCGCCGATCCGAGCCTGTGGACGCGCCTCGTCCACCCCGACGACCGCGAGCGAGTCAAGACCGCCGATCGCGAGACGAACGCGACCGGCACCGACTTCTCGCTGGAGTACCGCATCGTGCGCAAGGACGGGAGCGTCGTATGGGTGCAGGACGTGGCCACGCTCCTCGAGGCCGGCGAGCTCCGCTACTGGCAGGGGTTCATGTTCGACATCACGCACCGCAAGGAGGCCGAGGCCAAGCTCGAGCGGGCGCTCGAGGTCGAGCGGGACGCGGCGATCCGACTGCGCGCCGTCGACGAGATGAAGAACACGTTCCTGCAGGCGGTCTCGCACGACCTCCGCACGCCGCTCGCCGCGATCCTGGGCCTGGCCGTCACGCTCGAGCGCAGCGAGATCGAGATGTCCACCGACGAGGCGCAGGATCTGGCCCGCCGGATCGCGACGAACGCGCGCAAGCTGGACCGGATGGTCACCGATCTCCTCGACCTGGACCGGCTGGCCCGAGGGATCGTCGAGCCGAAGCTCCATCCGACCGACGTCGGAGCGCTCGTCGCGCGCGTGGTCGCCGACTCGGACGCGGCGAGCAGCCGGCAGGTGGAGGTCGAGGCACCGTCGCTCACCGCCAGCGTGGACGCGGCCAAGGTCGAGCGCATCCTCGAGAACCTGCTGGCGAACTCGGTTCGCCACACACCTCCCGGGACGCGGGTGTGGGTTCGAGTCGAGCTCGAGGACGAGGGCATCGTCCTGGTCGTGGAGGACGAGGGCCCGGGCATCCCGAGCGAGCTGCGGGAGGCGGTCTTCGAGCCGTTCCGTCAGGGGCCCGACGCGCCCGAGCACTCGCCCGGCGTCGGTGTCGGGCTCGCGCTCGTCGCGAGGTTCGCCGAGCTCATGGGCGGGCGAGCATGGGTGCAGGACCGGCCGGGCGGAGGCGCGTCGTTCCGGGTCCTGCTCCCCGACGGTCCCCGAACGTCATCGGCCGTCGGAGCGGCGGGCTAGCGACGCTCGCGCCCGGACGGCGTCCGCGGCGCGCAGGGTCAGCCGACCGTCGGCCAGCCGGCGACGACGGGATGGTCGACGCCGCTGGGACCGACCTGCGCCGCGCCCCCGGGTGAGCCCACCCCGCTCACGTCGTCGTTGAACCACTCGGCGTTGATCGGCGTGAACTGCTTCCACTCGGCCGGCACGTCGTCCTCGTAGAAGATCGCGGTGACCGGGCACACCGGCTCGCACGCGCCGCAGTCGACGCACTCGTCCGGGTGGATGTAGAGCATCCTCGGCCCCTCGTAGATGCAGTCGACCGGGCACTCGTCCACGCACGCCCGGTCCTTCACGTCGATGCACGGCTCGGCGATCGTGTACGTCATCGGTCTCCGCTCCCCCTGTCGACTTCTCTCGCCTTTCCCCTGTTTCCCCTGTTTCCACGGTGGGGACCTTGTAAACGTAGTCTACGCCCCCGAGCGACGCCAGCAATCGCGGATTCCCGGATCGGGTCGGTCAGGCGGGCGCGAGCGCGGACAGGGTCGCCTCGATCGAGGGCGCAGGATCCCCCACGGCCACGGGGTAGACGACCGGCACCTGTGCCCCCGCCGCCCGGAACGCCTCGATCGTCTCCCGCGCGGTCTCGCCGACGGCGGCCACCGAGCGGACGAGCCGTTCGGGCACGTCCTCGGGCCGGCCCGAACGGTGTGCCGACGC
>DATBLA010000099.1:0-1759 GCA_036555645.1 Actinomycetota bacterium
GTCCAGGGGATCACGGATCTCATCACCATCCCCGGCCTCGTCAACCTGGACTTCGCGGACGTGCGGACGATCATGACCGACGCCGGCTCCGCCCTGATGGGGATCGGCGAGGCGGAGGGCGAGAATCGCGCGGCCGAGGCGGCACGCGCGGCGGTTTCGTCGCCGTTGCTCGAGGCGTCGGTCGCCGGCGCGACCGGTGTCCTGCTGAACATCACCGGCGGGCCGGACCTCGGGCTCTTCGAGGTGAACGAGGCGGCCGAGGTCGTCACCGGCGCGTCCGACCTGAACGCGAACGTCATCTTCGGCGCCGTCATCGACGAGGCCATGACCGGACGGGTGCGCGTGACCGTGATCGCCACCGGGTTCGACAAGGCGTACCGGCGTGAGCGGCGGGAGCGCGAGGAGGTCGGCGAGACCGAGGCGCCGCAGGGCTTCGACGTCCCCTCGGAGGTTCTCGAGGTGCCGTCCTTCCTGCGGCCGTAGTCCGGCGCGACGCCAGGGCGGTGTCGGGGTCTTCACGACCCTGCGATCGGCCGTGACGAACTCGGCACGAACCGCGCGCCACCGGTGCGTCTTCCGGCGATACGCTCGAAGCGGAGGGAGGCCCGCGGCGGCCCCGGGCCGGCGGTAGGATTCCCGCCCGGTGCAGACGCTCCGGCGCACGCCACTGTTCGAGCGCCACGCCGCTCTCGGCGCGCGCATCGTCCCCTTCGCCGGCTGGGAGATGCCCGTGCAGTACGAGGGGATCGCGGCCGAGCACCGCGCGGTTCGCACGGGCGCGGGCGTCTTCGACGTCTCGCACATGGGCGAGCTCCGAATCGCAGGGGACGGCGCCCGTGACTACCTCCAGTCGCGTCTCTCGAACGACGTCGACCGGATCGGGCCCGGCGAGGCGCAGTACACCCTCCTCACGAACGAGAGCGGAGGCATCGACGACGATCTGATCGTCTATCGCCGCGGGCCCGAGGATTTCCTCCTGGTCGTCAACGCGGCCAATGTCGGGCCCGACCACTCCTCGCTCTCGGAGACCGAGGACGTCTCGGGCGATTGGGCGCTCCTCGCCGTCCAGGGCCCGGAGGCGCTCCAGCGGCTCGGGATCGAGATCGCGCCGTTCGCGTTCCGTGAGAACGCAGACGTCCTGGGCGTCAGGTGTCTCGTCGCCGGCACCGGCTATACGGGCGAGCGAGGCTGCGAGCTCGGCTGTGCCCCGGAGGATGCGGTGCGCCTCTGGGACGCGATCCTCGAGCGCGGTGTGACGCCGTGTGGGCTCGGGGCGCGCGACACGCTGCGGCTCGAGGTCTGCTACCCGCTCCACGGGAACGACATCACGCCGGACCGGACCCCCATCGAGGCGGGCCTCGGGTGGGCGTGCGCCCTGGACAAGGACTTCACCGGCGTTTCCGTCCTTCGGCGCCAGAAGGACGAGGGCCCGGCCGAGAAGCTCGTCGCCTTCGTCATGGAGGATCCGGGCATCCCGCGTTCCGGGATGGGGATCGAGGGCGGAGGGGTCGTCACCTCGGGAACGCTCTCGCCGATGCTCGACGTCGGGATCGGCCTCGGCTACGTCCCGGCGGCAGGCTCGCAGCCCGGAGAAGGGATCACCATCGACCTGCGCGGTAGGCCGCGCAAGGGGCGTATCGTCACGAAGCCGTTCTACAAGCGAGAGGAGACCTAGTGGCCGCGGAAGAGAGCTACCCCGACGACCTTCGCTACCACCGCGAGCACGACTGGGCTCGCATCGACGGCGATACGGCGACGC
>DATBLA010000100.1:0-3644 GCA_036555645.1 Actinomycetota bacterium
GTGTTGGCGACGGTGCCGATCGAAGGGGGCTCGCCGACATGGCTCGGCGACGACCCATCCGATGTGCGCGATCCCGCGTGGTCGCCCGACGGGACCCGGATCGCGTTCGCCGGATCGCCGGGCGGAACGTTCGGGATCCACGTGATGGATGTCGCCACCGGTGACGTCACGCTCGTGCCGGGGACCGACCAGATCGTCGTGCGCAACCCGACATGGTCGCCCGACGGGGCGCGGATCGCGTTCGAGGCCTGGGACGGCTCCCGGCCCATGCGATGGGATGTCTACGCGATCCGCGTCGACGGAACCGGGCTCACGAACCTCACGCAGACCCCGGACGAGAGCGAGACCTGGCCGGCCTGGTCATGGATCGAAGACCGCATCGCCTTCGTCCGTGGCGGGGAGGTGAGCCCCGGCCTCTACACGACCGCGCCCGATGGGAGCGACGAGGTCCTCGTGACCGATGCGTTGCCGGACCCGGCGAGCCCGGCCTGGTCGCCGGACGGCACGTCGATCGCGTTCTCAGCGGACACCGGACAGGTCTACACGATTGGCCCGGATGGAACGGGCCTCCAGCCGGTGGCCGGCGCGATGGGAGCGCCGGCATGGCAGGCCCTGCCCGAGGGTGCGTCGGTCCCCCCCATTCAGCCGTCACCGACCCCGTCCCTTGATCCCGGCTCGGATGATCTCGGGCTCGGGTTCCCCGTCTGCAACGTGACGTCGGTGAACGGGCGCTTCGCCGGTCCGGACGCGGCAGGGACGGCGTTCGTCGCGACGAGGATGGGAGACACGGGCGGATGCCCGGACGCGACCGAAGCGTTCAACGTCGTCGCGGTCGACCTGTCCGGCGACGGCCTGGCCGACCTCTCCTACGGCCCGATCGAGTGCGAGCTCGCGCAGTGCGTCGCCTTCGCCGCGCCCGACGTCGACGGGGACGGAACCGACGAGCTGCTCGTGCAGAACGTGGCGTTCTCGGTCACGGGACTGATCCTGTTCGACCTGGTCCAGGACGAGGGCGGCCCGGCGCTCGTGCTCGCCACCGTGGAACCGCCCGGCGACGCCGCCATGAGCTCCCAGGGATTCGACGGCAGCGCGCCACCGCAATTCTGGCTGGGGGGCGACGCGTTCACGCTCGATTCCCTGCGATGCGATGGGTCGGGCGAAGGACGCCTGCTCGTCTCGGTCACCGCGGAGCAGGTTCCGCCCGACTCCCCCGACTCGGTGTGGGAGGTGCACGAGACCGTGTTCGAGCTCGACGCCGGCATCCTCCGCGTGATCGAGACTCGCGACTTCACCGAGCCGACCGGCGGCGGGTCTCCGGACTGGGCGGAGGCGGACGGCTGCGGCGCCGACCTCCGGGTGCCCTAGGCGGTGAGCGCGAGGACGAGCTCGTTCAGGACGAGCATGCCGCGTTCGGTCGGGACGAGCGATCCGTCGTCCTCACGCAGGAGCCCCGAGGACACGAACGGCGCGGCCACGGTCGGATCGACCCACGACGCCGGCACGCCCGCGAGGATCCGAAGTCGGAGGAACACCTCCTCGAGGTAGGCGTCGGCGGGCTCGAGGACCTCCTCCCCTCCGACCGGGACGCGCCCCCCGGCGACGAGCGCGAGGTACTCCTCGGGAGGCCGGACGTTCCACCAGCGGCGGCCGTCGCGGAACGAGTGCGCGCCGGCACCCAGCCCGAGGTACGGCAGGCGCTCCCAGTACCCGAGGTTGTGGACACACTCGAACCCGGGGCGGGCCCAGTTCGACACCTCGTAGTGCCCGTACCCGGCCCCCGCAAGCAAAACGCAAGCCAGGTCGAACATGTCGGCCTGGAGGTCGGAGTCGGGCGGGCGAGCCTCGCCGCGACCGATCCGCCGGCCGAGGGCGGTCGAGGGCTCGATCGTCAGGGCGTAGGCGCTCACGTGCTCGGGCCCGAGATCGATCGCCTCTCGCAGCGTGCGCTCCCACGAGACGAGCGTCTCCCCCTCGGCGCCGTAGATGAGATCCAGGTTCACGTTCGCGTACCCGGCTCCGCGCGCATCGCGCATCGCTCGCCGAACCGAATCCGGGCCGTGGACGCGTTCGAGCGAGGCCAGGACCTGCGGATCGAAGGACTGCGCTCCCATCGACAGCCGTCCGTACCCGGCCGCGAGGAGGCCCGCCAACATCGGCTCGTCGACCGTGTCCGGGTTCGCCTCGATCGTCACCTCGGCATCGGGCTCGACGCTGAAGCGGGCGCGCAGCTCGGCGAGGAGGGAGGACAGGTCGGTCAACTCGAGCGTGGTCGGCGTCCCCCCGCCGAAGAACACGCTCGCGACGGCCTCGTCGGCCCAGTCGTTCGCGACGAGCGCGGACTCGCGCACGAGCGCCGCGACGTACCGGTTCCGCAGGTGGTCGAGTCCCGCGTACGCGTTGAAGTCGCAGTACCCGCACCGGGTGAGACAGAAGGGGACGTGCACGTAGATGCCGGCCGTCAACGTTTCGACTCCGCCTGCTGGTCGACGCGGAGCGCGGCGATGAACGCCTCCTGCGGCACGTCGACTCGGCCGACCCGGCGCATCCGCGCCTTCCCCTTCTTCTGCTCCTCGAGCAGCTTGCGCTTTCGCGTGATGTCGCCTCCGTAGCACTTGGCCAGGACGTCCTTCCGCTTGGCCTTCACGGTCTCCCGCGCGACGATGCGCGAGCCGATCGAGGCCTGGATCGCGACGTCGAACAGCTGCCGCGGGATGAGCTCGCGCAGCCGCTCGACCATCTGCCGCCCGTACTGCGTCGCCCGCGCGCGTGGCACCACGCTCGAGAACGCGTCGACCGGCTCGCCGTGCAGGAGGACGTCGACGCGGACGAGGTCCGAGGGCTCGTAGCCGAGCGGCTCGTAGTCGAGCGAGGCGTACCCGCGCGTCCGGGACTTCAGCTGGTCGAAGAAGTCGAAGATGATCTCGGCGAGCGGGAGCTGGTAGTGGACCTCCGCGCGCTCGGGCGAGAGGTACCGCAGGTCGACGAGCTCGCCGCGGCGAGACTGGCACAGGTCGAAGACCGCCCCGAGGTACTCGCTCGGCGTGACGATCGTGGCGAGCACGATCGGCTCCTCCACCCGGTCGTACGTGCCCGGCTGCGGCATCTCGCTCGGGTTGTGGACGACGACCGTCTCCTCGCCCCGGACGACGTGGAACTCGACGTTCGGGGCGGTCGCGATGAGCTCGAGGCCGAACTCCCGCTCGAGCCGCTCCTTGATGATGTCCATGTGCAGCAGGCCGAGGAATCCGCAGCGGAAGCCGAACCCGAGCGCCTTCGATGTCTCGGGCTCGTACACGAGCGAGGCGTCGTTCAGCTTCAACCGGTCGAGCGCGTCCCGCAGCTCGGAGTAGTCGCCGCCCTCGGCCGGGAACAGGCCGCTCCACACCATCGGGCGCGGCTCCCGGTAGCCGGGCAGTGGCTCCCGCGCGCCCTTCGCGCCGGCGAGCGTGACGGTGTCGCCGACGCGAAGCCGGCTGACGTCCTTGAGGCCCGTGATGAGGTAGCCGACCTCACCCGCCGTCAGGGTGGGAGTGGACGTCATCGCGGGGGCCAGGAACCCGAGCTCCTCCGCGTCGAACTGCGTGCCCGTGGCCATCGCGCGCACGGCCGAGCCCGCCTCCAGGCGGCCGTCGACGACGCGCACG
>DATBLA010000101.1:0-5509 GCA_036555645.1 Actinomycetota bacterium
GCGGGTGCCGTTGCCGTCGGCGCGGCTCGGCGGCGCGTACCTGAAGCTCGAGCGCAAGATCGGGGACTTCGCCACGGTGGGTGTCGCCGTCCAGGTCGAGATGTCGAACGGCACGATCGGCCGGGCCGGCATCGCCCTGACCGGGGTGGCGAGCAAGAACGTGCACGCGACCGCGGCCGAGCGGTCGCTCGCCGGCGCCGAGCCGGGCGATGACGCGTTCGCCGAGGCCGGCCGGCTCGCGGCCGCGGCCTGTGACCCCGTGAGCGACGTGCGGGGCTCGGCCGAGTACAAGCGCCACGTGGTGGAGGTCTACGTCCGGCGGGGGCTGGCCCGCGCCGTCGAGATGGCCCGGGCCTAAGGAGACGACGATGCAGATCACGGTCACGGTCAACGGGGTCGAGCGGTCGGCGGACGTCGAGCCTCGTCTGCTCCTCGTCCACTTCATCCGCGAGGTGCTCGAGCTCACCGGCACGCACGTCGGCTGCGACACGACGAGCTGCGGCGCCTGTACGGTGCTGCTCGACGGCACCCCGGTCAAGTCGTGCACGATGTTCGCCGTCCAGGCCGACGCCCGCGAGATCACCACGGTCGAGGGCCTGAAGCAGGACGGTCAGCTGCACCCGCTCCAGGTCGCGTTCAAGGAGGAGCACGGGCTCCAGTGCGGGTTCTGCACGCCGGGGATGATGCTCACCGGCAAGGCGCTGCTCGAGGAGAACGCATCACCGACCGACGACGAGGTGCGGTGGGCGATCTCCGGCAACATCTGCCGCTGCACCGGCTACATGAACATCGTGAAGGCCATCCAGTCCGCGGGTCGCGCGATGAGCGAGAGCGCCGACGCGCCCGTGGGGAGCTGAGGGGGAGACATGTCGACCGAAGCCGAGGAGATCCGCGGGATCGGACATCGCGTCAAGCGCAAGGAGGACGACCGGTTCCTCCAGGGCAAGGGGAACTACGTCGAGGACGTGAAGCTCCCGAACATGCTCTACCTCGCGCTGCTCCGCAGCCCGTACGCGCACGCGAACATCAACGGCATCGACACATCGAAGGCGGCCGCGCTGCCCGGCGTCGTCGCGGTCGTCACCGGCGAGCTCATGGCCCAGCACAACCTCGCCTGGATGCCGACGATGTCCGGCGACACGCAGGCCGTGCTCGCCACCGACCGCGTCCGGTTCCAGGGCCAGGAGGTGGCCGGCGTCGTCGCCGAGGACCCCTACACCGCCAAGGACGCGCTCGAGCTCATCGAGGTCGACTACGACCCGCTGCCGGCGGTGGTGACTCCGCAGCGCTCGAGCGAGTCCGACGCGCCGGTCATCCGATCGGACAAGGAGGACCAGAAGGACAACCACATCTACCACTGGGAGAGCGGCGACAAGGACGCGACGGACGCCGCCTTCGACGGCGCCGACGTCGTCGTGAGCCTGGACACGCACTATCCGCGCTCGCATCCGGCGCCCGTGGAGACGTGTGGCTGCGTCGCGGACGTGAACCCCGTGACCGGACAGGCCACGATCTACATGACCTCGCAGGCGCCGCACGCGATCCGCACGGTCTTCGCGCTCGTGGCGGGGCTGCCCGAGGAGAACATTCGGATCATCTCGCCCGACATCGGGGGCGGGTTCGGCAACAAGGTCCCGGTCTACCCGGGCTACGTCGTCGCCACGGCGGCCTCGCTCCTCATCGGCCGGCCGGTGAAGTGGATCGAGGAGCGATACGAGAACCTCATCTCGACCGGGTTCGCGCGTGACTTCCACATGCACGGTGAGATGGCGCTCTCGCGCGACGGCACGATGAAGGGGCTGCGCGTGTCGCTGCTCGCCGACGAGGGCGCGTTCCACGCCGACGCCCAGCCGTCCAAGCTCAAGGTCGGGCTGTTCCACGTCGTCACCGGCTCCTACGACCTGCCGGCGGCGCACGTCTCGGCCGACGGCTACTACACGAACAAGGCGCCGGGCGGCGTCGCCTATCGCTGCTCGTTCCGGGTCACCGAGGCCTCCTACATGATCGAACGACTCGTGCAGAACGCGGCCTACGAGCTCGACATGGACCCCGCGGAGCTGCGCCGAAAGAACTTCATCGACAAGGACCAGTTCCCGTACAAGAGCGCGACCGGCTTCGAGTACGACTCCGGCGACTACCACGCCGCGATGGACCTCGCGCTCGAGACCGTCGGGTACAACGATCTGCGCAAGGAGCAGGCGGAGGCGCGCGAGCAGGGTCGCCTGCTCGGCATCGGGCTGGCGAGCTTCACCGAGATCGTCGGAGCCGGGCCGAGCCACGATTACGACATCCTCGGCCTGAAGATGAACGACGGGGCCGAGCTGCGCATCCACCCGACCGGCAAGGCGATCTTGAAGATCAGCTCGAAGACGCAGGGCCAGGGTCACGAGACGACGTTCGCCCAGATCGTGGCCGAGGAGCTCGGCATCCAGCCCGAGGACATCAAGGTCATGCACGGCGACACGGACAACACGCCGTACGGGCTGGGGACCTACGCGTCGCGTTCGACGCCGACGGTGGGGGCCGCGACGGCGCTCGTGGCCCGCAAGCTGCGCGAGAAAGGACGCAAGCTCGCCGCCCACCTGCTCGAGGTCTCCGAGGAGGACGTCGAGTTCGAGAAGGGGAAGTACTTCGTCAAGGGCGCGCCCGAGAACGCGAAGACGATCCAGGACGTGGCGTTCGCGGCCTACACGAACTTCCCGCAAGGCATGGAGGCCGGCCTCGAGGGCGTGACGTACTACGACCCGCCGAACCTCACGTTCCCGTTCGGCACGTACGCGGTCGTCGTCGAGGTCGATCCCGAGACCGGCGACTGGAAGGTCGATCGGATGGTCGCGGTGGACGACTGCGGCGTCCGCATCAACCCGATGATCGTCGAGGGCCAGATCCACGGTGGGCTCTGCGAGGGGTTCGGGACGGCGAAGATGGAGCTCATCACGTTCGACGACGACGGGAACTGCATCGGCGCGAACTTCACCGACTACCTCCTGCCGACGGCGTGGGAGACACCGAAGTTCGAGCTCGGCGAGACCGTGACGCCGTCGCCGCACCACCCGATCGGCGCCAAGGGCGTCGGCGAGTCGGCCACGGTCGGCTCGCCCGCCGCGTTCGTGAACGCGGTGATCGACGCGCTCTGGCACCTCGGCGTGCGGAACATCGACATGCCGCTGACCTCGGCCAAGGTCTGGGAGGCCATCCAGAAGGCGAAGACCTCCTAACCTGGACCCATGAGACCCGAGGTCCTCGAGCTCGCGAACGAGCTCTCGCGACGAGGCGAGCCGTTCGTGCTCGCCACGGTGGTCTGGCGGCGCGCGCCGTCCTCGGGCAAGGAGGGCTCGACCGCCCTCGTCACACCCGACCGCAGGGTGCGCGGCTGGCTCGGGGGGGCATGCGCCGAGCCGACGGTCGTCCGCGAGGCGCTGAAGGCCCTCGAGGAGGGCACCCCGCGACTGCTGTTCCTCGGCCCGCCCGAGGAGCTCGCCGCCCGAGGGCGCGACGGCGTCGTGACGGTCCCGATCGCGTGTCAGAGTGAGGGAGCCCTGGAGGTCTACGTGGAACCGGTCCTGCCGCAGCCGCAGCTCGTCGTCATCGGTCGCTCACCCGCCGTCGGCACGCTCACCTCGATGGCCGCCGCGCTCGGGTGGCGGACGGTCGTCGTGGACGACGGTGGGCTCGCCGACGACTATCCGACCGCCGGCCGGGTCATCACGACGCTCGACCTCGGCCTGGCGGGTGTGGGCCAACGATCGATCATCGTCGTCGCCACCCAGGGCCACTACGACGAGGCGGCCCTCGAGGCGGCGCTCGCGACGCCCGCTCCGTACGTCGGGCTCGTCGCCTCGCGAAAGCGCGCCGAGGCGGTCCTCGGCTATCTCCGCGACCGCGGCATGGCCGAGGAGGCCGTGGCCCGCGTGCACGCCCCGGCGGGGCTGGACCTCGGCAAGGTCGCCCACGAGGAGATCGCGGTGGCGATCCTGGCCGAGCTGGTTCGGGAGCGGGCGGCGGGGAACCTCGCCGCGGCCCCTCCGGCCGAGATCCCGCGGCACGAGGCGCTCGATCCCGTCTGCGGGATGACCGTGGACGTGGCGACGGCGCGGTACAGCTCCGCGTTCGACGGCACGACGTACTACTTCTGCTCGGCGGGGTGCCTGTCGCAGTTCGAGGAGGACCCCGCGCGGTTCGTCACCGCGCCGGCCTGATCGCCGCCCACGTTCTCAGGTCCTCGCAGGGACGGAGCCTTCAGCTCGCGTGGCGATCCAGATGCGATCTCAGCCCTGCCTCGAGCGCATCGAATCGAGCATCGACTCGGGAGAACCGACTCTCCATGACGTTGACGAGCCCGTCGAACCGAGCATCCACGCGAGCCGCCAAAGCGTCGATGCGCGACCCGAGGTAGAAGAGCGTTCCGAGCGAGGTGGCGGCCAGCAGACCGATCGCCGTCCAGACCGCCGCCTCCATCTCACGGCGAGACTAGCACCGGCGTCTGACGGCTCGGGGCGGCCATCGGGCTCCGAGCGGCTCGGCTCGGCGTACCATCTGCATCGTGAGCGAGCTCACCGACGTCCTGGAGGCGATCGAATCGCTCTCGGCGCGCGGCCGAAAGCTCGCGCTCGCGACGATCGTGGCCGTCCGCGGCTCGACGTACCGCCGCCCCGGCGCCCGGCTCCTCGTGCCCGAGGAGGGCGAGATGGTCGGCAACATCTCCGGCGGGTGCCTCGAGAACGATGTCGCCGACGTGGCGCAGATCGTCATGCGCGAGGGCATGGCCCGCATCGTGTCGTTCGACCTGACCGCCGACGACGACGAGGTCTGGGGATGGGGCCTGGGCTGCAACGGCGCGTTCGAGCTGTTCGTCGAGCCCGCGGCGAAGGCCGCCGAGGTGGCCGGCGCGCTCCGGATCGCGCTCGAGGAGGAGCGGCCGATCGCGATGGTCACCGTGCTCGATTCGACCGTCCCGAACGTCGAGCAGGGCGACCGACTCCTCGTCAAGCTCGACGGCTCGACCGAGGGATCGCTCGGCGACGGCGAGTTCGAGACGGCAGCGCGCGAGGCGGCGACGGAGCAGCTGACCGAGGAGCGCAGCGAGATCCGGACGCTGTCCGGGTCCGAGGGCGAGGGACGCGCGTTCGTCGAGGTGCTCGAGCCACCGCTGCGCCTGCTCATCTGCGGCGCCGGCCACGACGCGGCCCCGGTCGTCGACGCCGCGGCGGCGCTCGGCTGGAGTCCGGTCGTCGTCGACGATCGTCCCGAGTTCCTGAACCACGAGCGCTTCCCGAACGCCTCGAGCTTCGTCCTCGTCGAGCGCCCCGACAGGGTCGCCGAGATCGCCCCGGTCGACGCCCGCACGTACGTCGTCGTCATGACCCACAACTTCCTGCGCGACAAGGACTACCTGCGCGCGCTCCTGTCCTCACCGGCGCGATCGATCGCGATGCTCGGGCCGGCCGTGCGAACGGACCGGCTCGTCTCCGAGCTTCGCGCGGAGGGCGTCGAGATCTCCGGGGCCGAC
>DATBLA010000102.1:0-12892 GCA_036555645.1 Actinomycetota bacterium
CCGGGCTTCATCGAGAGCAGCATCCAGACGAACGCCCCCAACAGGACGAGGAGCCCGCCGGTCACGAGCCACATCGCTCGCAGAGGCGGGACCAGCCCGATGAGGGCCGTGAGGACGATGCTCTCCAGGAGCACGATGAGCACGCGGCGCCGGCGCTCGCGCGCCCGTGCCTTGGCACGCGCGCGGGGGCCGATGAACGTCATCCCCTTGCGGGGCGTGACGATCCAGCGACCCTGTCCGTTTCCGTCCGTCTCGGCCAGCATGTCCATGTTCCGCTCGAAGTCCTTCACGCTCCGGTTCGGGGATCTCCTCATGCCAGGGATGAGGAAGGCGGCCCATATGATGACCAAGGCCGCGAGCGATAGCCAACCCAACGTATCCAGCCCCCCGTGCTCGGAACCCCGGTCCGCCACAACATGTGGGCTGGGCCTGGAACCTAGCACCCGAGATATGGGGGCTCAAATACCAACGCTGAGATTCTTCGCGGGCCGCTCCCGGCGCGGCCCCGAGCACGTCACGCCGCGTTCAGGCCGTCGATCGATCCTGGCGGGTTGCTCGTTCGACGATCACTCCGCCACGTAGTGGCCGCTCTTGCCGCCCCGTTTCTCGAGCAGCCGGAGGCCGTCGATCCGAGCCGCGCGGTCGAAGGCCTTGGCCGTGTCGTACAGGCTGAGCGCCGCGACGGCGGCCGCCGTGAGGGCCTCCATCTCGACCCCGGTCCGGTCGTGCGCCCGGACGGTCGTCCGCACGAGGATCCGGCCGGCGGCCGGATCGGGCTCGACGAGCACCTCGGCCCCCGTCACCGCGATCGGGTGGCAGAAGGGCAGGAGGTCGGGCGTTCGCTTCACGCCCATGAGGCCGGCGATCCTCGCGGCCTCGATCGGGTTGCCCTTTGGGGTCCCGGCGACGAGCCGCTCGCACGCCTGCGGCGACATCGAGACGACGCACTCGGCCACGGCCTCGCGGTCGGTGAGGCGCTTGGCCCCGACCTCGACGATCCGCGCCCGCCCGTCGGCGGGTGGAGCGTCCGGGGCGCGTTCGGGGGGCGTCGACACCTCACTCATCCATCGAGCGGAACAGCATGACGGTCACCTGGGACCCGGCCTGCGCGGTCGCGACGCCGGGCGGGACGATCGCGAGCCCGTTGGCCCTGGCGACCGTGGCGATGAGGTTCGACCCGCGGCCGCCGGTCGGCGTGGCGATCCATCCCTCCTTCGTCCGGCGGACGCGAACGCGCGCGAACTGCGTCTTGCCCACCGGACCGCTCACGTCCGTGTCCAAGCGGGCAGGCACCTCGGGCCGGAACAGCTGGCGCCGGCCCATCATCTTCATGAGCGCGGGGCGGATGAAGACCTCGAAGCTCACGAAGACGCTGACCGGGTTGCCGGGCAGGCCGAAGAACGGCTTGCCCTCGATCTCGCCGAACCCCTGCGGCATGCCCGGCTGCATCGCGACCTTCGTGAACTCGACGTCGCCGCGGCGGAAGAACGCCGCCTTCACCACGTCGCGCTCGCCCACCGAGACGCCGCCCGAGGAGACGAACGCGTCCGCCTGGGTCATGTGCGACATCACGACGTCCCGGAAGGCGTCGACGTCGTCGTGCACGATGCCGGCGAGCGTCGGAACGGCGCCGGCCTCCCGCAGCGCGCCGAACAGCGAGTAGCCGTTCGAGTCGCGGACCTGGCCGTACTCGGGCCGCTGGCTCGGCGGGATCAGCTCGTCGCCCGTCGAGATCACGACGACGCGCGGACGCGGATGCACGAGCGGGTGCGAGATGCCGCCGGTCGCGAGCAGCGCGAGCTCGGGAGCCTGGAGCCGACGGCCCGCCTGGACGAGGGTCTCCCCCGCTCGCATGTCCTCGCCGCTCGGGCGGATGTGCTTTCCCTCGGGCGAGCCGGACAGGATCTGAACGGTGGACCCGACGACCTGGCAGTTCTCGATCGGCACGATCGTGTCCGCTCCCGCCGGGATCGGGGCGCCCGTCGCAATCGCGAAGGCTTCGCCGCCTCCCACGGTGCCGTCCGGGCGCTCGCCGATCATCGCGCGGCCGACGATCCGGAGCTCGATGGGGGCGTCCGGGTTCGCCTCGGCGACCTCGGAGGACCGGACCGCGTACCCGTCCATCGCCGAGGAGGCGAAGTCGGGGATGTCGCGCTCGGCCGTGACCCCGCTCGCGATCACGCACCCGTAGGCCTCGGTCAGCGGGAGGTCGAGCGGCTGGAGCGGCTTGATCCTCGAGAGCACCCGCTCGCGGGCCTCGTCGACCGAGAGCAGGCCCTCTCCGCTGTCGTGGTCGTGCACGTGATGGGTGACGGCCATGGAGACCCAGTCTATCGGCGGGCGCCGCGGTGTCCGGCGGCGCGGCTACAGCAGCTTCCGGCGCTCCGCGAGGTCACCGAGCCACGTCCGGAGATCGGCGCCGATGTCGTCCCGGTCGATCGCGAGCTCGATCGTCGCCTTGATGTAGTCGAGCTTGTTGCCGACGTCGAACCGGCCGGTCTCGAACACGTACGCGTAGACGGCCTGCTCCTGCGCGAGCTGGTTGATCGCGTCGGTGAGCTGGAGCTCGCCGCCGACGCCGGGCTGCGTCCGCCGCAGGCCGTCGAAGATCTCGGGCGTGAGCACGTACCGGCCGATCGCCGCCAGGTTCGACGGGGCGTCCTCGGGCGACGGCTTCTCGACGATCGAGCTCACCCGGGCCAGATGCTCGTTCTCGACGAACTCGGGCTCGATGCACCCGTACAGGGAGACGTCGTCCCGGTTCACCTCCATGGCGGCGAGGACGCTGCGGCCGTACTTCTCGTGGACGGCGAGCATCTCCTTCAGCAGCGGCTGGCTCTCGACGATGAGGTCGTCGCCGAGCAGGACGGCGAACGGCTCGCCGCCCACGTGGCCCTCGGCGGCGGCCACGGCGTGACCCAGCCCGAGCGGGTCCCGCTGGCGGATGTAGTGGATCGTGGCCATGTCCGAGATCGCACGGACCTGCTTGAGCTCGTCGAACTTCCCCTTCGCGTCGAGGAAGTGCTCGAGCTCGAACGACCGGTCGAAATGGTCCTCGATCGCGTGCTTGCCTCGGCCCGTGATGATGATGATGTCGGAGATGCCGGCCTCGACGGCCTCCTCGACGACGTACTGGATGGCCGGCTTGTCCAGGAGCGGCAGCATCTCCTTCGGCTGGGCCTTCGTCGCGGGCAGGAAGCGAGTGCCCAGGCCCGCGGCCGGGATGACCGCCTTCCTCACCTTCGGCATGGAACCCTCCCTGAAGGAAGCCGGAGTGTACCCCTTGGGGACAACCCGCCGCGCCGTTCACGGACGCTCTCAGGTACCCAGATACACTGAGGCCCATGCCGACCTACGAGTACGAGTGCACCGCGTGCGGACGTCACATCGAGGTCTTCCAGCGGATCTCCGAGAACCCGCTCAGCGAGTGCGGGGCATGCGGGGGCAAGCTCCGAAAGGTCTTCCATCCCGCCGGCATCGTGTTCAAGGGATCGGGGTTCTATGCCACCGACAGCCGTTCGGGCGCCAAGACCAAGGCCGGTGAGTCCGCGGACAAGGGTTCGAGCGACAAGGGCTCGGGCGAGAAGACGTCGTCCAAGGACTCGAAGAGCACGGACGCGTCGAGCTCCACCTCGTCGAAGGACTCGTCCTCCGGCGGAGGCTCCACCTCGAAGGCCGCGGCGTCGAAAGAGTCCTCGTGAGTGGGCCGATCGGCGTGTTCGGTGGCTCCGGCTTCTACTCGTTCCTGGACGGCAGCGTCACCCACGAGGTCGACACGCCCTACGGTGAGCCCTCGGCTCCGCCGGTCGTGGGAACGATCGGCTCGACCGAGGTGGCGTTCATCCCGCGCCACGGCTCGAAGCACGAGCTCCCGCCGCACCGGATCAACTACCGGGCCAACGTCTGGGCGATGAAGGAGCTGGGGGTCGAGCGGATCGTCGGCCCCTGCGCCGCGGGCTCGCTGCGGGCGGGGGTCCAGCTCGGCGACTTCGTCGTGTGCGACCAGCTCGTCGACCGAACGCGAACCCGCCCGCACACCTTCCACGACGGGCCGGTGACGACGCACGTCTCGTGGGCCGACCCGTACTGCTCCACGATGCGCGGCGTGATCGTCGAGCAGGGCCAGCGCCTCGAGATCCCCACGCATCCGCACGGGACGATGGTCGTGATCGAGGGACCCAGGTTCTCGACGCGAGCGGAGTCGAAGTGGTTCGCCTCCGAGGGGTGGGACACGATCAACATGACCGGCTACCCGGAGGCGCTCCTGGCCCGCGAGCTCGAGATCTGCTACGCGAACGTGTCCCTCATCACCGACTACGACGTCGGCGTCGACGACGCGCCGGCCGTGAACCACGAAGACGTCGTCCGGGTCTTCAAGGAGAACAACGAGAACCTCCGCCGCCTCCTGTTCGCCGTGATCCCGGCCCTGCCCGCCGAGCGCGACTGCGAGTGCGCCACCGCGCTCTCGAACGCGCGGCTCGAGGTCGAGTGACGTGGGCGAGCGTCTGCTCGTCACCGTCGAGGCTCGGTTCGCGACCGAGGAGGAGCCCGAGCAGCTCGGCGAGCGTGTCCGCGAGGCGATCTCGATGATCGTCGGCAAGGAGTCGCTCGAGGAGTTTCGCCTCCGCACGCTTCCGCTCACTCCGCCGAAGAAACCGCGCGGGGTGTGACGCAGCTCACGGCGGCGCCTGCGCGCCTGCCGTACGGTCCGCACCACCTCTCCACCGGGTTCGGCGCGTTCGCGTGGGAGAGGAGCGTTGGGATGGTCCTTCGGCGCTGGCCGCTGCGGTCGAAGCTGTTCGCGGGCCTCGCCGTGGCGTGCGGGGCGGCATCGTTCGCGATCGTCCACGACGCCGCGGCGGAGGTCGAGGCGCTCCGCCCCTCCGGCGGCGATCGCGTTCCGGTCGTCGTGGCGGCAGCCTCGCTCGAACGCGGAGCCGCGCTCACGGCCGAGGGCCTTCGTGTGCAGACGTTCCCGTCCGCCTACGCCCCGCCGGGGAGCGTCGCCTCGGTTCGGGACCTCGTCGGTCGCACCCTCGTGACCGCGATCGCCGAGGGAGAGGCCGTCACGCGGACCCGAGTCGGTGGAGCCGGGGGTCCCATCGCGTCGAGGGTCACGAGCGGCCTTCGGGCCTTCGTCGTCACGGCCGGGGTGCCGGCCGGGGTGCTCCGGCCGGGCGACCTCGTCGACGTCATCGCCACCTTCGGCGGCCCGCACCCCTACTCCGAGACGGTGGGCAGCGGCCTGGAGGTCCTCGAGATCGTGCAGGACGAAGCCGGCACGTTCGAGGCCGGCGGGGCATCGGGTCCGTCGCTCGTGCTCCTCGTCAGCCCCTCCACCGCCGAGCGCCTCGCGTTCGCGACCGCGTTCGGGACGATCGCCGTGGCGGTCGTGCCGGTCGCCTCGGCGGTCTGATCGCCCCGGCCGGTTCGACCTCACCGGACCGAACGGAGACGGGCCGTAGGATGAGCGCGCCTTCCGCCCGGCCGACCGATCCAGGAGCGCGCGCTGACCATCCTGCAGGCGATCATCCTCGGCATCACGCAGGGGGTGACCGAGTTCGCCCCGATCTCGAGCTCGGGCCATCTCATCCTCGTGCCGTGGCTGTTCGACTGGCCGATCCTGTCCGATCCCGAGCTGAACAAGACCTTCGACGTCGCGCTCCACATCGGCACCCTCGCGGGCGCGCTCGTGTACTTCCGACACGACGTGGCCAGGTACCTGGGGGCGTGGGTCCGGTCCGTCTCGGCGCGACGGATCGACTCCACCGACGCGCGGATCGCGTGGGCGCTCGTCGTCGGGACGATCCCGGCGGTGATCGTCGGCATCAGCCTCGAAGGCGTCATCGAGGACGAGCTCGGCCAGCCCCTGCTCATCGCGATCATGCTCGTCGTGTTCGGCGTCGTGCTCTACGTGGTCGACCGCGTCGCGTCCTCACGCCGCCACCTCGACCACCTCTCGGTCGGACACGGGCTCGTGCTCGGCATCGCCCAGGCCCTTGCCCTCCAACCGGGGGTCTCGCGTTCGGGCGTCACGATCACGGCCGCGCGCCTGCTCTCGTTCGACCGCGAGACGGCCGCCAGGTTCTCGTTCCTCCTCTCGCTGCCGGTCATCGCGGGGGCCGCGATCTACGAGGGGATCGACCTGGCGGGCGAGGGGGTGCCGCCCGGGATGACCGGCCCGTTCCTGGCCGGGATCGCCGCATCGGCCGTGAGCGGGTTCCTCGTCATCGCGTTCCTCCTGTCGTACCTGCGAAGGCGGGACTTCGCGCTGTTCCTGTGGATCCGGATCGCCGTGGCGGCACTCGTGTTCGTCGTCATCGCCACGACCTCGAGGCCGGCGACGCTGTGAGGGGCGCGCGCGTGAGGTTCGCGCTCTACCTGGCCAACGGCGCCGCCTTCGCCGACCCCCGGCTCCTCGCCGACCTCGCCGGCGAGGCCGAGGCGTCGGGCTGGGACGGCTTCTTCATCTGGGACGTCATCGCGCTCACCGGCGACGACGACGAACCGCAGCCCGTCGTGGACCCCTGGGTGTCCCTCGCCGCGATCGCCGCGCGGACCGAACGCATCCGCATCGGACCCATGGTGATTCCCCTGGCTCGCCGCCGGGTCCAGAACGTGGCGCGCGAGACGGTCACGCTCGACCACCTCTCAGGCGGGCGACTCACGCTCGGCGTGGGTCTCGGGGGGCCGGCCGAGACGGAGTTCGTGGCCTTCGGCGAGGAGGGCGGGGCGAGCGTCCGCGCCGCCAAGCTCGACGAGAGCCTGGAGGCGTTGACGGGGCTGTGGACGGGCGAGCCGTTCACGTTCGAGGGGCAGCACGTGCGGCTCGACGACGTGACGTTCCAGCCCATCCCCATGCAGGAGCCGCGCATGCCCATCTGGGTCGGCGGCCACTGGCCGAACCGCGGACCGGCGCGACGAGCCGCCCGCTTCGACGGCATGTTCCCGATCCACACCGAGTGGCCGGAACGCGTGCTGCCGCCGCAGGACTGCGCCGACGTCCTCACCTACATCGGGGAGCACCGGACGATCACGAGCCCGTTCGACCTCGTTTTCACGACCACGTGGACCGGCGACCTGCCAGGGAGCGAGCCCGCGACCGTGCGCGAGTACGAGGACGCGGGCGTGACGTGGTGGCTCCAGGAGGCCGACGAGGTCGAGCAGGCTCGGCGGTGGGCGCGCGACGGCCCTCCGCGTCCCTGACCACGCCCGCCTGGCTCACCCGACCGGGTCGAGCGGGGCGACCGCGAATCCGACGCTGAACCGGCGGCACCAGATCACCGCCGTCTCGAACCGGTCGAGGTCGACGGCGGCAGGGATCTCGTAGTTCGAGCTCCCGATGTTGCCCTCGAGCGCCCCCAGATCGACCAACGCGCCGTCGTCCCATACGTCCCAATCGTCGGAGAGCGGCTGGTCGGTCAGCACCACGCGGAGGTCGGGGCCGTTCGACGTCTCGAGGTCCTCCAGCCGAAGGAAGCGTCTCCCATCTTCGAGCCGGAGCAGGACCACAGAGCCCGTTGTCGTGTGCTCGAGGCTTCGCAGGTCGCCTCGCGCGAGGGTCACGCGCCCGGTGGCGCCGGGCTCCGCAGCCGGGGCCTCCCCGCTCTCCGTGGGAACGGTGTCGGTCGGAGCCGGGCCGGACGCGCCGGGGGGCGCCTCGTCCACCCGACGATCGATGACCAGGTTCCATGGCGCGAACCAGTACAGCGCGACCCCGACGGCAGCGGCGAGGGCGACCAGGAGGATGGCCGCTCGGCCCGGATGGCGTCGGATCGAGCCCGTGAGTGTGGCGGCGATCTGCATGTGTGCGGTCCATCCTGCCTCACCGACCGTTACCGGAGCCTTACGAGAACCGGTCGATTCGGCTGAGCACCCGGTCGGCCGGGACCTCGACATGCTTCCGTAACATCCCGGGTGCATCATGGAGCCGTGAACGGGACGAGGGTCCTCGTCGTCGACGACGAACCGATGGTGCGCGAGGTGCTCGCCCGCTACCTCGCGAAGGAGGGATACGCGGTCGACGTTGCCGCCGACGGCGAAGCGGCCCTGGCCTCGTACGCCCGCGCTGTTCCCGACCTGGTCCTGCTCGACCTGATGCTCCCACGCGTGGACGGGCTCGAGGTGTTCCGACGGATCCGCGCGCACGCGCCCACCGCCGTGATCATGATCACCGCGCGCGGCGAGGAGACCGACCGCGTCGTCGGCCTCGAGCTGGGGGCGGACGACTACGTCACGAAGCCCTTCTCGCCGCGGGAGGTCGTCGCTCGCGTGCGCGCCGTGCTGCGCCGATCGGTGGCTTCCAGGGAAGAGCCGCCGCACATCGTCATCGCGGGCGACCTGGAGATCGACGGTCCCAAGCGCGAGCTCCGTCGCACCGGCTCGCCCGTCCGCCTCACTCGCAAGGAGTTCGACCTGCTCTACCTGCTGGCGTCGAACCCGGGACGGGCGTTCTCGCGATCAGAGCTCCTCGAAGAGGTGTGGGACTTCGCGTGGGACGGCGACACGTCGACCGTGACCGTGCACGTCCGTCGTCTGCGCGAGAAGATCGAAGACGATCCCTCGAACCCCCTCCACCTGGCGACGGTGTGGGGTGTCGGGTATCGGTTCGACCCATGAGGCCCTGGCGAGCCCTCCTGCTCCTCGTCCTCGTCGCGCTCATCGGCGCCGCGGGGACGTTCGTCGCTGGCGCAGCGGCCGGGATGGGCGAAGGCGAGCTCCTCCACCTGGCCGCGTACGTCGTCCCGGCGTTCCTCGTGACGGTCTCGGCGATGTGGGTCGCCGGGCGATTGCTCGCGCGGGCGTCCGTCGCACAACGGTTCGTGGCGGTCGGCGCGATCGGGGTGGTGGTGGCCCTGTCGAACCTGTGGGTGCTCTCGCGCCAGATGTTCGTGAGCGAACACGACGCGACGCTGCTCGGCGTCCTGCTCCTGTACTCGGTGGGTGCCGGCATCGGCGTTGCGGTCGTGATGGCCCGCTCGCAATCCAGGGCTCTCGGACGGCTCACGACGACGGCCGACGCGTTGGGCGAGGGAGACCTGGACGCGCGAGTGGGACCGATCGATGGCGGCCCCGAGCTGGAGCTCCTCGCCTCGACGCTCGACGACATGGCCGAGCGGCTGTCGCTCGCGCACGAGCGGGAGCGTGCGGCGGAATCGACCCGGCGGGACCTGATCACCGCCGTCTCCCACGACCTCCGGACGCCGATCGCGAGCCTGCGCGCGATGGTCGAGGCGATCGACGACCGCGTCGTCGAGGACCCCGCGTCGATGCGCCGCTACGCGAGCGAGATGCGCAGATCGATCCGCCAGGTCGTCGCGATGGTGGACGACCTGTTCGAGCTCGCGCAACTCGACGCCGTCGCGATCGAGACCGAGGCGCATCGCGCACGGCTCGGGGAGGTCGTCGGCACCGCCGTCGCGGCCGTCGAGCTCCAGGCCGAGGAGAAGGGACTCTCGCTGGTGGCGGAGCTGAACGGGGCCGAAGACGCGCCCTGCTCGCCACGCTTGGTCCGCGTGATCCAGAACCTGCTGGTCAACGCGGTGCGCCACACCCCGGCGGACGGCAGCGTGCGGGTGGAGGCCAGGCGAACGGCGAGCTCGATCGAGATCGCGGTGGCCGACACGGGCGAGGGCATCGCGCCCGAGGATCTGACGAGGGTGTTCGAGCCGTTCTTCCGCGCCGACCCCGCGCGCCACGGAGCGGGCGCCGGCCTGGGGCTCGCGCTCGCCAAGAGGATCGTCGACACGCTCGGCGGCGAGATCTCCGCGCAGAGCGAGCCGTCCAGGGGGGCCCGCTTCGCCGTGACGCTGCCGGCCTGATCGTCACCGCATTCGAACGTAAGGCGGCCGCCACGCGGACGTAAGCAAGCGGTAAGGGCCGACGAGGCATCCTCGAGTCGTGCCCGAACCACAACGCCTCGCGGTCCGGACGCGCGCGGTGGACGGGCCACGCTCCGCGGACGCGAACCGGCACCGAACCCACCCCGCCGGCCTCGGCGCCGTGATCGGGCTGATCACGGCCGTCGTCGCGGTCGGGACCGCACAGCTCGTGTCCGGGATCGTGAATCCGCAGGCGTCGCCGGTCCTGGTGGTCGGGCAGAGCGCGATCGATGCCACGCCCGAGTGGCTGAAGGCGTTCGCGATCCGGGCGTTCGGCGAACGGGACAAGGCGGTCCTCCTCGGAGGGATCGGCGCGGTCCTCCTGGTGGTGGCGGTGGGACTGGGCATCGCCAGCATCCGGCGGCCCTGGGTCGGGGTCGTCGGCCTCGTGGTGTTCGGTGCGGTGGGCGTCGGCGCCGCGCTGTCGAGACCCACCGCCGAGCCTGCGGACGCGCTCCCCACGATCGCCGGCGCCACGGCCGGCCTGGTCGCGATGTTCGTCCTGCGGAGCGCGATCGTCGGCGTCCCGCCCGCCGCCGGCGATCCCGGGGGTTGGGAGATCGACCGACGTCGGTTCTTGCTGACGGGTGGGGCGAGCGTCGCACTCGCGATCGGCGCGGGGGGTGTCGGCAACCTGTTCGCGCGGCGGCTGCGCGCAGACGAGTCCCGCGCGGCGGTCCGCATCCCGGCCCCGGCGAGCCCGGCCTCCCCCCCTTCCTCCGGGCTCCGCGTCCCGGGCCTCGGCCCCTTCTACACGCCGAACGACCGCTTCTACCGCGTGGACACCGCGTTGCTCGTCCCCGCGGTGATGGCGGAGGACTGGCGGCTGCGTGTGCACGGGATGGTCGAGCACGAGCTCACGCTGGACTACCAACGCCTGCTCGAGCGTCCGCTGATCGAGCGCGACATCACGCTCACGTGCGTCTCGAACCCGGTCGGCGGTCGGTACGCCGGCAACGCGCGATGGATCGGCGCCCCGCTCCGTGATCTCCTCGAGGAGGCCGGGCCACGGGCCGGCGCGGACCAGATCGTCAGTCGCTCGGTCGACGGGTTCACGATCGGCACGCCCACGGCGATCGCGATGGACGGACGCGACGCGATGCTCGCGGTCGCGATGAACGGCGAGCCGCTGCCGCTCGCTCACGGCTTTCCCGTGCGGATGATCGTGCCGGGCCTGTACGGCTACGTCTCGGCGACGAAGTGGCTCGTCGACCTCGAGCTGACGACGTTCGACGCCTACGACCCCTACTGGGTCCAGCGCGGCTGGGCCGAGCAGGCGCCGATCAAGATCATGTCCAGGATCGACACGCCCTCGCCGTTCCTGGACCTCGTGCCCGGCGAGATCGCGGTCGCCGGCGTCGCGTGGGCGCAGCACGTCGGCATCGAGCGTGTCGAGCTGAGCATCGACGACGGCCCGTGGGCGGAGTCCGAGCTCGCGGAGCAGGACACGGTCGACACCTGGCGACAGTGGGTCTACCGGTGGAACGCACCGCCCGGCCAGCACCGGCTCAGGGTCCGGGCCACCGATCGCGCGGGCCTCACGCAGACCCCGGACCGATCCGAGCCGTTCCCGGACGGCGCCACCGGTCATCACGAGATCGTCGTCCGCGTCGGATGACGCGGACAGGGAGGAGGGAACCCATGCGGAACCCGAGGATGCGCTGGGCCGTCGCGCCGGCGCTGGTCGCCGTCCTGTTCGTAGCCGCCGCGTGTGGCGGCGACGGTGACGGCGATGCCGATGGCGACACGCCCGTCGCGCCGGCCGGTCCGTTCGGCGCGGCATGCTCACAGGTCCCCGCCGATGGAGCGGGGAGCTTCGAGGGGATGATGACGCAGCCCGTGGTGACGGCGGCGTCCGAGAACCCGCTGCTGACATCGCTCGTCGCCGACCTCGAGTTGGCCGGGCTCACGGACACGCTCAATACCGCCGATGGACTGACCGTGTTCGCGCCGACCAACGACGCGTTTGCGGCCGCGGCCGATGCCGACCCGGAGGCGATGGAGGCGATGATGGCCGACCCCACGGGCGAGTTCGCCGACGTGCTCGCCTACCACGTGGTCGAAGGACAGATCGCCCCGGCAGATCTCGCCGGCGAGCACGAGACGTTGGAGGGATCATCACTCAGCGTGGAAGGTGGCGGCGAGGAGTTCACCGTCGACGGCAGCGCGATGGTCGTGTGCGGCGACATCCACACCGACAACGCGACGGTCTACGTCATCGACGCGGTTCTGCACCCATGACGACGGCGGGGCGGAGGCGGGCTGCCTCCGCCCCCATCGGCTCAGACGCCGGCGAGCGTCATCTCGCCGACGAGGATCGAGGGGACGCCGATCGAGGCGAACCACCGAAGATCGCTGCCGACGCCCACGACCGAGCGCAGCATCTCCGGGACCGTGCTCGCGATCGTCATCTCACGAACCGGTTCGACGAGCTCGCCTCCGCGGATGCGGAGCCCGGTCGCGCCGACCGAGAACTCGCCGCTGATCGCGTTCGCCCCCGAGTGCACGCCCGAGACGTCCTGGATGAGCACGCCTCCCTCGGCCTGCCGAAGCAGCTCGTCGACCGAGCTCGATCCGGGCTCGACGAACAGGTTCGTCACGCCGACGCCCGGGGTGCTCCGGTAGCCCCGTCGCGCGTTGCCGGTCGAGGTCGTCTGGCCGCGCCGCGCCGTGTACGCGTTGTGGAGGAAGCCGTTCAGCATGCCCGCGGACAGGAGCTCGGTCCGGCGCGTGGGCACGCCCTCACCGTCGAACGGCTCGGCGCTCGGCCCGTCGAGCATCCTGCCGTCGTCGACGAGCGTGAGGGCATCCGATCCCACCTGCTGGCCGACGAGGGACGCGAACAGGGACCGCTGCTTCTGCACCGACTCCGCCGACAGGGCGCCGGCGAGGACCCCGAGGAACGAGGAGGCCGCGAACGGGTCGAGCAGGACCGGCACCCGAACGGTCTCCGGCTTCGTCGCCCCGAGCATCCGCGCCGCGCGCTCGACCGCCTCGCGGGCGACGTCGTC
>DATBLA010000103.1:0-4445 GCA_036555645.1 Actinomycetota bacterium
GCCAAGGCCCCGTCGTAGCCGGCGGGGCCGGATCAGACCACCACGGCCGTCGTAGTCTGCGAGGCCGGACCACCGAGGAATGCGAGGAACGATGAAGCAGGACATCCATCCCGACTACCAGGTCGCAACGGTCCATTGTTCGTGCGGCAACACGTTCCAGACCCGGAGCACGAAGTCCGAGCTCCGCGTGGAGATCTGCTCGAACTGCCACCCGTTCTACACGGGCAAGCAGAAGCTCGTCGACACGGGCGGCCGCGTCGAGCGGTTCCAGCGGCGCTACGCGAAGCAGCAGGCCGAGCAGGCCGAGGCGGCCAAGACGCGTGAGGCGAAGGCCGCCCGCGCCGCGGCGGCCGCGACGACGCGCGAGCGCCCCGCCGGCGACGAGACCGCCGACGCTTCGCCGGCCGAGTAGGACCAGACCCGCGGCGCATGGCTGAGGAACCGGTCCCGCCGAACCACTTCTACGGGGGCCAGGCCGTCATCGAGGGCGTCATGATGCGCGGCCGCCGCGTCTGGGCGGTCGCCGTCCGACGTCCCGACGGCGACGTGCACATCGAGTCCCACGACATCGACTCGGTCGCCGCCCGGCATCCGATCCTGACGAAACCGTTCCTGCGCGGGATCATCGCCCTCGGGCAGGCGCTCGCGATCGGCTTTCGCGCGCTCTCGGTCTCGGCGAGGGAGTCGGTGCCGGAGGAGGAGCGGCTGTCCTCGCGCCAGATGGGCCTGTCGATGGCGATCGCCGCGGTGGTGTTCATCGGCCTGTTCATCGTGCTGCCGGCGGTGGCGTTCCGGTGGGTGGGCGACACCGTCGACTCGAGCATCCTCGTGAACGTCCTCGAGGGCGTGTTCCGGGTCCTGTTGTTCCTCGGGTACCTCCTGCTGATCGGCCGGACGAAGGACATCCGCCGCGTCTTCGCGTACCACGGGGCCGAGCACAAGACGATCGCGGCCTACGAGCACGACGAGCCGCTCGTCCCCGACCGGGTCGACACGTACTCCACGCTGCACGTGCGCTGCGGGACGAACTTCCTCCTGCTCGTGATGATCATCACGATCTTCGTCTTCGCCCTGTTCGGGAACCCCGGGATCTGGTGGAGGATCGGTTCGCGGATCCTCGCGATCCCGATCATCGCGGGCATCGCGTTCGAGGCGCTCAGGCTCGGGGCGCGGTTCCCCCGCTCGAAGGTCATCCACGCGCTCATGGTCCCGGGGCTGTGGCTCCAGAAGATCACGACGCGCCCACCGGATCGCGATCAGATCGAGGTGGCGATCGCCTCGTTCAACGAGGTCCTGCGCCGCGAGGCCGGGACGCCGGCGGGCACGTAGCCCGGCTCCGACCGCGCGCCCGGATCGCCGGCGCGGCGGGGTGCTTGATTCGACGATCGACGGGTGTAGCGTCGATGGCCGATCCCCGAGCGTTCGAGGAGGCTTCCCCATGTCCGCCACCAACCTCGACCTCCCGGTCCTGGTCTCGGCCGAGCAGATCAGGCGGCGCGAGTTCGTGACGATCCGCCGCGGCTACGACCCGGACCAGGTCCGCGACTACCTCACGCAGCTGGCCGATCAGGTCGAGCTCATGCGGGTGATGCTGCGAGACGCGCGCGCGGAGGCCGACGCCGCGATCCGCGCGAACGCGCAGCCCCGCGTCGACCCGTACGAGCAGCTGGGCGCGCGGATCTCGAGCGTGATCCGGGAGGCGGACGAGTCGGCCGAGCGGATTCGCCGGGACGCCCGGATCGACGCCGAGCGCATGACGATCGAGGCCAGGACCGAGGCGGATCGGATCCGAACCGACGCGCAGGCGCGCGCCGAGGAAGCGCGCTCGCAGGCCGAGGCCGCGGTTCGCGCGGCCCGCGACGAGGCGGACCGGACGATCGCCGGCCTGGCGACCCGCAGGGACGCGCTCGTCGACCAGCTCGCCGGGATGCAATCGCGACTCCTGGGAGTCGCCCGGGACCTCGAGGCCGTGGTGGACGGCGACGGCCAGGAGGCGCTCGCCGGTCCCGAGCCGTCCACACCCGCGCAGGACGACGAGCGCGTCTTCCGCACGATCGTCGTCTCCGAGGCCATGGAGCCCGGGCCGGTGGTGCCCCAGGCGACGGAGCCCGAGGAGCCAGGTCCGAGTCTCATGGACCCGTCCTACGAGGAGCTGTGGGAGGGCCAGGAGATGCGGATCGAGATCCCCGAGATGCCGGAGATCCCCGAGATCCCCTCGCTCGACCTCGATTGGGGCGACGACGGGAGCGACGATCCGCTGATCTGAACCACCGTCGCCGCTCGGCGCCCCGGGGATAATCCCGGGCATGCAGTTCGACGATCGTCTCGCCGAGATCGAGGCGCGCTACGAGCGCCTCCAGACCGAGCTCGCCACCCCCGAGGTGGCGCAGGATCCCGATCGCATCCGACGCCTGGGCAAGGAGCTCGCCGAGCTCGGCGAGATCGTGGAGCCCTTCCGCGCCTACCGCGACGCCCGTCAGCAGGCCGAGGAGGGCGTCGCGCTCGCGAAGGACGAGCCCGACGAGGAGATGGCCCGGTTCCTGCGCGAGGAGGCGGCCACGGCCGAGGCCCGGGCGGCCGAGCTCCGCTCGCGCCTGGAGACCCTGCTCGTCCCGAAGGACCCCAACGACAGCAAGGACGTGGTCGTCGAGATCCGGGCCGGCGCGGGGGGCCAGGAGGCGTCCCTGTGGGCCGGAACCCTGTTCGACATGTACCGCCACGTCGCCGAGCGCCACCGCTGGAAGACCGACGTCCTGTCCGCCTCGCCCTCGGACCTCGGCGGGTTCGCCCGCGTCGTGCTCGAGGTGCGCGGGAAGGGGGCGTACTCGCGCCTGAAGCACGAGTCGGGGGTCCACCGTGTCCAGCGGATCCCGGTCACGGAGTCCTCCGGCCGGCGGCACACGTCGACGGCGACCGTGGCGGTGCTCCCCGAGGCCGAGGAAGTCGAGGTCGAGATCCGCCCCGAGGACGTCAAGGTCGAGGTGTTCCGCTCGTCGGGTCCGGGCGGGCAGTCGGTGAACACGACGGACTCGGCGGTGCGGATCATCCACCTGCCGACCGGCATCAAGGTCGAGTGCCAGGAGGAGCGCTCGCAGTTGCAGAACCGCGAGAAGGCGATGCGGTACCTGCGGGCGCGGCTTCTTGCCCAGGCGCAGGAGGAAGCGGCCGAGCGAGAGGCCGCCGCGCGCCGGTCCCAGGTGGGGACGGGGGAGCGAGCCGAGAAGATCCGCACGTACAACTTCCCCGAGAACCGGGTGACCGACCATCGCATCAACCTCACCCTGCACCAGCTCCAGGACGTGCTGGCCGGCGACATCGATCCGTTCGTCGACGCGTTGCTCGCGGCCGAGCGCGCTCGTCAGCTCGCCGGGGAGGAGTGATGGGCCCGACCGAGGTCGTGCGCCGGGCCGCCGACTACTTGGACCGTCACGGCGTCGAGAGTCCCGAGGCGACCGCCGAGACCCTGCTCATGCACGTGCTCGGGACCGACCGCGCGGGGCTGCACACGCGGACCGAGGGACTGGACACGCGCGAGGCCCGCATGTTCGGCCGGGCGCTCTGCCAGCGATGCGCCGGCGTGCCGGTGCAGCACCTCACGGGCGAGCAAGCCTTCCGGCGGATCACGCTCGAGGTTCGGCCCGGCGTGTTCGTTCCGCGTCCGGAGACCGAGATCCTCGTCGAGCACGCCCTGGTCGCGATCGAGGGGATCGACGCGCCGATCGTCGTCGACATCGGGACCGGGACCGGCGCGGTCGCGCTCGCGATGAAGGACGAACGACCTCGCGCGCGCGTGCGCGCGACCGACCTGTCGCCCGAGGCCGTCGAACTCGCCCGGGCCAATGCCGAGCGTCTGGGGCTCGACGTCCTGGTGCTCGAGGGGGACCTGCTCGACCCGCTGCCGTCCGAGCTCGAGGGCCGCGTCGACCTGGTCGTCAGCAACCCCCCGTACGTCCCGCCGGAGGAGATCGCCGAGCTCCCCCCCGATGTCCGGGCCGACCCCTGGCTCGCCCTCGCAGGCGACATCGCCCTGTACGAGCGGCTCGGCGCGCAGGCGGCGCGATGGCTGAGCCCCACCGGAGTCGTGGCCGTCGAGATCGACGCCCGCTTCGGCACCGAGGTCGCGGGCGCGCTCGAGCGAACGCTCGGCCAGGCGCGGGTGGAGCGCGACCTCGCCGGCCGGGATCGCGTCGTGCTCGCGAGACGACCGTGACCGAGACGCGGGAGCGCCTCGCGGAGGCGGCCCGGGCGGTCGCCGCGGGTCGCCCCGTCGTCCTTCCCACCGACACCGTCTTCGGCATCGGGACCCGGCCCGACGATCCGGCAGCGACGAACCGACTATTCGAGGCCAAGGGACGCCCTCGCGAGCTCGAGCTGCCCGTCCTCGTCCCGAGCGTCGAGTCGGCCCGCGAGATCGCCGCGTTCGACGAGCGCGCCGAGGTCCTCGC
>DATBLA010000104.1:0-30628 GCA_036555645.1 Actinomycetota bacterium
CAGCATCGCGGCGGCGTTGTGGATGCCCCGCTCCGTCCGATCGACGAAGCCGGTGACGATCGCGCAGCCACCCGCGGTCCGTTCGGCGAGCGCGTCGAGGGCGGCCAGGTTGTCCTGCACGAACGCGGGGCGCAGCACGAGATCCTCCGGCGGATACCCCGTGATCGCGAGCTCGGGGAACACGGCGACGTCGGCGCCCGCCTCGGTCGCCCGCGACGCCCAGGCGGTGAGCCGGTCGAGGTTGCCGTGCAGATCACCGACGGTGGTGTCGACCTGCGCGAGCGCGATCCGCACGCGCGTCAGGGTAGCGGCCGGGGGGCTACTCGACGCCGCCGATGTCGAGGTTGTAGGCCTCCCAGACGAGGTCGGCGCCCAGCTGGCGGTGCCGGACGATCCGGCCGAGGTAGCGCTGGAGATCGTCGCGCGCCTCCTCGAGCGGCCAGGCATCGCCGACCGTCGTCGTCTGGAGCCTCGCGACGAGCTGGATGGCGCCGTCGCGCATCGCCGGGTGCTCGGCGCGGAGCCGGTCGATCTTCGTCGACAGCCGGGGCGCCTTCGCGGAGATCTCGTCGTACAGACCCCCGTCGCGTTCGGTCACCTCGATGTGCTCTCGGATGGCGCGGCCCATCCCGTCGAGCTGCTCGACGACGTCCGCGGCCCACTCGGCCTCGCGACCCGTCGCCGGGCTCGAGATCGACCGTTCGACCCCGACGAGCGCCTGATGCAGGTCGGCTCGCCGTCGCGCCGCGTCGGCGAGCGTCGGGCTGAGTGGGTCCTCGTTCGAGTCCTGCTCGAGGTCGTCCATGCCCGAGCACAGTAGCCCGATCGGGCCGGGATCGGTAGCCCGGACTAGCACCATCGAGTCAAACGAGGTCGGGTCGCTCAAGCACGGCCGCCCCATAACCGACACCCCGTACGGCGGCGCCCCAGGGTGGGGACGTCAGCTGACGTAGAGGCAGAGGGCATCCCATCGGATGTCCGGAAGGAGGAACTTCGATGAGGCGCACTTCCGCTCGGTGGTGGCTCGGGATCGGGCTGCTGTCGATCGCGCTGTCGTCGGGAGTGTTCGGTCTGGCGGCGTCCAACACCGTTCCGGCCACGAAGGCCGGGGACGGATCCGGGGCGATCTCCGGCTACGTGCTCAGCGGTGTCCACTACACGCTGAACGGGACCGACCCGGCGCTGATCGATCAGGTTGCGTTCACGCTGGACTCCGCTCCGGTGGCCGGTTCCACCCTGAAGGCGCAGCTCGTGAGCGCCGGCAGCTGGTACACGTGCACGAACGCGGGGACCGCGGTCACCTGCAACACCACGTCGCCTCAGGCGACGGTCCTGCCCGCCAACAACCTGCGGGTGGTCATCGCCCAGTAGCGACCATCGAGCGGCCGACGCCGGTCGCCGGTCGCGGATGGATGAGACCGAAGCAATGAGACCGAGGGGTCGAAGGGTGAGGATGCGGTGGCTCATGGGAGTCACCGCATCCGTCATCCTCATGGGCGTGTCGGGGGTCACGGCCTCGAACGCCGTGACGCCCACGAAGGCCGGTAACGGCTCGGGCGCGATCACCGGCTTCGTGGTCTCGGGGATCTCCTACAACTTGAACGCGAACAGTCCGAACAACATCAACTCCGTGACGTTCACGCTCGACTCCGCGCCACCGGCCGGCTCGACGATGCGGATCCGCCTGACGAGCGCGCCGGGGAGCTGGTACGCGTGCTCGAACGCCGGCGTCGCGGTGACCTGCGCGACGACCGTGCCCCAGGCCACGGTCACGGCCACGGACACGCTGCGCGTCGTGATCGCGCAGTAGCGGCATGAGGAGCAACGGCATGAGACAGCGACGAGGCGGGCGAACGATCGTCACGATTGCGGTGGCGGGTGTGTCCATCGCGCTGCTCGCGGCGGCCTGGCTGGTCCTCGCGCCCCCGCAGCTCGGCGGGCGCACCACCTACGTGACCACCGTCGGCGAGAGCATGGAGCCCGGCATCTCCTCGGGCGACCTCGTGCTCGTGCGCCCGGCGTCCTCGTACGAGGTCGGCGACGTCGCCGCCTACCGGAGCCAGGAGCTCGGCGCCGTCGTGCTCCACCGCATCGTCGGCGTCGGCGAGGACGGGTTCGAGATGCAGGGCGACGCGAACTCGTGGCTCGATCCCGAGCACCCCACCGAGGCCGACATGCTCGGCACGCAGTTCATCCGGGTACCGTGGCTCGGCGGTTGGCTCGCCCACCTGCGGACGCCCGGTGGCCTCGCGCTGCTCGCGGGACTCGTGGGCGCCGGCGTGGGCGCGAGCGCGCTCAGGCGCCGCCGCCGGCCCTCGACCACCGAGGACGGATCTCGGCGCGCCGCGACCGGGGAGCCCCGACGGCCCCGGCCCCGCGTCCCGGCTCGCCCCGCGGTTCGTGTCCTCGGCGTCGTCGCCGTGGCGCTCGTCGCGCTCGCCGTGTTCACCGTCGTTCGACCGACGACCGTCGTGGCCGGTCGAGCCGTCACCTACGACCAGCTCGGGGACTTCACGTACACGGCCGAGGCGCCCGAGGGCGGCCCGGTCTACGACGCAGACGGGATCGACACCGGTGACCCCGTCTACCTCCGTCTCAGCCAGATCGTCGACATGTCGTTCGCCTACCGGTTCGAGACCGCCGCCACGGCGACGGTGAACGGCACGATCGGCCTGTCGGTCGTGGTCTCCGACCAGGACGGGTGGTCGCGCTCGTTCGCGCTCGCCGAGCCGACCGCGTTCGAGGGCGCCGTCGCCGGCGCCGCCGGGACGCTCGACCTCGGAGAGCTGAGCGAGCTCGTCGCCGAGGTGCAGCGCCTCACCCGCGTCGAGCGCGAGGGATACGAGGTACGGGTGATCGCCGACGTCCAGGCCGAGGCCGACGTCGAGGGCGAGCGGGTGCAGCTGTCGTTCACCCCGGCGCTGCCCTTCGTGCTGGACGAGCGCGAGCTCCAGCTCGCGCCCGAGGACGAGACGCTCGACAACCTGCTCCACCCCGCCTCCGGCGGGATGGTCGAGCTCCAGGACGTCCAGGACAACGACATCGTGATCGCCGGCGTTCGGATCGGCCCGCAGCCGGCGCGCATCGCCGCCGCCGGAGCCGCGATCGCGGCCATCGTCGCGCTCGTCCTCGTGACGGGGCTCGTCGGTCGCTCGCGCCGGCGCGCGGAGCACGAGCAGATCGAGGCGACGTACGGACGCATGCTGGTCTCGATCGAGGGCGGAGCCTCCACCCTGCTCACGCACGCCGTCGACGTCGACTCGATGGAGACGCTCGCGCTGCTCGCCGCACACTACGATCAGGTCATCCTCCACGAGGAGCGCGGGGGACAGCACACCTACTTCTTCCGCGACGGCGGGATCGCCTACCGCTACGACGCCTCACACGGCTCCGAGCGACCCCGCACCGACGCCCCGATCGGACCGTGAGCCGGCGCCCGAACCATCGCATGCGATGGGTCGTCCTGTCGGTGACGGCCGCGCTCGCGCTCGTCACGGTGGTGAGCCTGACCGCGGCGAACACGGTGCCCTCGACGAAGGCGAGCGACACGAACCGGGCCGCGACGCCGAACACCCTCAAGCCGGCGGCGTGCTCGACGATCACGCTGACCGCGAAGCTGACCGGCTCGGGGACGATCAACGGAACGAACGCCGCCGAGCTCATCACCGGGAGCTCGGCCGTGGACACGATCTTCGGACGTCAGGGCAGCGACTGCCTGCTCGGCGGCGCGGCCAACGACACCCTGAACGGGGGCGCCGGCAACGACGTGTGCATCGGCGGACCCGGCACGACGAACTACAACAACTGCGAGACGCAGCTCTGAGGCTCAGCCGACGCGGGTGAGCGCCGCGAGTCGCTCGCGGGCGCGCTCTGCCGACACGACGTTGCCCTTCGCCTCGAACGAGGAGGCCGCGCGCCGCACGACCTCCTGCGCCTCCTCCGCCCGGCCCGCGAGCGCCACGACCTCGGCGAGGTCCATGCGCGCGTTCCCCTGCGAGTCCGGGTCGTCCGTCTCGTCGATGAGCCGCACGGCCTCGGTCGCCAGCGCCGTCGCCTCGTCGAGCTCGCCCCGCCGCGCGAGCACCTTCGCGCGGACCGACCTCCACAGGGTCTGGGAGAAGACGTCGTCGGCGGCGGCCGAGGTCTCGCTCTCGCGGGTGAGCGTGTCCGCCTCGTCGTCGCGACCCTGCTCGAGCACCGCCTCGGCGAGCAGGGCCGCGATCGTGGGCAGGTAGTCGCGCTCTCCCATCGAACGCAGCACCTCGAGGTCACCCCGCAGCTCTGCCTCGGCCGCGGCCGGGTCGTCGGCGAGCATCTCGACGGCGCCCGAGTCGATCGAGGTCAACGCGGCGTGGAAGCGCCAGCCCAGCTCCTCGAGCATCGCCCGGCTTCGCCGGTAGTGCTCCCGCGCCTCCTCGAAGCGTCCCTGCATCGCCAGCAGGTGGGAGCGCACGCACAGGATGATGGCCTCGGTGCGCCGGTCGTGGCCGGCCTTGACGAGCAGCTCCTCGCACCGCTCGAGCGCGATCGGCACGGGCATCGGCCCGTACACGGCGCACACCGCAAGCGACGGGAGGAACCGTGCCTCGAGCGTGGGATCGCCCGCCTGGCCGGCGTGCTTGATCATCGTGCGGGCCGCGATCTCGGCGGCGCCGTAGCGGGCGGTGGTGAAGTTCACCTGGGTCAGGAGCCGCCACGCGCGGGCGAGCCCCGCGTGGTCCTCGAGCTCCTCCAGGACGGGGATCGCCCGGTCGACCTCCGCCACGACCATGCGCTCGGTCTCCTCCGGCTCGGTCGAGTAGCGGACGCGCAGGCGCGACAGCTGGGCGGTCGCCTCCAGACCGCGGTCCCCGAGCGCCGCGGCCTGCTCGATCGCCGCGGTGAGCCACGTCTCGGCCGAGGCGAACTCGCCGGTCTCGATGAACGCCTCGCCCGCCTCGAGGTTCAGGCGGGGCCGCTCCGGGCTCTCGGGCGAGACGAGCGTGGCGGCACGCTGGAGCAGCCCGCCGGCCGCCGGCATGTCGCCGCGCGCGACCGCCCGCCGGCCGGCCGAGGCCAGGTACCGGGATCCCCGGTCGCCGAGCTGCCGGCCGTGGTCGTCGAGGGGCCCGAGCTGCGCCAGGATGAGATAGGCCTGCTCGAGGTGGTAGCCGCGGATCTCCTCGTACTCCATGGCCCGGTCGGACGCCGCGCGCTCGAGCCAGTCGACGAACCGCTCGTGGAGCTCGGCTCGCGCTCGCTTCAGCAGGCCCTGGTAGGCGGCGTCGCGGATGAGGATGTGGAGGAACCGGTACGCCTCCTGACCGGCGAGATGGATCGTGTCGTCGCGGTTCACCAGCTCCTTGCGGGTCAGGCTCTCCAGGCTGGGCTCGACGGCATCGCGGACCTCCTCGGGCGCCAGATCCTCGATGGCGCCGCGGAAGAACACCTGGCCCATCACGGCCCCGCGTTCGATCACCGCGCGCTCGGTGGCGCCGAGCCGGTCGAGCCGGGCCGACAGGAGCGCGGAGATGCTCGGCGGGATCGTGAACGCGCCGGGATCGGACACGACGACCCAGCGGCCCTCCTCGTCCCGGTGCACGATGCCGTCGTCGATCAGCATCGACAGCATCTGCTCGACGAACAGCGGGTTGCCCTCGGCCGCGTCGGTGATGCGCGTGCGGATGCCGGGGTCGAGCGACGTCCCGAGGAGGTTCTCGACGACGAGCGAGCTCTCCGCCTCGGTGAGCGGCTGGAGCTCGATGGCGTGCGCGTGCTCGACGTCACGCCCCCAGTCGGGGTGCTCGTCGAGCAGATCCTTGCGCGAGGAGCACACGAGCACGACCGGGGCCTCGGCCGTGTCGACGACGAACCGGATGAGCTCGAGGAAGGTGCCCTCCGCCCAGTGGATGTCGTCGATGAGCACGATGAGCGGTCCCGTCGCCGCGAGTCGCTCGAAGAGCCTTCGGGCCGCCGAGAACGTCTCCTGGAGCGGGAACGCGTCGTCGATGAAGCCGATCGCGGCGCCCACGCGTTCGGTCAGCTCGGCGTCGCCGGTGAGCGCCGCGAGCTTGGACACGGCGACGTCGTGCGGGTCGTCGTCGTCGACGCCGGCGGCCTCGCGCACGACCTCCGCGAGCGGCCAGAACGTGATCCCGTCCCCGTAGGACAGGCATCGGCCGCGCAGCGAGGTGACGTCCTCGCCGGCGCGGGCGAGCAGCTCGCGCAGCAGTCGCGACTTCCCCACGCCGGCCGGTCCGAGGACGGTGACGAGCTCGGGCCGGCCCCGGCCGCGCGCGCGCTCCAGGGCGTCGAGCAGGACGGCGAGCTCGCGCTCGCGCCCCACGATCGGAGCGTCGAGCCGGCGAGCGATGCCCTCGACCTGCCGGACCGCGAGCACCCGGTAGGCCGGGACGCGCTCGGCCTTGCCCTTGAGCGCGAGCGGCTCGACCGGCTCGACGTCGACCGCGTCCTTCACGAGGCGGTACGTCGAATCGCCGATCAGCACCTCCAGGACGGGTGCGGCCTGTTCCAGACGCGCGGCGGTGTTCACCGTGTCGCCCGTCACGAGCCGCTGTCCCGCCGACACGTCGCCCGCGACGACCTCGCCGGTGTTCACGCCCGTGCGGTTCTCCAGCCGCACGCCCCACGTGGCGTGCAGGCGCTCGTTCACGCTCGCCAGGGTCTCTCGCATCTCGAACGCGGCCCGAACGGCGCGCAGGGCGTCGTCCTCGTGGAGGGTCGGCAGCCCGAAGACGGCCATGATCGCGTCGCCGATGTACTTCTCGACGGTCCCTCCGTGGCGCTCGAGCACCGCCCGCATCTCGTTGAAGTACAGGTTCAGGACCTCACGGAGGGTCTCGGTGTCCAGGCTCTCGCCCAGGCTCGTCGAGCCCTTGAGGTCACAGAAGACGATCGAGACGGTCTTGCGGACCTCCGGCGCCGTGGTCTCGGCGACGAGCTTCGTGCCGCAGATCCCGCACAGGCGGAACCGGTCGGGGTTCTGCTCGCCGCAGTTCGGGCAGGTCTGCACGGCGCGAGTCTACGCCGCGCCTATGAGGCGACCCTCCGTCGCGTCTCGGCCCCCGAGGGCCGTGTTACGTCCGGCCGCGCGTCGATCCGGGCGGCGACAGGAACGTGATGACGTGAGCGCCCGTGTTCTTGTCCACGCGGGTGGCGCGCTGACACGGTGGGATCGCGGGGTCCTTCACCGAGCAGAACGGGAGCACGCCGAGCGTGGTTGTCACGCCGTTGCGATCGACGAAGGGAAGCTCGGACGCGTAACAGACGCGGTCCTGGTTCACCGGACGCGTCGCGAGCGCCGCCGGGACGATGATCGTGATGATCCGGTTGCTGTTGCCGGTGACCGAGAACGTGACGACCGGAACGCCGCTCAGCGGCGTGTACCCGGGGCACGTGAGTCCCTCGACGTCGAGGAGCACGGTGATGACGTCGCCCGGCTGCGCGTTCGGAGCCGTCACGGTCACGATCGTTCCCCCGGGTGCCGTGGCCTGTCCGTCGCACCCGGCCCCCGAGCACACCTCACCGTCGTTCACGATGTCGAACGCCTGCGAGGTCGCCGGCGCGATCCCGGCGAGGCTGCCGGCCTGGATCTGGAAGTCGAGCCCCTGCGGCGAGATCGAGAACCCGGTGCCGGCATCGACGTCGAACGTGGCCACGCCGCCGACGAGGGCCGCCGTCGGGGTGGCCGGGGTCAGGGCCGCTCCGGCCGAGCCGGTCCCGGCGACGATCGACAGCGAGACCGACGCGCTGAGCGAGGTCATCCGCTGCCCGGAGCCGTCGAGGACCTCGACCTGGACCGGCGCCCCGTCCGGGTCGAACGCCTCTGCGGTCACGTTCTGCCCGATCCGCGCGTCGGCCGGCTCGGTGACGAAGCGCAGGGAGCACGTCCCGACGAAGACGTCGACCGAGCTCGGACCGGCGTCGAACTGCATGCCGGTCCCGCTGAAGTCACGCGAGGCCTTCGCCTCGATCGTGCCCGCGCCGAACTTCGCCGGGTCGTGCCAGGTGTACGCGCCCGCGACCGGGGTGGTCGCCTGGAACGCGACCGTCGCCGAGCCGCTGGGCGCCACGCTGAGGTTGCGGACGAAGACGACCCCCGAGGAGAACGAGGCCGTTCCACCCGCGGGCGCCGAGACGATCGAGGTGACCGTGAAGCCGAGTGGGGCCGTGATGTTCGCCGACCCGAGGCTCTGGGGCCCGGCTCCGTTCGTGAGCGTTGCCGTGAACGTGACCGACGAGCTCGCGGGCGCGCACCGCGGCAGGACCGTGGCCGAGAAGGCCGGCTGGGTGTCGGCTCCGGCGGGCGTCGCGATCCCCGCGACGAGCACGAGCACCGGGACCAGCCAGCGGGCCCGGACGGAATGGCGACGCAGGATGCTGGGCATGCACGACCTCGCTTTCGGGGGGCGCCGACCGTAGGAGGCGCCGAACGGGCTGTCAAATCGGGACCTACGCCGATCACCGTACCCCGTCGCCGAGCGTTGTGCTGCGACCCCGGGCGCCCTTGCACCGGAGCACGGGCGGGCCGGATCGGCTTACAGGATGGGGAGGTACCGCTCGATCTCGTATGGCGAGACGTAGGACTCGTAGGCCTTCCACTCCTGCCGCTTGTTGCGGATCAGGAACTCGTGGACGTGGTCGCCGAGGGACTCGCGCAGGATCTTCGACTCGCCGGCGAGCTCGATCGCCTCGTGCAGGTCCGCGGGCAGCGAGCGGATGCCCGCCGCCCGACGCTCGTCGTCGCTCATCTCGTAGATGTTGTTCGAGGCCTCCGGAGGGAGCTCGAGCTCCTGCTCGATGCCCGCAAGTCCCGCGCCGAGCATCGCCGAGAAGGCGAGGTAAGGATTGCACGCGGGATCGGGTGAGCGGTACTCGATCCGCGTCGCCTCCTCCTTGCCGGGCTTGTACTGCGGCACCCGGACCAGCGCCGAACGGTTGCGGCGGGCCCAGCACACGTAGACGGGCGCCTCGAAGCCGGGCACGAGCCGCTTGTACGAGTTCACCCACTGGTTCGTCACGAGCGTGATCTCCGGAGCGGCGGCGAGGATCCCGGCGATGTACTGCTTCGCCGTTCGGGACAGGTGGTACTCGTCCCCTTCCTCGAAGAAGCTGTTTCGATCTCCCTGGAACAACGACTGGTGCGTGTGCATCCCGCTGCCGTTCACGCCCTGGACGGGCTTGGGCATGAACGTCGCGTAGATCCCGAACTCCTGCGCGACCTCTTTCACGGTGAGCCGGTACGTCATGACGTTGTCGGCCATCGTGAGGGCGTCCGTGTACCGCAGGTCGATCTCGTGCTGGCTGGGCGCGACCTCGTGGTGCACGTACTCGACGGGGATGCCCATCGACTCGAGGTACGCCACCGTCCGCTTGCGCCAGTCCGTGGCGACGTCGAGCGGCGTCTCGTCGAAGTAGCCCCCCTGGTCCAGGAACGCGGGCTCGTCGACGCTTCGGAAGTAGAAGTACTCGAGCTCGGGCCCCACGTAGAACGTGTAGCCGAGGTCGGCCGCGCGCCGGAGCTGTCGCTTCAGCACGAATCGGGGATCGCCCTCGAACGGGGATCCGTCCGGGTTGAGGACGTCGCAGAACATGCGGGCGCCCTGCGCCTCGGTCGCCCATGGGATCAGCTGGAAGGTCGACGGATCGGGGACCGCGACCATGTCCGACTCCTGGATCCGGCTGAAGCCGTCGATCGAGGACCCGTCGAACCCCATCCCCTCGGCGAATGCGCCCTCGAGCTCCTGCGACGTGATCGTGAAGGACTTCAGGAATCCGAGGACGTCGGTGAACCACAGCCGGACGTAGCGGATCCCCCGTTCCTCGATCGCGCGAAGGACGTACTCGGCCTCGTCGGACAGCGGCATGCCGGCAGGGTAGAGGGTGCCGGTCGAGTCGCCGTTACGGCGCCGTTAACTCTCGGCGCCGGCGGTCGCGGGGGCGTGCGTGCGGCGTGCGTGCGCCGCCTCGCCGACGATAATCGGCGGGATGGTCGGTGGCCTCCACGCGAGCCGGTGCTGAGCCCGCAGGTCCTCGAGCGCGCGTGCGCCGGCGCGCCCGATCCGGAACGCGCGCGCACGGCCCTGTCGCGGATCATCGAGGACCCGGGCGCGCGGGACGTGATCGCTCGCGACGACGTGCTGCCGGTCGCCGTCCGGTTGCTCGGGTTCTCGACCGCTGCCGGGGACTTCCTCGCGGCCCATCCCGCCGAGGCGTGCGCGCTCGCGGACGTGTCGACCCGGTCGCGGGCGCAGCTCGACGGCGAGCTCGCCGAGGACGCCGGCCGGCTCGGGGTCCGCGACGGCCTGCGCCGGTTCCGGCGACGGGGGATGCTCCGGGTCGCCGCCCGCGACCTGTCGGGCGCGCCGTTCGAGGACGTCGTGGGAGAGCTGTCGGCGATCGCCGAGGCGTGCACCGGGGCCGCCGCGCTCGATGCGGCCCCGGACGTGGCGGTGATCGCGCTCGGCAAGCTCGGCGGCCGCGAGCTCAACTACGCCTCCGACGTCGACGTGGTGTTCGTTCACGACGGATCCGGAGCGGAGCGTCAGGACGCCGCCGAGCGGGCCAGCGCCGCCTTCGTCCGCCTGCTCTCCGAGCCGACCGCCGAGGGCATCGCGCTCCGGGTCGACCCCGCGCTCCGGCCCGGCGGACGCGCCGGCGCCCTGTCCCGCTCGCTCGAGGCGATGCGCACGTACTACGAGTCCCACGCGGCGACGTGGGAGCGTCAGGCGCTCATCAAGGCTCGTCCGGTGGCCGGCCGGGCCGATCTCGGCGAGGCGTTCATCGGGGCGGTCGCCCCCATCGTCTTCCCCGACGAGCTGGAGCCGCGGACGATCGACGAGGTCCGCGAGGTGAAGGTCCGGCTCGAGGAGTACGTCCGCGCTCGCGGCAAGTCGGGCACCGAAGTCAAGCGCGGCTGGGGAGGGATCCGAGACGTCGAGTTCGCCGTCCAGCTCCTGCAGATCGTCCACGGGCGCCGGGACGAGGACCTGCGCGAGCCGAACACCCTCGCCGCGCTCGCCGCGCTCGCCGAGCACGGATACGTGGCCGAGGAGGACGCCGCTGCCCTCGCCGACGCGTACCGGTTCCTGCGCACGCTCGAGCACCGGCTCCAGATGGTCCGCGACCTTCAGACCCACGAGCTTCCGCTCGATGCCGGAGCGCGCACCACGCTGGCCCGCTCGCTCGGCCTGGACGACGCGGCCGCCCTGGCCGCCGCCTACGAGCGACGGACCTCGCTCGTCCGGGGGCTCCACGAGCGCCTGTTCTACCGACCGCTGCTCGAGTCCTTCGCCGGCAGGAGCGCGCCCCGTCCGGGCGTCGATCGAGACGCCACGCTGGAGCTGCTGGCCGGGCTCGGGTTCGCGGCGCCGGGCGCCGCCTACGAGGTGCTGGCTCGTCTCGTCGATCCGGCCACCCGGCTCGGGAAGGTCCTCGCGAACGTGTTCCCGGTCATCGCGCCGGCGCTCGCCCTGTCCGCCGATCCCGATGCCGCCCTCGTCAGGCTCGAGCGGGTCGCGGCGGCAGCCGGCCCCCGGGTGGCGGACGCGCTGGCGAACGACCCGGGCGCCGCTCGCCGGCTCGCCCACGTCGTGGCCGCGAGCTCGTTCGCGACCGACCTGCTCGCCGCCGATCCCGATCGCGTGCTGGCGCTCGAGGCGGATCGTCCTCCCGAGGACGTCCAGGCGGCGCTCGTCCAGGTCGCCGCCCGGTACGCGGCGCGAGAGCTCGCGCCGAAGGACACGGGTCTCGCGCTCGCCGGCGTCGCCGACCGTGTCGTCGCCGAGGCGCTCGCCGACGCGTCCCCAGACCTGCCGTTCGCCGTCATCGGGCTGGGCAAGCTCGGCGCACAAGAGCTGAACTTCGCCTCGGACCTGGACGTCGTGTTCGTCTACGAGGGCGAGGGCGCCGGCGCGTTCCGGCAGGCGACCGCGATCGGCGAGCGCACGCTGTCGGGGATCCGCGACGCGGGGTGGGAGCCGGACGCGGACCTGCGTCCCGAGGGCAGGAGCGGTCCGCTCGCGAAATCGCTCGCCGCCTACCTGGAGTACTGGGAGCGGTACGCGCAGACGTGGGAGTTCCAGTCCCTCACGCGCGTCCGGTTCGTCGCGGGCGACGAGATGCTGGGGCGCCGATTCTGCGCGTTCGCGCACGACGTCGCCTTCGCCGAGTACCTCCCCGTCGATCGCGTCGGCGAGATCCGGCGCATGCGGGAGCGGATCGAGCGCGAACGCGTGCGCCCCCCCGAGGCGGCGCGATTCCACTTCAAGCTCGGCTACGGGTCGCTCGCGGACGTCCAGTTCGCGGTCGAGCTGTCGCTGATGCGGTTCGGGGGACGCCATCCGGAGATCCGCACCTCGCGGACGCTCGAGGCGATCGAGCGGCTGGCCGAGCGCAGGCTCATCGAGGACGGTGCCGCGCTCGCGCTCGGCGAGGCGTTCATCTACCTGTCCGACGTGAAGAACGCGCTCGAGGTCGACCGGCGGGTGCACGCCGAGGCGATCCCCGGCTCGCCGGAGGACCAGCTCGCGCTCGCGCGCCGGCTCGGCTACGAGGAGTACCCGCGCCAGACGTTCCTCGAGGACTACCGCCGGATCACGCGGCGCGCGCGGCGAGCGATGGAACGCGTCTTCTACGAGGAGGGCTGACCATGGGAGCACGCAGGCACGTCGCGTCCGGCTCGCCGTACGAGCCGGTCATCGGATTCTCCCGTGCCGTCGTCGACGGCCACCACGTCGCGGTCTCGGGCACGGCACCGATCATGCCCGACGGCGGCGACCCGCCGGCGGACGCGTACGGGCAGGCGAGGCGGGTCCTGGAGATCGTCCTCGGCGCCCTCGCCGAGGCGGGCGCCGGGGCCGAGCACGTCGTTCGAACGCGCGCCTACCTCACCCGGCCCGACATCTGGGAGGAGGTGGGACGGGCACACGGCGAGGTCTTCGCCGACGTGCGGCCCACGAGCACGATGGTCGTCGTGGCCGGACTCCTGGACCCGCGATGGCTCGTCGAGATGGAGGCGGACGCGCTCCTCCCCACGTGACCTCTCGCGAGGATAGGGTCGGACCATGACTGCCGATCGGAGGTCGTGATGCTGAAGGAGTTCAGGGAGTTCCTCACGCGGGGCAACCTCGTCGAGATCGCGGTCGCGTTCATCATGGCGCTCACCTTCGCGGCCGTGGTCGCCTCGTTCGTGGCGGACATCGTGACGCCGATCATCGCCGCGATCTTCGGACAGCCCGATTTCGGGGCGCTGAAGATCGACATCGGGGAGAGCACCATCAGGTACGGCAGCTTCCTCAACGCGGTCTTCACGTTCGTCGTCGTGGCGTTCGTGTTGTTCCTCGTCGTGAAGGCCTACAACCGGGCGACCCGCGCGAAGGACGCGAAGACGAAGGGCTGCCCGTTCTGCGCGTCGGACATCCCGGTCGCCGCGTCCCGGTGCCCGCAGTGCACGAGCGTGCTCGAAGGAGCCCCCGCCTAGAGCCGTTCGATCGAGCGGCGTTCCATCCGCGGCCCGAACGCCGGCTCCCGCAGCCCGCTCGCCTCGACGAGTCGCTGGACCCGCCCGCGGTGGGGCCGGTAGGGCTCGAGGAGCTCGAGCATCCGGTCGTCCGTGCCACGCGGCTCGCGGGCGAGCGCCCACGCCACCTGATGCTTCAGGTGGAAGTCGCCGACCGAGACGGCGTCGGCATCGCCGAGGGCGACGCGCGCGACCTCGGCGACGCTCCACGGGCCGATCCCCCGCAGGAGCCCGAGGCGAGCCCCGGCCTCCCCGGTCGGCAGGTCCGCGGTCGCATCGACCCACGCGGCTCGCGAGCAGACCTCCCGAATGAGCTCCGCGCGCCGGCGCTCGACCCCGAACGGGTGGAACTCGTGGTACCCGAGCTCGGCGACGCGAGCGGGTTCGGGCGGGAGCGAGAGCCCCAGCGGGCCCGGGGCCGGCTCGGCGAGCGCGGCCGTCAGCTTCCGATAGGCGCGCCGGGCCTCCGCCCCGGTGACCTTCTGCTCGAGGATGACCGGGACCAGGGCCTCCGTCACGAGGCCGGTGCGCGGGATGCGCATGCCCCGTGTTCGCCGCCAGATCTCGCGGACGAGGCCCGCCGGCGGATCGAACCCCGACACGTCGTCGAGCGCGCCGCACCACGCGGGCGCCCGTTCGAGGATCCACGAGGACCCCGGCCCCCATGCCCGGACCTGGATGCCGCCCTCGGCCGGCGCGAACCGAACCGAGACCGGTCCCTCGGGCGTGCGCGACGCGCGGACGACCGAGCCGGCCTCCAGCCGCATCGTGGCGTCGCCCCGGCCGCGCCAGAGGGGACCGAGGGTCGACCCGAGGTGGATCGGATCGGGCGTGGGGACGAATCGGTCTGGCACGGCGGTCGCAAGGCTACGCCCGGCGACACCGGAGCTCCCTGCCGCGTCTCCCGGTGCGGTCGCTCAGAGGTCGTAGTACAGGGCGAACTCGTGCGGGTGGGGCCGCAGCCGGACCGCGTCGACCTCGTGCAACCGCTTGTACTCGATCCACGTGTCGATCACGTCCTGCGTGAACACCCCGCCCTCGAGCAGCCACTGGTGGTCGGACTCGAGCGCGTCGAGCACCTCCTCGAGCGAGCCGGGGACCTGACGGACCGACGCCTTCTCCTCGGGCGGGAGGTCGTACAGGTCCTTGTCCATCGGCTCGGGCGGCTCGATCTCGCTCTTCACGCCGTCGATCCCCGCCATGAGCATCGCCGCGAACGCGAGATAGGGGTTGCACGACGGATCGGGCGTGCGGAACTCGAGCCGCTTCGCGCCGGGGTTCTTGAAGTACTGCGGGATGCGCACGCACGCGCTCCGGTTCCGCTGCGAGTAGACGAGGTTGATCGGCGCCTCGTAGCCCGGGACCAGGCGGCGGTACGAGTTCGTCGTGGGGTTGGTGAACGCCAGCAGCGACGGCGCATGGGCGATGAGACCTCCGATGTACCAGCGGGCCATGTCCGAGATGCCGGCGTAGCCGACCTCGTCCCAGAACAGGTTCTCGTCGTCCTTCCACAGGCTCTGGTGCGTATGCATGCCCGAGCCGTTGTCCTGGAAGATCGGCTTCGGCATGAACGTGACCGTCTTGCCGGCCTGCCTCGCCGTGTTCTTGACGACGTACTTGTACTTCATGACGTTGTCGGCGGTGGCCAGCAGCGTCGAGTACCGCATGTCGATCTCCGCCTGACCGGCCGTGCCGACCTCGTGGTGGTGGACCTCGATCTTGATCCCGACCTTCTCGAGGTTCAGCACCATCTCCGAACGCAGGTCCTGGTAGTGGTCCATCGGCGGCAAGGGGAAGTACCCCTCCTTGTAGCGCGGCTTGTAGCCGAGGTTGGGCTCACCCGAGATCTCCCGCTCGCGGCCGGAGTTCCACACGCCCTCGATCGCGTCGAGGTGGTAGTAGCCCTCGTGCTGGTTCTGATCGAACCGGACCGCGTCGAAGATGTAGAACTCGCACTCCGGGCCCCAGAACGACGTGTCGGCGATGCCAGTCTGCTGGAGGTACAGCTCGGCCTTGCGGGCGATGTACCGCGGGTCCCGCGAGTACATCTCCGCCGTGACCGGATCCTTGACGAAGCAGTTCAGGTTCAACGTGACGTGTCGGGTGAACGGGTCGAGCCACGCGGTCGCGGGGTCGGGGACGAGGAGCATGTCCGACTCCTGGATCTCCTGGAACCCGCGGATCGAGGAGCCGTCGAACCCGAGCCCGTCCTCGAAGCTCTCCTCGGTGAGCTCGGATGCCGGGATCGAGAAGTGCTGCATGAGACCCGGCAAATCCGAGAACCGGAGATCGACGATCTCGGCTCCCGATTCGCGGGCCAGGGCCAGGACGTCCTTCGCTGTGGTGGCCATCCCTGGGCGTTCCCCCTTCGATCGGTGGACGAGTCCCAGGGTAGGAGGCCCTCGCCGGCGGGGTGTTTCCGCGCGGTTAACTCTGGGTGAACGGCGGTGGGTTGGGGGGAACGGGCTCCCAGTCGCGGATCGCGTCGGCCGCCTTCGTCAGGATCGCGGCGCCGCCGGCCAGCACGATGACCCGGCCGATCGGCGTTCGGAAGAACGGGTGGCGGAAGATGATCGGCGCGGCGAGCACGAGCCCTCCGGCGACGATCCTTCGGACTCGCTGTCCGGTCGGCGAGGCCAGGAACTCACGGGACGCCTCGACGCCGTCGGCGACGGCGTCCTCCAGATCGTCCACGACCCGACCGACCTCGCGACTCCACGACATGTCGCCCTAACGGTACCGCCCGGGGGCCGATCCGAAACCGGTCAGAGGTCGGCGGCGCGGTAGCCGACGCCGCGCACCGTCTCGATGAGCCCCTCGTGCTCTGAGCCCAGCTTGGCCCGCAGGCGGCGGATGTGGACGTCGACGGTGCGCGTGCCGCCGTAGAAGTCGGTTCCCCAGACCTCGCGCATGAGGCCCGGACGCGTGAAGACCCGGCCCGGGCGCTCCGCGAGGAACCTGAGCAGCTCGAACTCCTTGAAGGTGAGGTCGAGCTGGCGGCCGCGCACGCTGGCTCGATACGTGTCCGTGTCGAGCAGGAGGGGCCCCAGATGGACCGTCGCGACCTCCCCGCTCCCGAATCGCCGCCGCAGCATCGCGAGCCGCAGGCGGATCTCGGCCTCGGGGGCCCCGGGGAACAACAGCTCGTCGGCCACCTCCTCCCACCGGAACCGCTCGAGGTCGCGGCGCTCCACGACCACGAGGACCGGGACGCCCGGCTGGAGATCGTGGAGCGCTCGAAGGACCCCGTGTCCGTGCCCGGGGTTCTCCGCCGCATCGACGAGCAGGGCCTCGGAGCCGAGCGCGAGCACGTCCTCGAGCCCCGCGGCCGACAGCGGCTGGGTCTTCAGGTCCAGCAGGAGATCCGAGGCAGCGGGCAGGACCTCGTCCGCCGACCGGTCCGTGAGCAGGACGATTCCAGACATGGCCCGTCCGAGGGTACAGGCTGCCCTCTCGCGGCGATAGCCTGCATCTCGTCATGGCGACCGTGCGCGTTCGACTGTTCGCGGCGCTCCGCGAGCTCGCCGATGACGCCGAGGTCGAGGCCGAGGGGGAGACCGTCGACGACGTCGTCCGGGCCCTCGCCGAGCGATTCGGGACGCGCTTCGAGCAGATCGCGCGGGCCGGGTCCGTCGTCGTCGACGGCGACCGCGCGAGCCCCGACACGCCGTTGACGGGGGGTGAGGAGGTGGCGCTCCTGCCTCCGGTCTCGGGTGGCTGTCGTAGGCCGACCGACCCATAGCCGCACGCTCGACACTCGCCCGGTCCCTGCGATACTGAGCATCGTCCCGATGCGCTTCCAGCGACTCCTCCTCGTCGTCAACCCGGTGGCCCGCACCTATTCCCAACCGGTGCTCGCGGTCATCGAGAAGGCCCTGTCCGCCGACTTCCGGCTGGAGGTGGCGGAGACGAAGGAGCGAGGGCACGCCTCGGAGCTGGCGGCCCAGGCGGCCGCCGACGGGATGGACCTCGTCGTCGTCTTCTCCGGAGACGGGACGATCAACGAAGCCGTGAACGCGCTCGCCGGCACCGAGACCGCCCTCGGCGTGCTTCCCGGAGGCGCGACGAACATCCTCGTCCGCGCCCTCGGCCTGCCGCTGGACCCGGTCGAGGCGACCGGTGTCCTCATCGCGAAGGCGCTCGACGACGAGTCCTTCAAGCTCTCGCTCGGGGTGGCCGACGGCCGCTACTTCGCCGTGAACTGCGGCGCCGGGGTCGATGCGGCCGCGATGCGGCGTCTGGACGACAAGTTCCCCGCGACGAAGACGAAGTTCGACCGGGCCGCGTTCCGCGCGGTCGCCTGGGAGCTGCTCGTCGGGTACGCGGGTCGCTCGGCCGACCTCGAGGTCACGATCGACGGCGAGGCCCCGATCCCGTCGCTCTCGGTCATGGTGGGAAGGACCGACCCGTACACGTACTACAAGGAGCGGCCGATCCGGATGACCCCGGACGCCTCGCTCGACGGCGGGCTCGACGTCCTGTCGGTGCGAAAGCTCGCGCGCAGGAGCGTGCCGAGGATCGCCTGGCAGGTGTTCGGATCGGCGCGCCACGTCCACGGACGCGACATCGACTACGTCCACGACGCCGAGCACGTGCTCGTGACGTCGTCGGCGCCGTTCCCCGTCCAGGTGGACGGCGACTCGCTCGGCGATCATCGGCGGCTCGAGGTCGACCTCGCCCCCGAGGCGCTCTGGGTGGTGGCCTAGCTCCTCGCCGCGCTCGCCGAGGTCCGTCCCGCGGCCTCGCGCTCGTGGATCCCGCATTCCCACTTCGACAGCCCGGCCCATCGCCCCGCGCGGTCGGGCTCGCCGGGGAACCGCTGCCGGGTGCACGGGGCGCACCCGATCGAGGCGTACCCGAGCTCGTACAGCGGGTTGTGCGGCAGACCGTGCTCCTTCAGGTAGGCCCACGCCTCGCGGCGGCTCCAGGCGGCCACGGGGTTGATCTTCACGATGAACCGGCCGGGCTCGAGGTCGTACTGCTCGACGATCGGGGCGTTGGCCCGGGTCGGCGAGGAGTCCCGCCGGAACGCGGTGATCCACCCGTCCCGTCCCCGGAGCGCGTCGAGCATCGGCCGGACCTTGTTGATCTCGCAGCAGCGATCCGGGTCGCGCTCGTACAGCCGGGGACCGAGCTCGGCGGCCTGGGTCTGCGGCGTGTACGGCCCGGTGAGATCGATGACCTCCAGCCCCAGCATCTGCGTCAGCCGGCGCTTGAGCTCCAGCGTCTCGGCGAAGTGGAACCCGGTCTCGAGGAACAGGATCGGGACGTCCGAACGGATCTGCGCGGCCATGTGCATCACGCACGTGCCCTCCGCCTGGAACGCGGAGGCGATGGCCACATCCGTCATGCCCGAGTCGGCGAGCGCCCACTCCAGGATCTCGCGCGGATGCGCGCTCTCGAATCGCCGGTTGAGCGCGAGGACGTCCTCGTCGGACAAGCGCGCGTCGGGCATCGGGCCCCCTCGAGTGGACCGGCAGTATAGGTCCCGGCCGTGAACCGGCCGCCCCCCGCTATCCTGATGGCCGTCCCACGACGACTCGAAAGGTCGATGACCCATGTCCACCCAACAGACGATCGCGCCGCACGGCGGCACCCTCGTCGATCTTCGCGTGCCCGCGGACCGGATCGACGAGGTCCGGCGCGAGGCCGACCACCTGCCCAAGCTCGTGGTGAGCGAGCGCGAGCTCTCCGACCTCGAGATGCTCACGGTCGGGGCGCTGTCCCCGCTCACCGGGTTCCAGGGCGAGCCCGACTACCGATCCGTCCTGGAGTCGATGCGCCTGACCGGCGGGCTGGCGTGGTCGATCCCGGTCACGCTCTCGCTCACGGACGCGGACGTGAAACGCATCGGTGGCGCCGACTCGGTCGCGCTCGTGACCGGGGAGGGCGCGCCACCGCTCGCCATCCTCGACGTCGACCAGGTCTTCCAGCGCGACCGCGAGCAGGAAGCCGTGGGGGTGTTCGGCACCCAGGATCTCGAGCACCCGGGCGTGCGTGCCCTGCACGAGGCGGGGGACTTCTGCCTGGCCGGTCCGGTCCGCGCCATCGGGCTGCCCGAGCACGACGACTTCATCGAGTACCGCCTCACGCCCGCGCAGACGCGAGCGGCGTTCGCCGAGCGTGGGTGGAGCACCGTGGTCGGGTTCCAGACGCGCAACCCGATCCATCGGGCCCACGAGTACATCCAGAAGTGCGCGCTCGAGATCGTCGACGGGCTCCTCGTGCATCCGCTCGTCGGAGCCACGAAGGGCGACGACGTCCCCGCGGACGTGCGGATGCGGTGCTACGAAGCGCTCTTCGAGGGGTACTACCCGAAGGACCGCGCGATGGTCTCGGTGTTCCCGGCGGCGATGCGATACGCCGGGCCCAAGGAGGCCGTCTGGCACGCGATCTGCCGGAAGAACTACGGGTGCACGCATTTCATCGTCGGCCGTGACCACGCGGGCGTCGGGTCCTACTACGGCACGTACGAGGCCCAGGAGATCTTCGAGCGCTTCGAGCCCGACGAGCTCGGGATCACGCCGTTGAAATTCGAGCATTCGTTCTGGTGCAACGCCTGCGAGGGCATGGGGTCGCCGAAGACGTGCCCGCACGGGGAGCACGAGCGCGTGTCGCTGTCCGGAACGAAGGTCCGAGAGATGTTGCGCGGAGGCGAACGACCGCCGATCGAGTTCAGCCGGCCCGAGGTCGCCGACATCCTCATCGCCGCGATGCGCGAGGGCTAGGGGTTTGATAGCCTCGCGCGCGCCCGGCGGCGGCCGACGACTGGAGGTCCGCACGACCGCTCGCAGAACCCGACCCCGAACGCTCCTCGCGCTGCTGCTGGCCGTGAGCGTCATCGGCATCAGCCCCGCGCTCGCCGGCACGAAGGAACAGCTCGACGCCGCGAAGGCGGAGATGGCCCGCGTGCAGGCCCGGCTCGACGAGGCGACCGCGCGCTGGCACGAGGCCACGGTCCGGCTCGACGAGACGCAGTCGGAGATCGTCCTCACGAGAGGTCGGATCAAGGACCTCGAGGAGCGGGTCGAACGCATCGAGACCCGGCTGACGCGGCGCGCCGTCCTGGCCTTCACGAACGGGCCCGCGAGCACGATCGATCTGCTCCTGTCCTCGGGCTCGTTCACGGAGTTCTCGGACCGGCTCGCGTTCCTCGACTCGATGGCGCAGGACGACGTCGATCTCGTGTACGAGCAGGAGGTCTCGCAGGAGGAGCTTCGGCGCGTGCGAGACGACCTCCTGGTGCTGGAGGAACGGCAGAGCGAGCAGACCGCGGCGCTCGCCGCCGTCCAGGACCAGATCGACGACGAGCTCGCGCAGATCTCCTCCCGCGTCGCCGAGCTCACCGAGCGCTACCGCGAGGAGGTGGCGGCGGCCAAGCGTCTGGTGATCCTCGGGCAGACGCCGCTCCCCAGCGGCAGCGGGGGAGCGATCCAGGTCTGTCCCGTGGCCGGGCCGAACTCGTTCGTCGACTCCTTCGGATGGCCCCGGTCGGGGCACACCCATCAGGGGACCGACATGATCTCGCCGTTCGGAACCCCCGTCGTCGCGGCTCACTCCGGAACGGTGTCGCGCTCCTCGAGCAGCTCGGGCGGGCTCCAGGCCTACGTCCACGGCTCGGGCGGCTACTCGTTCTACGCGCACCTGTCGAGCTACAGCGGCGCCTCGGGGAGCGTGTCGACCGGGACCGTGATCGGCTACGTCGGCAGCACCGGCAACGCCGGGTCCGTCAACCACCTGCACTTCGAGTGGCATCCCGGCGGTGGATCGGCGATCAACCCCTACTCGCTCCTTCGCGCGGTCTGCTGATCGCCGGGAGGTCGGTTCTGGCTTCGGCTCGCGCTACGATGCTGATCCGATGAGCGATCAGAGCGGTCACCGGCGGATCGATCGGATCCGGCGACAGGAGTTCGTGGAAGGGCTCGAGGGGCTGTCGCTCGAGGAGCTCCGCGAGCGCCGTGACGACTGCCTCGCCGAGCGCGAGTACCTGTCGCTGCTTCGCCGCCTCGTGCAGGGACGCGCGGAGATCCTCCGGGCGGAGGTCGAGCGCCGGGGCGGAGGCGGCGAGCAGGGGAGCCTCGTGGATCGCCTCTCCTCGATCCTGGCGGCCGAGCCCCGCGGGCCTTCCCGTGGCGAGGCCGTGAAGGTCGGACTCCCGGACGAGGAGATGCTCCACGCGCGCCGCCGGGTGGAGCGTCTCGTGGCCGATGCGGGCCTGTCCGACCCCGGCTCACTGGACGACGAGCGCCTCGCCGAAGCCGTGGACCTCCTGGTGGCCGAGGAGCGCGAGGTCTCCGCGGCCCGCGGGGAGGTCCTCACCGCGATGGACGCGCTCCAGGAGGAGCTCAAGCGCCGCTATCGGGACGACCCCTCCCTCGTCCTGTCCTGAGGCGACCGGAGGCTCGGCCCGGTCGCCATGACTCCCCGAAACGGGAGGCGTGCCGTGGGCCGCGCGGGGGATACGGAGCGACACCGACCGCCCCACCGCGTGTCGGGCGACGGGAGCGGCCGGGACCAGGGGCTTTTGGGTCCTCGGCCCTATGGACCGCTGTGGGCCGTTCCCGCAGGCTAGGGCCCCGCTCGGCGCCGGTCACCGGTGCAGCGCGGCCCCAACACATGAGCGAGCCCGCCCACATCGGGTCGGCGCCGGGGTACGTCACGGACCCTGAGATGCCGGCGGTCCACGAACAGCTCATCGTCTTCGCACGCGAGCTGGGCGATCTGTACCGACTCGAGCGGGCACGCAACGCCGAGCTGCAGATCGTGCTCGAAAGCCTCCAGGAGACCTACCTCGCAACGATGAAGAGCCTGGCCACCGTGATCGAGGCCAAGGACCGCACGACGAGGGGACACCTGGATCGGACGCAGGCCTACGGGCTCGCGCTGGCCCGCCGCATCGACCCCGCGATCGCGGACGATCCCACGCTCGGGTACGGGTTCTTCCTCCACGACATCGGCAAGGTCGGGATCCCCGAGCACATCCTGTGCAAGCCCGGCCCGCTCTCGCTGGACGAGTGGACCGTCATGCGGAACCACCCGATCATCGGGGCGCAGATCGTGGCACCGATCGCGTTCCTGTCCGAGGCGATCGACCTCATCCGTCACCACCACGAGCGGTTCGACGGCAGCGGCTATCCCGACGGCCTTTCGGGAGAGGAGATCCCGCTCGCGGCCCGCATCTTCTCGGTCGCGGACTCGTTCGACGCGATGACGAGCGACCGCCCGTACCGGGGCTCCATCGGCGTCGACCGCGCTCTCTCCGAGGTCCGCCGCGGCGCCGGCACCCAGTTCGATCCCGACGTCGTGCACGCGTTCATCGGCATGATCGACGACCCGCCGGGCGAGGACGAGGACCTCCTCGCGGCGCTCCACCACGCCGGCTGACCTCACGCCGCACATCGAGCGGGTGATCGAGAGGGCTTCTAGGCTGTGAGCCATGCCGGCGGCGACCCCCCTCGTTCGAGTCGTGCGATCGGGCGTCGAGGAGAGCACGCATCTGGGCCATGTCGCGGTCTGCGACGCGAAGGGGAGGCTGATCGCATCGGCCGGGGACCCGGACCGGCTCATCTTCTCCCGTTCATCGATGAAGCCGCTCCAGGCCGCCGTCACCCTGCGCGCGCTCGGTGAGCCTCCTCCGCCAGAGCTCGTGGCGATCATGTGCGCGTCCCACAACGCCGAGCCCGTGCACGTGCGGACCGTTCGCCGACTGCTGCGGTTCGGCCGGGTCGCCGAACGGGACCTCGGATGCCCGCCCGATCGCCCGAGCCGCCCCGACGACGTCGTCCGAACGGCCCGCCCCGCCCGCGTGTACCACTACTGCTCGGGCAAGCACGCGGGGATGCTGGCCGCGGCGGTCAGGTCCGGCATGGATCCCGCCACGTACCTCGAGCCGTCACATCCCCTCCAGCGGGCGATCGTGCGAGCCGTTCGGAGGGGGACCGGGATGGACCCGGCGATCGGCGTGGACGGGTGCGGGGCCCCCGTGCACGGCGTCTCGGTGGCGGCGATGGCGACGCTGTTCGCGCGGCTCGCCTCGCCCGAGACGCTCGGGGCCTGGGGGCCGGGCGCGGCGACCGCGGTCTCGGCCATGCGCGCCTTTCCCTTCCTCGTGGCGGGAACGGGCCGGTCGGACACCGCGATCATGTCCGAGGCGCCGAACGTCGTCTGCAAGGTGGGGGCGGAGGGGCTCCACTGCGCCGCGGTGCTCGACGCGGGGATCGGGGTCGCCGTGAGGATCGCCGACGGGTCCGACCGCGCGGCCTCGCCCGCGCTCCTTCGCGCGCTCGGCCTCCTCGGCGTGCTCGACGAGCGACAGCTCGAGCGGTTGCACCGGGTGGCCAGGCCGGTCGTTCGCGGCGGGGGCCGGCCGGTCGGGGAGCTCGTCTCGCGGTTCCGGCTGCGCCGCACCTCCGGGTAGTTCGACTCGGACGGTTCGATCGCTGCGCCGGGCGTACCATGCCCGAGATGAGCGACTCGACGCCCGACCGGGACGCGGGTGGAGGCGCCGTCGAGCCCGTCGACGGTCCGCGGATCGCCATCGTCAGCCTCCACACGTCGCCGCTCGACCAGCCCGGATCGGGGGATTCGGGCGGGATGAACGTGTTCATCCGTCATGCGGCCGAGCGATTGCCTGGCGCCGGCGTGGCGGTCGACGTCTTCACGCGCGCGCGGGGCGAGTCCTTGCCCGCGATGCAGGAGATGGGTGCGGGATCGCGCCTGATCCGGGTCGAGGCGGGTCCTGCGGCGCCGGTCCCGAAGGAGGAGCTGGCCCGCTACCTGCCCGAGTTCCTGGGCGGCGTGCTTCGGTGGGCCCGCGCCGGCGGCACGGAGTACGACCTCGTCCACACGCACTACTGGTTGTCGGGCTGGGTCGGCCGGAGCACGCGCGAGATCTGGGGCGTGCCGCTCGTGGCCTCGTTCCACACGCTCGGCAAGGTGAAGAACTACTCGCTCTCGCGCGGGGAGCCGCCCGAGTCGCCCGACCGGCTCGCGGGCGAGGAGCGGGTGATCGACGAGGCCGACCGGCTCATCGCGGCCACGCCGGCGGAGGCGGCGCAGCTCGTGGGGCTGTACCGAGCCGACCCGAGCCGGGTCCGGGTCGTCCCGCCGGGTGTCGATCACGGCCTGTTCTTCCCACGACCGCGCGATCAAGCACGGGCGCGGCTGCACCTCGCCGGTGTCCGGCTGCTCCTGTTCGTGGGCCGGCTCCAGGCGCACAAGGGGCCGGACGTGGCCGTTCGGGCGCTCGCCGAGGCGATCGCGCGGGACCCGGACGGCACCCAGGACGTCGTGCTCGCGATCGTGGGCGGCCCGAGCGGCGTGGACCACGGCGCCGAGGTCGCCCGCCTCATGGATCTGGCCTCGGCGCTCGGCGTCGGCGAGCGGGTCATGCTGTTCCCGCCCCAGCCGCAGTCGCGGCTCGCGGACTTCTACGCGGCGGCCGACGTCGTGCACGTCCCGTCTCGCTCGGAGTCCTTCGGCCTCGTCGCGCTCGAGGCCCAGGCGTGCGGGACCCCCGTCGTCGGCGCCGGGGTCGGCGGGCTCCGCTACGTGGTGGAGGACGGCGTCACCGGGCATCTCGTGGAGGGGCACGACCCCGCCGACCACGCGGACCGGCTCCTCGCGATCCTGGGCGACGCTCGCGCGGCCCGACGGATGGGCGAGGCCGCCGTCGCGCGCTCGCTCCGCTTCTCGTGGGACGCGACCGCCGCGGGGATGCTCTCCGTCTATCGCGAGCTGCTGGACGGCCGCCCGGATCGATGACGATCGTTTGAGGCGGCGCTACGAGCGGCTCGGGATGCGAGCCGACGCGACGCTGCGAGCGCGCTCGCACAAGAGCGACGGCCGCCGATACGACCGCACGATCATGAGCATCACGCGCGACGAGTTCGCGCGGCGCTATCCGGAACTGTTGCAGCGCAACGCGTAACGAGCATCGTGTCGCGCGCGTTCACGAACTCGACGTGATCTTGTCACTCTTTTCCCCGCGCCCTCTACCAGCGCATATGCCGTGTGACCTGCGCGTTCGTCGGGTTGACCCTTGCTGCGGGCGCCGCTACATTTCGCTCGCTCCGAGCAGCCGGAGCGGCCGAATCAGGGAACCGAAGTCGGGACCCCTGGGAAAGCCGTAAGGCCAACTGGGCGCACCTGCTTGTACGGTCGGGAGAGCGAACTGGCTGTGCGGGTGGGGAGGCTCGGGAGGCCCCAAAGCCCAACGAAAGGGTCTACGGCCAGGAAACCAAGACGGCGGTTAGAGGTTGCTCGGAGCACCTGAGCCCGAGGGGCCGACGGTGGCTGGAGGCTTCGGCTTCCGGCGAGCCGGAGGTCCCTCGGGTTCTCTCTTTGTCCGCCGGGATGCCCCGGGGTTGCCGCCGATCCGACGGTTTGTCCGCGACCCCGTCCGCCGATACGGTTCGGACACGATGTCGACCTCCCGCAGCTCCGATCCGAGCGAGCGTCGCGCGCGGATCGTCGAGGTCGCGATGCGACACTTCGCCGAGCACGGCTTTCGAGGCGCCCGGGTCGAGGACATCGCGACCGAGGTCGGCGTCGCAAAGGGCACGGTGTTCCTCCACTTCGGGAACAAGGACGGCCTGTTCCTCGCCGCCTACCAGGAGGCGGTCGACCGGTTGCCTGCCTGGCTCGACGCGCCGAGCGAGATCGTCGACCGCGGCTTCTGGGCGGTCCTCGAGTACTGGCTGCGGCGTGCGCAGGCGTTCCCCGCGGAGGACTGGGTCCCGAACCGGGTGGCGATGCTCGGCCGCTACGACACCGACCTGCGCCTGCGGCGGCCGATCGACCGGCACATGCGCAGCGAGGATCCGTACGGGACGCTCGATCTCGTCGAGCTCGGCGTGAAGCGGGGGGAGCTCCGCGACGACGTCGACGTCGAGCTCATGGCCTCGATGGTGGACTGGCTCGCCGAGCGGCTCCAGGACGCCCTTGGCAGCGAGGAGCTGGATCCGGGCCTCGTCCACCGGTCGCCGCCGGTCCCTGGCCGCTCGGAGATGCGGATCGGGGAGTTCCTCGAGCTCCTGCGCTCGGGGATCGCGCAGCCCCCGGGATCGAGCAGTTAGCCCCGCGAGTTCCGGCCGTTCGGCGGGTCGACGGCCCACCGTGTGGCCTGCCAACATGGGCATCCACGACGGGACGAGACGAGCTCGACGGGACGGGATCGATGGGCCAGGAAATGACCGAGGCACCACAGGCGGCCGGCGCATCGGGGCACCGCAAGGTGGCCTTCCTCGGCGGCGGCCGAATGGGCGAGGCGCTCATCTCCGGCCTCATCCGCTCGGGCGGGCGAGCGGTGGACGAGATCATGGTGACGAGCCGGCGTCGCGAGCGGGCCGACGAGCTCGCCGAGCGCTACGGCGTGACGAGCACCCTGTCGAACCCGGACGCCGCGCGGTGGGCCGAGGTGCTCGTGCTCATGGTCAAGCCACAGGACATGGAGGCCCTCCTCTCGCAGATCCGGGAGCACGTGCGCGGCGATCAGGTGGTCGTGAGCTTTGCCGCCGGGATCCGGACGTCGTTCGTCGAGAAGCATCTGCCCGACGACGCCGCCGTCGTCCGGGTGATGTCGAACGTCGCCGTTCTCGTGGACGAGGCGATGTCGGTCGTGGCCCCGGGGGCCCAAGCGGTCGACGCTCACCTCGAGGTCGCCGAACAGCTCCTCGGCTCCGTGGGCAGGGTGATCCGGCTGAAGGAGGTTCACCTCGACGCGATCACGGCGACCTCGGGGAGCGGGCCCGCGTACTTCTTCCTGCTGGCCGAGGCGATGATCGAGGCCTGCATCCTCCTGGGGCTGTCGAGGGACGTGGCGACCGAGCTCATCATCCAGACGATGCTCGGCTCGGCGAAGATGCTCCGCGACACCGGCAAGCATCCCGTGGAGCTGCGCGAGATGGTCACCTCGCCGGGCGGGACCACGATCGCCGCGATCCGTCATCTGGAGGAGGCCGGCGTGCGTGCCGCCTTCCTCAACGCGATCGACGCCGCCCGCCACCGCAGCGCCGAGCTCGCGCAGGGCGGGGACGAGGACGAGAGCTAGCACGAGGTCGGCTCCGGCCGACACGACGACGGGAGAACCCATGGGACGCGGAGATCGAGCCAGGGTGCGCTGGGCGCACGATCGCGAGCGAAAGCGCAAGCAGGCGGAGAAGCGAAAGGCGGCGCAGCGGGGCGCCGAGCGCAAGGCCGCGAAGAAGTAGCCCGCGCGCAGGGGTTCGGCGTCCGCGACGCCGTCAGTGACCCAGGCGGTTCCGCAGGATGCCGATCCCCTCGGCCTCGAGCTCGACCTCGGCGCCGGGCCACAGTCGCTGCTCGAGTCCCGGGATCTCGAACGGTCCGGACGCGAAGGCCTCCCCGGCTCCCAGGCGCTCGTCGCGCGATGCCCGGGCGACGTCGCGGAGCAGGCTGCGCGCCGTTCCGTTGAGGTTGCCCTTCACCCACTCCTCGCCGTCGACGCGCACCGAGACGAACGCGGACTGGGGGTCGATGTCGTCCACCGTGACGACGCACGGCCCGATCGACACGGGCACGCCCGCGGGCGTCGGCATCGGGTCGCCGTTCACGCTTCGAGCGAACCAGTCGGCAACGAGCGTGTAGCCGAACACGACCGACGGCGTATCGTCCTGGGCGATCTCGCCGTCGACCGGCCGGCGGAGCAACGCCGCGATCTTCGGGTGGAACTCCAGCCATCCCGCTCCCGCGGGCCACGGGATCTCGTCCTCGGGGCCGAACACGCGACGGTGCCCCTCGTCGGCGTCCGCCGATCGCAGCGACGTCGGCATGACGGCTGCGAGCAGGCGTGGGGACTCGACGACGTAGGCGGTTGCCTCGTCGCGCTCGAGGGCGGCTCGGGCGGCATCGAGCACGGTGCCTCCGTTGCTCCTGACCAGACGCTCCATGGTGTCGGGGAAGGCGGGGTGTCCGACCAGGTCGGGCAGGTCCACCACCGCTCCCCCAAGGAGCGCTCCCAGTCGCCGGTGCCCCCTCCGGTCGAAGGTCACGAGCCTCAACGGGAGGCCGATGATACGCCCCGCCGCGCCCGAACCCCGTATCTGTGGTGGCCCGCGAGCCCGAGCAACGACCGCCCTTCGTCCATGGGCGGCCTCGCGGCCGGCCGCTACGATGAGGGCCCGCGTGCGCACGTCCGGCACGCATCGCCAAGGAGGCCACCGATGAGCGAGCAGGGCACCCGGATCACCTATGCCACGATGTCGGCGGACAACGAGGATCTGCACGCGGCCTACGAACGCGGGATCGAGGTCGCGCGATCATGGCTGGGCCAGACGCATCCCCTCTACGTCAACGGCGAGGCCCGCGAAGGCTCCGGGACCGCGACCGCCCGCTCGCCCATCGACGGGGGAGTCATCGGCGAGTTCGCTCAGGGGACGCGCGAGGACGTTCGCGACGCCGTCGCCGCTGCCAAGGCCTCGTTCCACGAGTGGGCGGGGCTCGACTGGCAGGAGCGGGTCGCGATCATGCGCAAGGCCGCCGACCTCATGAGCGACCAGACCTACGAGCTGTCGGCGCTCATGGCGATGGAGGTCGGGAAGAACCGGCTCGAGGCCCTGGGCGACGTGGCCGAGTCCGCCGACCTCATCCGGTGGAACGCGAACGAGGTCGAGCGCAACGACGGGTTCCACACGCCGATGACGGGCCTCGGGACGCCGGGCGACTACTACGACGTGCTCCGCCCCTACGGCGTGTGGGCCGTGATCAGCCCGTTCAACTTCCCGATGGCGCTGGCCGCGGGGCCGACCTCGGGCGCGCTCGTCGCGGGCAACACCGTGGTCTTCAAGCCCGCCCACATGGGCGTGTTCACGGGCCTGAAGCTGTACGAGATCTACCGCGCCGCCGGCGTTCCGGCCGGCGTCTTCCACTACCTGTCGGGTCCCGGGAGCGTGGTGGGCGACGAGATCGTGAACCACCCCGACGTCGCCGGGATCACGTTCACCGGCTCGTACGAGGTCGGGATGGGGATCTACAAGAACTTCGCGAAGGACTTCCCGAAGCCGGTCATCTGCGAGATGGGCGGGAAGAACCCGGCGATCGTCACGAACAAGGCGGATCTGGACAAGGCGACCGACGGCGTGATGCGGTCGGCGTTCGGGTTCGGGGGGCAGAAGTGCTCGGCGAACTCGCGCGTCTACGTGCACCGCGACGTCTACGACGACTTCGTTCGGATCCTCAAGGACAAGACCGAGTCCATCGCGGTCGGCGACCCGCTCAAGCGCGAGAACTGGCTCGGCCCCGTCATCGACGACGCGGCGGTCGCGACGTTCGAGCGCGCCTCCGACGAGGCGAAGAAGATCGGCACGGTCGTCACGGGCGGCGAACGGCTCGACGACGGCGACCTCGGCAAGGGGACGTTCGTGCAGCCGACGGTCGTCGAGGTCCCGCTCGACTCCTGGATCTGGAAGGAGGAGCTGTTCGTCCCGTTCGTGGCCGTGGCTCCCTACGACGACCTCGACGAGGCGATCCGCCTGTCGAACGACACCGAGTACGGCCTCACGGCCGGCTTCTACAGCGAGGACACGGCGGAGATCGACCGGTGGCTGAACGGGATCGAGGCCGGTGTCGTCTACGTGAACCGCAGGGCGGGAGCCACGACGGGCGCATGGCCCGGCGTGCAGCCGTTCGGCGGATGGAAGGGATCGGGGACGACCGGCAAGGCTGGCGGTGGGCCCTACTACGTCCAGCTCTACCTGCGTGAGCAGTCGCGCACGGTGATCGAGGAGTGAGCACCGCCGAGACGCTGGACCTGGCGCGCGCCACCGCGCCGCACCTCCTCACCGAGATCCCCGGGCCGCAGGCGCGCGCGCGGATCGAGCGCGACCGCAGGGTCACGAGCCCCTCGCTGCCAAGGGCGTACGAGCTCGTCCCGTTCCGCGGGGCGGGCTCGGTCATCGAGGACGTCGACGGGAACCGGTTCCTCGACGTCAACGCGGGAATCGCCGTCGCCTCGACCGGTCACGCCCATCCCGACGTCGTCGCCGCGATCACCCGTCAGGCCGAGGCGCTCCTGCACTACTCCGCGAGCGACTTCTATCTGCCGATCTACTCGGACGTCTGCGAGCACCTGGATCGCATCGCCCCGTTCGA
>DATBLA010000105.1:0-6173 GCA_036555645.1 Actinomycetota bacterium
TGAGCCGCTCGGGCGCGTGATCGGGGATCCCCGGCGCGAGGTACCGGTGGCCGAGGGCCCATGCGAGGGTCTCGGCCGCGTGCTCGGAGGCGCGCTCGTCCCAGATCACGTCGGGGTCGTTCCACACGTGCAGCCCGCGCATCCCCATGAAGCGCTCGCGGGTGATCGCCGACACGTTCGCGTCGACCCAGGCGTGGCCCATCTCGTGGAGCAGGGCGTCGCGGGCGATCTCGCTCACGAGGACGACGCAGATGTCGATCCGACCGCGGAGCTCGGAGCCGAGGTGCCCGTAGCACCCCGTCACGTCCGGGTTGAAGTGCACGTCGATCGGAGGGACGCGAAGCCCCGCGTGCTCGTACCGGCCCATGGCCCACCGGACCAGGCGCTCGTGCTCGGCGTCCGCGCCGAACACCCGGACCCCGTCGGCGACCACTTCGTGGGCGTGCTCGGCCTCGGTCCGGGGGTCTCCGCCCGCGAAGGCGGCCGCCGCCAGGACCAGGATGAGGAGCCTCGATGCGGTCTTCGTGTCCATGGGGACACGGTGGCCTCCGGGCGTTGGAGCCCGGTTGCGAGGCCTTGGAGATCGGTTGAGACCACTCCCGGCCCGAGCGCCTCAAGCGACCTACAAGGCTCGCGCCTCAGGGTGCGCACATGGCCGTCCCAGGAGCACGAATGAGCCTCCCGAGCAGGGCGAACCTTCCCAAGCGCAGCCTTGGGGCGTACCGTCCGCGGATGCGCTTCAAGGTGCTCGGGCCGCTCGCGGTGGCGCACGAGGACGAGCCCGTGGCGCTCGGAGGGCCGAGGCAACGGACGGTGCTCGCCCACCTCATCGTGCGCGCCAACGAGCTCGTGCCGGCGGATGTCCTGATCGACCGGGTCTGGGGCGAGGAGCCCCCCGAGGCCGTGCGGGGAACGCTCCACAGCTACGTCTCGCACCTTCGAAAGGCGCTCGGCGCCGAGCGCATCGAGGGCCGGGCTCCGGGCTACGTCCTGCACGTCGGCGAGGACGAGCTCGACGCCACCCGCTTCGAACGCCTCCTGGACGAAGCCCGGCTGGCCAACGGCAGCCCCGGCCGCGCGGGCGCGATCCTGCGGGAGGCGCTCGGCCTGTGGACGGGACCGGCCTACGCCGACCTGTCCTCGGAGCCCTCGCTCGAGGCCGAGATCGCCCGGCTGAACGAGCTTCGGCTCCAAGCGGTCGAGGAGCGGATCGCGGCCGACCTCGCCGAGGGTCGCCACGGGGAGGTCGTCGGCGAGCTCGAGGCGCTCACGCGCGAGCTGCCGATTCGCGAACGCCTGTGGGAGCTGCTCATGCTCGCGCTCTACCGGTCGCGGCGGCCGGCCGACGCGCTTGCGGCATTCGAACGCGCTCGGGACGGTCTGGCCCGCGAGCTCGGGGTGGACCCGTCGCCGGACCTTCGCCGGCTGCACGAGCGCATCCTCCGCGAGGACCCCGATCTCGATCTCGAGGGCGAGCCGTTGCGCGGCTACCGGCTGCTGGAGCAGATCGGCGAGGGGGCGTTCGGCGTCGTCCACCGCGCGATCCAGCCCCAGGTCGGTCGCGAGGTCGCGATCAAGGCCGTGCATCCGGAGCTCGCCAACCATCCCGACTTCGTGAGGCGGTTCGATCACGAGGCGCAGATCGTGGCCCGCCTGGAGCACCCGCACGTCGTGCCGCTCTACGACTACTGGCGCGAGCCCGATGCCGCGTACCTCGTGATGCGCTACCTGCGGGGCGGCAGCGTCGACGAGCTGCTCGAGGCGGGCCCGCTCGACCCCGCGCGCGTCGTCTCGATCACGGAGCAGGTCGCCTCCGCGCTCTCGGCGGCGCATCGGCAGGGCGTCGTCCATCGCGACGTGAAGCCGGGGAATATCCTGCTCGACGAGGAGGGCAACGCGTACCTCACGGACTTCGGCGTCGCGCTCGACGCCGGCTCACCGGAGCGCTCGACGGGGACGATGATGCGTGGAACGCCCGCGTACCTGTCCCCCGAGCAGATCCGGCTCGAGCCGGCCAGCCCGAGGTCGGACGTCTATGCGCTCGGCGTCGTCGTGTTCGAGATGCTGACCGGCGAGCACCCCTTCCCAGAGACGTCCCTGACCGCGTTGCTCGACCGGCACATGCGGGACGCGCTGCCGTCCGTTCGCGCGGTCCGGCCCGACCTGCCCGGGGAAGTCGACGGCGTCCTCGGGCGCGCGACATCGAAGGCGCCCGCGGATCGGTTCGAGGACATCGCGACGATGGCGTCGGCCTTGCGGAGCGCGCTCGAGGACGGCACCCGGGTCGTTCCCGTGCCGAGCGGCCCGATCCGCAACCCGTACAAGGGGCTCCGGGCCTTCCTCGAGGCCGACGCGGGCGACTTCTTCGGGCGGGAGGGCGTGACGAAGCGCCTGCTCCGGAGCCTCGCCGACGGTGATCCCGCCGAGCGGTTCCTCGCCGTCGTGGGTCCCTCCGGGTCGGGGAAGTCCTCGGTCGTCCGCGCCGGCCTGGTGCCGGCCCTTCGGCGAGGGGCGGTCCCGGGATCCGAGCGCTGGTACGTCATCGAGGTCGTCCCGAGCCGCCACCCGTTCCGCGAGATCGAGACCGCCCTCATGGGTGTGGCCGTCGAACCGCCGCCCTCGCTCATCGACGAGCTCGAACGCGACGAGCTCGGCCTCGTCCGAGTGGTCGACCGGATCCTGCCGGCTCCCGATGCCGAGCTCCTCATCGTGCTCGACCAGCTCGAAGAGGTCTTCACGCTGGTGGAGGACGAGGCCGAGCGGGGCCGGTTCCTCGCGAGCATCCGGGCCGCCGGGCTCGAGCCCGAGAGCCGCATCCGGATCGTCGCGACCCTCCGTGCGGACTTCTACGACGCTCCCCTGTCGGTGCCCGGCTTCGGGGACCTGCTCGCCGCGCGGACCGAGGCGATCACCCCGATGTCCCCCGAGGAGCTCGAGCGCGCGATCGTCGCCCCCGCCGATCAGGCCGGCCTCGTCGTCGAGCCGCGACTGCTGGCCGAGATGATCGCCGACGTCGCCGACCGCCCGGGCGCGTTGCCGCTCCTGCAATACGCGCTCACCGAGCTCGCGGAGCGCGCCGACGGCCGGACGCTCACGCTCGACGCCTACCGCGGGATCGGCCGGGTCTCGGGTGCCCTCGCGCGCCGGGCGGAGCAGCTGTTCGAGCCGATGCACCCGGCCGGGCAGGAGGCGTGCCGGCAGCTGTTCCTGCGGCTCGTGACCCTGGGCGAGGGCACCGAGGACACGAGGCGGCGCGTCCGCCGGTCCGAGCTCGAGACGCTCGCCGACCCGCAGACGATGGACGCCGTGATCGACACGTTCGGGCGCCACCGGCTGCTCTCGTTCGACCGCGATCCCGACACGCGGGAGCCGACCGTCGAGATCGCGCACGAGGCCCTCCTCCGCGAGTGGACCCGGTTCCGCGCCTGGATCGACGAGGCTCGAGACGTCCTGCGACAGCGCACCCGGATCTCGAGCGGGGCCATCGAATGGACGGACGAGGACCGGAGCCCCGAGTACCTCATGTCCGGGGTCCGGCTCGCACAGGCCGAGGAGGTCACGCGCGGCGACTCGATCCGCCTCACCGACACCGAACGCGACTACCTCGACGCGAGCCTCGCACACCGTGACGCCGAGGTCGCGGCCGAGCAGACGCGTCACGAGCGGGAGCTCACGCTCGAACGCCGCGCCCGCACCCGCCTGCGCGGGCTCGTCGCCGTCCTCGCAGCCAGCACGGTCCTGGCCGCCACCCTCACGGTCGTGGCCGTTGACCGGTCGCGCCAGGCCGAGCGGAGCCGCGACGAATCCACGGTCACCGCGCTCACGTCCGGCGCGGTCTCGAACCTCACCGCCGATCCGGACCTCAGCGTCCTGCTCGCCCTGCATGCGATCGACATGAGCGCGTCGATCGGGCAGGCGGTGCCGTCCGAGACCGTCAACGCCCTCCACCTGGCGATGCAGGAGGCCAACATCGAGTACCCGGTCGCGACGGGCGACACGGCGGTCGTCTCCGGCCCACTCGGCGTCCGGGGGATCTACGATCTCCCGCTGACGGAGATCGCGGACACGGCCCGGGCAGACGTGCAACGCTCGCTGACACCGTCCGAGTGCGAGCGGTACCTCGCGACGACGGAGTGTCCGCCGCTTCCGCAGACGTTCCCGGCCGGGCTCACGTCCGAACCGCTCGAACCGGTCCTGACCCCCGCGGGATCACCGCCGCTGTCCGGCACGGAGGTGACGCTGTTCGGAGGGGCCGACACGGACCGGATGGCCATCTTCGAGGAGGAGTTCGAGGCGTTCTCGGCCGAGACCGGGATCGACGTCCGCCTCGTCGGGAACCCGCTGGTTCACGACTACGTGGCCGAGAGCGCCGCCGAGGGCGACCCCCCCGACATCGCCGTCGCCCCGCAGCCGGGCACGATCATGGATCTCGGCCGCGAGGGGCACCTCATCGACCTCGCCGCGTTCCTGGACCTCGAGGCCCTGCGGAACGACCAGAGCCCGTACCTGGTCTCGCTGGGAACGATGGCCGAGGACGGATCGTGGCCGGCGCAGGACGGAACGATGTACGGCGCGTTCTCGAGCCTCAACCTGAAGAGCATGGTCTGGGTCCCGCTGCCGGAGCTTCGGGGGGCCGGCTATCCCACGCCGGCGACGTGGGACGAGCTCATCGCGCTGAGCGACGGGCTCGTGGGCGAACGCCACACGCCCTGGTGCATGGGGTGGGAATCGGGCCCGGGAGCATCCGGGTGGCCCGGAACCGATTGGATCGAGAACCTGCTACTGAAGGACGCCGGCCCCATCGTGTACGACCAATGGACCACGCACGAGATCCCGTTCGACAGTCCGCCGGTCCGCGACGCGTTCGTTCGACTGGGACAGATCCTGTTCACCGACGGCTACCTCGCCGAGGGAGCCGTCGAGGGGCCGTTCGACCAGGCACAGCTCCCGATGGTCGAGCAGAGCCCGCCGGGGTGCTGGCTCCACCAGTTCCCGAGCTTCGGCGCCAACTTCATTCCTCCGGGCTCGGTCGGGAGCACGACCGACTTCATCCCGTTCCCCTCGGTCGGCGCGCCGTCGTCGGCGGTCATGGGAGCCGGCGACATGATCGGCGTCTTCTCGGACCGGCCCGAGGTGCGAGAGGTCGTCCGGTACATGCTCGGTCCGGAGTACGGCGCTCGACTCACGGAGACGTTGCAGTTCCTGTCGCCGAACCGTCGATTCGATGTGTCGAACTACGATCCGTTCGAACAGGCCCAGGCGGAGCTGATCGATGCGGCGCTCGAGGCCGACGCGTTCCGGTTCGACGCGTCCGATCTCATGCCCCCTCCGATCGGCGGACCCGACGAGGAGACGGAGGTCGGCCTGTTCTGGAACGCGATGATGCGGTATGCCCGGGAGGGACCGAGCAGCCTCGACGCGATCCTCGCCGAGCTCGACGCGGCGTGGCCCGACGGGTAGGGATCTAGCTCCGGGGGATCACGAGCGCGTCCGCGGCGACGCATCCATCGGGGCCACAGACGACCGGGTTGGCGTCGAGGGCCTCGAGATGCTCACCGAGATCGTGCGCGAGCCACGACAGGCCGACGATCGCCTCGCCGAGCGCGCCCACGTCGGATGGGAGCGCCCCCCGCACGCCGTCGAGCAGCGGGCGGACCCTCAGCCCGTCCACGAGCGCGCGGGCCCGTTCCTCGTCGAGCGGCGGAAGGGCGAGCCGCCGGTCGCGCAGGACCTCGACGAGGACCCCGCCCGCGGCGACGAGCACGAGCGGGCCGAACTGGAGATCGCGGACGATCCCGAGGTGCAGCTCGATCCCGGCCGGCACCATCGCCGCAACGGCCACGCGCGGGCCGAGCCGGCCGGCGAGGTCCGCGTACGCGGCCTCGACCGCGGCTCCGTCCGCCAGCCCGAGCTTGACGCCGTCGACGTCGGACTTGTGCTGGATCCCCCGCATCGCCGTCTTCACCGCCACCGGGAAGCCGATCCGCTCCGCCGCGGCGAGCGCCTCCTCGGTCGTCTCCACTCGCTCCGACGGGACCACCGGCACGCCGTAGTCGGCGAGGAGCGACAGCCCGTCGAGCTCGTCCAGGTCCTCGCCGCTCGACAGCCGTTGCGCCCAGCGGGCTCGCACCTCCTCCGCGACCGGCGACGAGCCGGTCACCGGAGGTCGCGCG
>DATBLA010000106.1:0-4663 GCA_036555645.1 Actinomycetota bacterium
CGGTCTGTTCCAGACGCCGGAGCAGATCGCCGAGACCGCGATCCAAGAGGACGCCGACGCCGTCGGCTTGTCGTGCCACTCGGGGGCGCACATGACGCTCTTCCCGAAGGTGGTGACGGCGCTCCGCGCGCGCGGCGCGAACGACGTGGTGGTGGTCGGGGGCGGGGTGATCCCCGCCGACGACATCCCCAAGCTCGAGGAGGCCGGGATCGAGAAGATCTTCACCCCCGGCGCCTCCACCCAGGACATCGCGGCCTGGCTTCGCGAGCGTCTCGAGCGAGCGCCGCAGGCGACCGAGGGCGGGTGAGCCGGTGGACCTCTACGAGCACATGGGGAAGGAGCTGTTCGCGCGCTACGGCATCTCGGTCCCGAGCGGCACCGTGGCCGAGAACGCGGGTGCGGCCGCGAGGGCGACGAAGGAGCTCGGTGGCACCTCCGTCGTGAAGGTGCAGGTACAGGTCGGCGGTCGTGGGAAGGGCGGCGGCGTCGTGCTCGCAGACTCCCCCGTCGGCGCGGCCCAGGCCGCGGAGAAGATGCTCGCCGAGGGTTTCCAGGGCATGCCGGTCACGAGGGTGCTGATCGAGGAGCGCCTCGCGATCGCGAGCGAGTTCTACGCCGCCATGCTGCTCGACCGTTCGACCGGCAAGTACCTCGCGATGGTCACGGCCGAAGGCGGCATGGACATCGAGGAGCTCGCGCGGACGCGGCCCGAGGCGCTCCGCCGCGTCGAGATCGACCCGCTGCTCGGCCTGCGCATGTACCACCTCCGCGACCTTACCGGCGCGCTTCCCGCGGACGTGCGGGCCGGGGTGGCCGATGTCCTTCGGCTCGTGAACACGCTCCTCACCGAGCAGGACGCGACGCTCGTCGAGATCAACCCGCTCGTGCGCCTGCAGGACGGCCGGATCGTCGCGCTCGACGCGAAGGTCACGATCGACGACAACGCGCTGTTCCGCCATCCCGACCTCGAGGAGCTCCGGAGCCAGTTCCCGATCGACGAGGTCGAGGCGAGGGCGAAGGAGGCCGGGCTGCAGTACGTGAAGCTCGACGGCGAGGTCGGCATCATCGGCAACGGCGCGGGCCTCGTGATGTCCACGCTGGACGTCGTGGCGCAGGCCGGAGCCAGAGCCGCGAACTTCCTCGATATCGGGGGCGGCGCGAGCGCCGACACGATGGCAACCTCGCTGCAGGTGATCCTGTCCGACCCGTCGGTGAAGGCCGTGCTCATCAACATCTTCGGAGGGATCACGCGCTGTGACCTCGTGGCGGAGGGCGTCCTCGACGCGCTCGGGCGCGTGAAGGCTCGCGTCCCGATCGTCGTCCGGCTCGACGGCACGAACGGCGAGGAGGGACGGCGCATCCTCACCGAGGCCGCGCATCCCCGCATCGTCCCGGCCTCGACGATGCTGGAGGCCGCGCGGCGGGCCGCCGAGCTCGCGAACGACGGCGAGGCAGCATGAGCATCCTCGTCGGCCCCGACACGCGGCTCGTCGTGCAAGGCATCACCGGCAACGAGGGGACCTTCCACACCCTGCGCAATCGCGCGTACGGGACGAACGTCGTCGCGGGCGTGACGCCGGGCAAGGGCGGCCAGGACGTGGAGGGCATCCACGTGTTCGACACGGTCGCCGAGGCGGTTGCGGCGACCGCGGCGAACACGTCGATGGTGTTCGTGCCGCCGCGGTTCGCGGCCGATGCGATCCTCGAAGCGGCGGACGCCGGCATCGAGCTGGTGGTGTGCATCACGGAGGGCATTCCCGCGCGGGACATGGCCGGCGTGCACTCCTACCTCCGCGGGACCGGCACCACGCTCGTGGGGCCGAACTGTCCCGGCGTGATCTCGCCGGGCGAGGCGAACGTCGGCATCATCCCCGGCGAGATCTGCGAGCCGGGCAGGGTCGGCCTCGTCTCGCGGAGCGGCACGCTCGTGTACCAGATCGTCCACGAGCTCACGCAGCGCGGTATCGGGCAGTCGACCTGCGTGGGGATGGGCGGCGACCCGGTGCACGGCATCGGGTTCATCGAGTCGCTCGAGCTCTTCGAGGCCGATCCGGGCACCGACCTCGTGGTGCTCACCGGCGAGATCTGCGGGGACGACGAGGAGCGCGCCGCCGCGTACATCGGCGAGCGCGTGAAGAAGGCGGTCGTGGGCTACATCGCCGGCTTCGAGGCGCCGCCCGGCAAGCGCATGGGCCACGCGGGCGCGATCGTGACCGGGTCTCGAGGGACGGCCGCCGCGAAGGCCGAGGCGCTCGAGGCGGTCGGCGTGAAGGTCGGCCGGACCCCCACCGAGGTCGCCGAGCTCGTCGCCGGCGCCCTCGCGTGACCGCGGCCGAACCGTCGGAACACCGTACGGGGATCGCCGCCGCCGCCGCATACGGGTTCCTCGCGTTCGTCGGGACGACCCTCGCGGGCCAGCTGGTCGGGTTCCTGGCCTGGCTCGCCGGCGCACGGGCCTACGGTGCCCGGTTGCCCCTCAAGCTCGGATGGCTCTACCTCGCGTCGTTCCATCGGGTCGGGATCGACCTGACCCTGACGGAGCCGTTCGGGTTCGGCGACGGACCCGAGGCTTCGCCCGCGGGTCCGGCTACCTACACGCTCCGCATCGCGATGCTCTCCGGGACGATCGTCGCGATCGCGCTCCTCGCGTACGCGGGCCGGCGCGCCGCGCGCCGCGCGCCGGGTTCGCCATGGGTGGTCCCGGGGATCGCGCTCGCGTACGCGGCGCCGATCTTCGTGATGTCGCTCCTCGTCACGCTGCGCTTCCCCGGCGCGGGCGTCGTGGGCATCGGGCCGGTCGCCTGGGAGGCGTTCGCGTTGCCGGCGTTGCTGGCGCTCGTCGCCTCCGCTGTCGGCGTTCTCTCGATCACAAGCTTCGGAGCGGCGAGGGTTCGCTCGTGGCTGCGAACCGGCGCCCGCATGTTCGGGGCGGCGGTCCTGCTCGCGTTCGTCGGCTTCGTGGTTCTGGCGGGGGTCCGTCCCGACGCGTCGGGTTCGTACCTGCGCTGGATCGGACGAAGCGGGAGCGCCGGCGCGCTCGTGGCTACCAACCATCTCCTCCTTCTGCCCGATCAGTCGCTGTGGATCCTCGCCCCGGCGATGGGGAGCTGCGACGAGCTCGGCGGAGCATCGCCGTCACAGAGGACCGAGCTCTGTGGGCGGTCGCTCGGCGAGCGGCGGGGTCCCGGAGACGCGCTTGCGAACTTCTTCGCGTTCCCCACGGAGCCGACCACGTTGCCCGCCCCTTACCTGCTGTTCGTCTTGGTGCCGGCCGGCGCGGTCGTGGCCGGCGCGGCCCGTTCGAGCACCGCGGGATCGCTCGGGGCGAGGATCGCCGACGGGGCGGCCTCGGGCGTCGTCTTCGCGGTGCTGGTCGTGGCCGGCTCGCTCGTGTCCCGCGTGTCGATCGACCAAGCGGGCGCGGGGACGCTGCTCTCGGCGGGCCCGGAGCCGGTGAGGACGGGGTTGCTCGCGCTCGCGTGGGGAGTGCTCGGCGGGGCGATCGGGGCGGGAGTGTTCCCGGCGCTGCCTCAGGAAGGCGTCGTCGCCCCGGGGGCCGCCGTGCCGGCCCCGCCCAGCCCGACCTCGGTGTAGTGCGTCTCGAGCGTGGTGAACCGGCGCCACGCCGCCTGCCAGCCGGGGTCGTCACGCGAGAACCGCTCGACCGGGGTCGCCGGCGCCTGCCGGTCCCAGATGCCGAAGAACGTCTTGCCGTACCCGAGCAGGTAGCGCTGACCCGAGTGGGTGTACTGCAGGACGTCGACGTCGCTCGTGTCGATCGGCGACGCGGGCGCCCCCGCGGCGGCCGCGATCGTGGCCTGCGGCACCACCACGTGGTTCGGCTCGAGCGAGGCGAAACGCACCCAGGCCTGGCGCCAGCCCTCGTCGGTACGGGGGAATCGTTCCACCGGGCTCGTGGGCGCCTCCCGGTCCCAGAGACCGAAGAAATCGGCGCCGTACCCGAGCACGTAGCGATAGCCCGAGTGCGTGTACTGCACGGAACCGGCCGACATCGGTGCGGGCGCCGTGGCCTCGGGCGACGCCGAGGCGACGGTCATGGCGGAGGCGGGTTCGGCGGCCGGCGTCGAGGCGACGGCGGCATCCGCCGCAGAGGTCGGTTCGGCGGTGGGGACCGGCTTCGTGAGGTCGCTGAGGCAATAGCGACACTTGATGGCGTCGTCCTGGATCTCCTCGGCGCAGTACGGACACTTCTTCACGGTTCGACCCTTTCGAGCGGAGGAGCGTAAGGCTAGCTCATGGTGCGAGCGCGTCGCCCGGGAAGCGCAGCCATCGCGAGGCCCGCCACCAGGCCGGCGAGCCCCGCCACGACGGCGAGGTGGGGACCCACGAAGGGGCGCGTGAACTCCGGCGGCCGGTCGATCGCGAGCACGGCGCCGGCCGCCACGAGCGCCGAGAGGACGGCGACCGCCGCTCCGGTGCGACGGGCCTGGTCGCGCCGGCGGCCGGACCACCACACCACGCACGCCAGCAGGGCCGCCGGCGCGACCACCATCGACCACGGGAAGTCACCCCGGAAGGGCCACACCCAGGCGCCGAACCATCGTCCCTGGCGCGCCCAGGGGAGGATCGTCGCGACGAGCGCCACCACGACCGCGAGGCCGGTTGCCGTGGCCGCGGCCGTCGGCCGGGCCGGCCCGGCCGT
>DATBLA010000107.1:0-9855 GCA_036555645.1 Actinomycetota bacterium
GCTCCCGGTAACGCCTCGACCGCGGGCTCGCCCTCGTTCGAGGCCGAGCTGTCCCAGGACCTCTCCGAGAGCGCCTTCGCGGTGCGTTGGGAGGGCGCCGAGGAGCCGACCGGCGCGATCGTCACCCTGCCGCCCGGGTTCCGGGTCGGCCCGGACTACTTCGTCCAGCCGCTCGCCGACGGGGGAGCGGTGGTCACCCGCGGGATCTGGGACGACGCACACGCCGCGGTCGGAGTGTTCACGTTCGACCCGGCGGGGCGGCTCACGACCGTCGAGCTGCTGCCCGAGCCGAGCGCGCTCATGGACGCGGTGTTCTCGACGGTTCGCTGGAGGGCCGGGTCGGTCCTGGTCGCCGTGGACCGGCGACACGGCCTGCGGATCGAGTCCTTCGAGGTGGTGTGAGATGTCGTCGAGGCTTCGAACGCTGACCCGCGCCGGTCTCGCCGGCTGCATCGTCGTCCTGCTCGCCGCCGAGCTCGTCGTCGCGACCGCGACGCCGGCCATCGCGGGATCCTGGTCGCAGGACCACTGCGTCGGCTCCAGCTGGTCGCTCACGGTGTGGCGTCGCGCCGACGCGCAGGCCTACGCGCAGCGGGCCGACCGCGAAGGGTACGAGTGGGGCGGCGGCTGCTACCGGCTGAACGATCGCGACGACACGCCCGGCGTTCCCGATAGCGGCGGCGAGGGTGCGGATTGCTCCGGGTTCACGTTCAAGTCCTGGGCGCTGAAGGTCGGCTACGGCAACTCGGGCTTCACGTACTGGGAGCACGAGCGGGAGGTCCACGGCCCCTACACCACGGCCCACTTCCACGCGCCCGGGCCGTCGGTTCCGTTCAAGCTGCTTGCCAACAAGTCCTATGCGACGACCGCGTACATGGACGCGTTCGTCTACCGATCCGGCGACGCCGGGCACATCGGCATGATCTACCTCGAGGGATCGGGCGGGTCCGACTACATCGTCGAGGCCAAGAGCGACGCCGCCGGGACCCGGATCGCGTACACGAACTATCGTTCCCAGAGCGCCTACAAGGGGGTCACGCGAAAGGCGTGGACCGCCGACTGCTACCCGAACTGCCGGTGAGGCGGGGGATCGTCGTCCTCGCGGCGGCCGCCCTCCTCGCCTCGCCGGCCTGCACGGGCTCGTCCGAACCCGAGGGCGAGACGGCGCCCGGTCCCCGCGATGCGATCGCGGTCTGGCCCGAGGACACGATCGCGCCGCTCGAGCGGGCCCGCGATCGCGTGGAGGACGGCGAGGATCCGTGGCGGCTCGAGGCCGGGACCACGGCCGAGGAGTTCGCCCGCGCGGTCCTCGGATGGCCCCGGCCGATGATCGGCGACGCGCAGCGTGAGGGCTCGACCGAGTCCGTCGTCGTCGAACGCGAGACGGGCGGCCCCGCGGTGAGGGTGACGCTCGCGCAGATCCTGGCTCCGCTGTGGTCGGTCGTCTCGGCGAACGGTGAGGGCGAGTCCCATCGGCCGGCGATCTCGGTCCGCGGGCAGAACGCCGAGATCACGACGGGCATCGAGCCGTTCGCCTCGGCCACCGTCACGGTCGCGCACGGCGATCAGACCGTGACCGAGGAGGTTCCGCCGTCGGGAGAGGTCCGGCTCGCCCTCGGCGCCGAACCGGAGACGTCCGGGCACGTCCTCATCCTGTATCTGGACGAGGCGGGGGAGGTCGCCTCGGTGTTCGCGAGCCCACTGCCGGCCGGCGACACGGCGGCCGGCTGAGGATCGCGTTCGGGCGCCTCCCTGCTCTCGACGTGAGCGTTGCTAGCCTTGCTCGGTGACCACGATCCGCCGCCATCCCGTCCTGTTCGCGCTCGGCGCGGTGGTCCTCGTGGCCCTCCTGGCCGTGGGGCTGACGGGCCTGGCGGTGTGGCGGGCGGCGCACGAGGACGATGCCAGCCGGCTCGACCACGCCGACGTGATCCTCGTGCTGGGGGCCGCGCAGTACAACGGATCGCCGTCGCCGGTCTTCGAGGGCCGGCTCCGCCACGCCTCGCTTCTGTATCGCGAGGGCCGCGCCGATACCGTGCTCGTCCTCGGCGGCTCCGCGCCGGGTGACCGCTCGTCGGAGGCCGAGGCCGGCCGCGACTGGCTGATCTCCGACGGATTGCCGTCGGAGGACGTGGAGGCCTCACCCGTGGGGACGACCACGCTCGAGAGCCTGAACGCGGCAGCCCGCTGGATGCGGGCGCGCCACCTCGTGAGCGCGTTCCTCGTGTCGGATCCGTGGCACAACCTGCGGCTGGAGAAGATGGCGTCGGATCTCGGGATCGAGGCCTACGCCTCGGCCACGTGGCACTCGGCGGCGCGCAGCGAGGGCACGCGCTTCGGCGGCTACGTCCGCGAAACCCTCGCCTACCTGTACTACCGCGTGTTCGGCGCCTGAGGCCAGAGCCTCACGTCACCGTCAGCGTCCCGACCATGCCGAGCTCCTCGTGGAACCGGCAGATGAGGTCGTAGGTGCCCGGCGCCAGGTCGATCTCGGCGGTCTCCGTCTCCATCGGCGCGAGCTCGAGGTCGACGTCCTCGCCGGTGACCGTGAACGTGTGCGGCGTTCGGGTGTTGTCGTTTCGAACCGACACGACGTCGCCGCTGTTCACCTCGACGTCGGTGGGCTGGAACAGGTAGTTGTTGAGCGAGACGCTCACGTCGCCCGCGGCCGAGCCGGTGCTGCCGGTGGAGGTCGCGCCCGACGAGCCGGTGCTTCCGGGGGCGCCCCCGTAGTAACCGCCGGGTGGGTTCGAGTCGCCGGTCGCCCCGGCCCCGCTCGCGCCCGTCTGGCCGGCCCCGGTCTGCGTCCCACCCCCGTCGGAGGATTCCTCCGGCTCGCTGCCGCAGGCCACCGCCAGCAGCACCAGCGCGAGGAGTCCGATGACGAGGCGTCCCCCGACAGATCTCATCCGAGCCTCCAATCCGGCCGTTTCGGGTGATACGACACCCGTCCCGCCGCGGTTCGGGCCGCGAGGGGCGGACCGAAACGGGGTCGTCCGGGGCTCACGCTAGTATCGCCCGGTGGTCACCCCCCGCGAGCGAACCGAGGACATCGAGCGACAGACGCTCTCGCCCCACGCGACGCTGGCCGCGAACACGAAGGGCCGTGAACGTGACGAGCCTCCCGATCCGCTCCGAACCTGCTTCCAGCGCGATCGCGACCGGATCGTCCACTCGAAGGCCTTCCGGCGCCTGAAGCACAAGACCCAGGTCTTCCTCGCTCCCGAAGGCGACCACTATCGCGTTCGGCTCACCCACACGCTCGAGGTGAGCCAGATCGCCCGGACGGCCGCGCGCGCGATCCGGCTGAACGAGGACCTCGCCGAGGCGATCGCGCTCGGGCACGACCTCGGGCACACGCCGTTCGGGCACTTGGGCGAGCAGGCCCTCACGCCGTTCCTCGGGCGCCCCTTCCGCCACAACGAGCAGAGCCTGCGGATCGTCGACCATCTCGAGAACGACGGGCGCGGCCTGAACCTCGACTGGGAGGTCCGCGACGGGATCGTGAACCACACCTGGTCGATGCCCTCGCCGGCCACGCCCGAGGCGCAGATCGTCCGGTTCGCCGACCGCATCGCCTACATCAACCACGACATCGACGACGCCGTCCGCGCCGGCATCCTGCGGGAGTCCGACCTCCCGTCCGACGCCGTGACGCGACTGGGATCCACGCACGCCGCCAGGGTGAACGCGCTCGTGTCCGACCTCGTCGAGGCGACCGGAGAGGGTCCGGAGGTCCGCCTGTCCGACGACGTCTTCGTCGCGCTCGACGAGATGCGCGAGCTGCTGTTCGACCGCGTCTACCTGCGCGAAGAGGCCAGGTCCGAGCAGGAGAAGGCCGTCTCGGTCGTCCGGACGCTGTTCGCCTCCTTCCTCGACCACCCCGATCGGATGCCCGAGGAGTACCATCGCGCCCCGGGGGACCTGCCGACCCGCGTGGCCGACTTCATTGCCGGCATGACGGATCGGTACGCCCTCCGCACGTTCGAGGAGCTGTTCCTTCCCCAAGGCTGGTTGCCCTAGCCGCAGCGGGGAGGATCGGTGGCCGGAAGGATCAGGGACGAGGACGTCGCGGCGGTCCGCGAGCGCACCGACATCGTCAAGCTCGTCTCGGGCTACCTCACGCTGAAGAAGGCGGGGCACGACCGCTTCGTCGGGCTGTGTCCGTTCCACACGGAGAAGACGCCGTCGTTCGGGGTGTCCCCGTCCAAGGGCGTGTACCACTGCTTCGGATGCGGCAAGGGCGGCGACGCCATCGGGTTTCTCCGCGACGTCGAGCACCTCGAGTTCTCCGAGGCCGTCGAGCATCTCGCGAAGGAGGCGGGCATCACGCTCCGCTACGAGGGGGACACGCCCGCCGAGCGACGCGCCGCCTCGCGAAAGCAGGCGCTGTATCGCGCGAACGAGGCCGCGTTCGACCTGTACCACCAGGTCCTGCTCGAGGGACGCGAGGGCGAGGACGCGAGGAAGTATCTCGCCGCGCGCGGGATCGATCGGGAGACCTCGGTCGAGTTCGGCGTCGGGTACGCGCCGGGCTACCCCGACTTCCTCCTTCGCCGGCTCGCGAAGTCGCTCTCGACCGAGATCCTCCTGGAGGCGGGCCTCGCCCTGAAGGACCAGGAGGGCAACGTCCGCGACCGGTTCCGCGGGCGGATCACGTTCCCGGTCCGCGATCTGTCCGGCCGCGCCGTCGGGATCGGCGCCCGGATCCTGCCGACCGGACGCGACGACGGGCCGAAGTACCTGAACTCGCCGGAGACGCCGATCTATCGCAAGGCCGAGGTGCTCTACAACCTGAGCCGCGCCAAGGCGGAGGTCTCGCGCTCGGGCGAGGTCGTCGTCGTCGAGGGCTACACGGACGTGATCGCGCTCGCTCGCGCCGGCGTCGCGACCGCGGTGGCGACCTGCGGGACCGCGTTGGGCGAGGGGCACTTCCGGCTCGCGTCACGGTTCGCCCAGCGGATGGTGCTCGCGTTCGATTCCGACGAGGCGGGGGCGCGGGCGGCCGAGCGCGCCTTCGCCTTCCTCGAGCAGTTCCGGATCCACCCGGTCGTCCTCATCCTGCCCGAGGGCCTCGACCCCGCCGACTTCGTCGAGCGCCACGGCGGGCCGGCGTTTCGCGAGCTCGCCGACGCCGCGGTCCCCCTCATCGAGTACATGCTCCGCCGCACGGTCCAGCGCACGGACCTGTCCACGATCGAGGGCCAGACCGAGGCCGTGGCCGCCGCGATGCCGCTCCTGCAGGGCCTGTCGGACCCGGTCCGCCGGACCGAGTACGCCCACCTGCTGGCCGAGCTCGTCGGGGTCTCCGAGGGCTCGGTCGTGCTCGCGCTCGAGCGGCACCAGGAAGGCCGGCCGGTCGAGCTCGGGCAGGCGATGAAGCGGGCCTCGGCACAGGAGCGGGTCGAGCGCGAGATGCTCCGCCTCCTGGCCGCGGACGCCGAGACCTACGCCTCGATCATGCCGCGGCTGTCCGATGAGCACTTCCCGTCGGCTCGCAACCGCGAGCTGTTCCGCCTGCTCCAGGAGAGCCGCGGCGACGTGAGCGCGACCGTCGCGACCGCCGACGACGAGTCCGCGGTGACCGCGCTCTCGGGGCTGGTGCTCGAACCCCTCGACGGCGAGCCGGTTCCGGGCTACGCGGAGGACGTGTGGGCCCGGTTGCAGGAGTTCGTGCTCCGCCGCCGAAGCGCGAAGATCCGCGCGGAGTTGCAGAAGATGAACCCGCTCGCCGACACGCCCGCGTACGACGAGCTGTTCCAGCGGTTGATCGCGACCGACGGCGAGCTGCGCCGGCTTCGTGACCACGGACACGTGCCGGCCTGATCGGTTTCGGAATCGGGCATCATCTCGTCGTCCTGGTCGCACCGGTCACTGCGGGTTCCGTCACGTACACTTCCCGGCGTCCTCCTCCCAGATGTAGGGAGTCACGAGCCTTGACCGAAGTAGCCCGCGACCTGGGTCTGGAAGAAGCGAAGGAACAGATCACCGCCCGCGGCCGCGAGCGGGGCTTCGTGACCTCCGACGATCTCCTCGAAGCCGTCCCCGTCGACGACTTCACGCCCGAGCAGGTCGAGGAGTTCCTCACGCAGGTCGAGGAGCATCTGCGCGGCGAGGGCATCGAGGTCATCGAGGTCCCCGGCGACGAGGTCGACGGCACGGCGCAACGTCAGCTCGACGTCGACCTCCTGAAGGCGCCGACGAACGACCCGGTCCGGATGTACCTGAAGGAGATCGGGAAGGTCCCGCTCCTCACGGCGGCCCAGGAGGTGGACCTCGCGCGCAGGATCGAGGCGGGGGAGTTCGCCACCGAGCTCCGCGAGCTCACGGAGGAGGACGACCGCGTCGATCAGAAGCGCTTGCGGCGCGTGATCGAGTCGGTCATCGCGATCCGAGATCATCAGGTCGAGAAGTTCGGCAAGGTCGAGGGGATCGGCCGCGATCGCCTGGCCAGGACCTGGAAGCCGAAGACCCGCGAGGACCTCGACGACTTCCTCCGCCGCGTCGAACGCGACGGCCAGCTCGCCAAGCGCAAGCTCATCGAGGCGAACCTGCGCCTCGTCGTCTCGATCGCCAAGCGGTACGTCGGCCGGGGGATGCTGTTCCTGGACCTCATCCAGGAGGGCAACCTCGGTCTCATCCGCGCCGTCGAGAAGTTCGATTACTCCAAGGGGTACAAGTTCTCGACGTACGCGACGTGGTGGATCCGCCAGGCGATCACGAGGGCGATCGCCGACCAGGCGCGGACGATTCGCATCCCCGTCCACATGGTCGAGACGATCAACAAGCTCGTGCGCATCCAGCGACAGCTGCTCCAGGACCTCGGCCGAGAGCCGCTGCCCGAGGAGATCGGCCGCCAGATGGGCATCCCCGCCGACAAGGTGCGCGAGATCCTCAAGGTGAGCCAGGAGCCGGTCTCCCTCGAGACGCCGATCGGCGAGGAGGAGGACTCGCACCTCGGCGACTTCATCGAGGACTCGGACGCGGTCGTCCCGGTCGACGCGGCGAGCTTCATCCTGCTCCAGGAGCAGCTGGAATCGGTCCTGCACACGCTGTCCGAGCGCGAGAAGAAGGTCATCCAGCTGCGGTTCGGGCTGCTCGACGGACACCCGCGCACGCTCGAGGAGGTCGGTCGCGAGTTCGGCGTGACGCGCGAGCGGATCCGCCAGATCGAGTCGAAGACGCTCTCGAAGCTCCGGCACCCCTCGAGGTCGCAGAAGCTGCGCGACTACCTCGAGTAACGGCTCAGTTCAGCGACAGGTCGTCGACGTCGGGTTCCAGGCGGCGCTGGATGCCGGCACGAGCTCGCTGAATCGCCTCGACGCTCTTCCAGCTCGCGCGTTCGGCCAGTCGTCGGCCGTGCTGGGCAAGGCGATTCGAGGGGTGTCGTGCCATCGCCTGCCGAACGCCGAGCGACCGTTCCTCATCGTCGGTGTCGCGCCGGGAGAGCTCGCGTCCGACCACGTATCCGATCACCCCTCCGATCACGAGGCCGGTCCGGAAGCGCATGGCGCGATCCTAGTCCGATTCGGGGCCGTTGGTAGACTGCGTTCGCTCCGATCCGGGGTAGCTCAATTGGCAGAGCGGCGGACTGTTAATCCGTAGGTTGTGGGTTCAAGTCCCACCCCCGGAGCCAGGTCAGAGGCGGTTCCGTGGTAGCCGTGATCGCCTTCGTGCGAATAGGGCGCGTGTCAGCCCAGCTCGTTCACGGCGGCCTCGAGCTCGTCGAGGTGCTCACCTCGATGATCGCCGCGCACCGGATAGATCGGACTGTCGGGATCACGTGGTGCCATCCGGTCCAGGGGCAGTTCCGCCACCCGTCGATCCGTCTCCTCGGCGAGCTCCAATGCGAGCTGGGCGGCCCGCCTCGGCTCGATCGCGTGGATGATCGGTCGGGTCGAGTCGTTGAGCCAGTCGCCATCCGGTTCCTCGTCCGAACGGGCCCAGGGTTCCCCACGGTCGATCTTCTCGGCGAGGACCAGGACACGGCTGTCCCAATAGGCGAGGTGACCCAACACACCGGCGACCGTCCAATACTGGTTCGCTTGAGCGGCGAGCGTGGCATCGTCCACCCGCTCGATGAAGGCTCGGAGCCGCTCACGCTCTCGGGTGTTCACGTCGACGTAGGAACGATCCTCGGCCATGTCGCCCTCCGATCCGCGCCGCGAGATCCCGCCGACGATGGGTCGCCCGGTCGCGTGGCTGCGCACGTATGTTCCCCCAAGGTGCCTGCTCGTCAAACGATGACCTTCAGGTCGTCACCGCGTGTGAAGCGATCACGATCAGGTCGGCGACGACGTCGTCGAGCGGTCGGCTGGCATCCAGCTCGTGCGTGCAGCCCTGCCTGAGGAGCGGCTCGACCCTGGCGAGGTCGTCCAGGATCATCGCGCGTTCCAACGGCGTCTTCCCGTAGTCGTTCGTCGTTCTGCTCGCGACCCGGTCCAGGATCACCTCGGTGGGCGCGCTGAGCAGGACGACCGCGTCGAAGCGGTCGTAGAACCTCGACTGGTTCCTCACGCACCCCTCGACGAAGAGCGAGCGACCATCGTCGGTATCCAGCAGCCCGGTGATCCGTTCCTCGACCCAGAGCCACTCCCCACGGTGCAGCTCGTCGGAGGACTCGACATCCTCGCGATACTCGCGCCAGCCAGGATCGCCGGTGTCGACGACGCGATAGCCGCGTCGGCCGAGCTCGGCGAGCGCCGACGACTTCCCCGTCCCGGACATCCCGGTCACCAAGACCCTCGACATCGAGGGCAACGCTATCGAGTGTCGAGCGACGCTGTTTCCGTGTGCTGTGGACCGCCCGAATCACGGAACGCCGGCACGGCGAGGCGCGTCGACGACCGGCTCGGGCGCGTGCCACACGGCCTCGACGTTGTTCCGATGCAGGTCGTTGACGAACGCCCCGTAGTACCGCTCGGAGTACTGCGTCCAGACGCCGGGCTCGCCTCGGACGGTCGCGCCGTGTGCGACGGCGGCCGCGAAGAAGGCATCCACGGCGTCCCGGCCATCGGCGGAGAACGCGACATGCGCCGCTGTGGTCACGGGCTCTCCGCGGCAGATCGTGAAATCGTCCAGGTCCTCGGGCCCGTAGGAGACGCAGTCCTCCTGCACGTAGAGCTCTTCATAGCCAAGTGGGGCGAGGGCGGCGGTGTAGAGGTCCCGGCTCGCGTCCAGATCCGCGACGACGAAGAGCACGTGATCGACGACGACGCGACGAACCGTCATGGGTTCACGCTATCAACGCCCGGCCTCTCGCCGCTACCGCTGCGCTCCCCGCCGCTGGGGTCGAGCCGCGGCGGTAGGCTCCGTCCGTCGTGGCCACCTGGGCTGAGTTCGCGATCGCCGATCCGGAGCTCGCCGCCTTCGCCATCGAGCGGATGGACGGTCGGATCGTGTACCAGGCGACGCTCCGGCTGGACGGAGGGCCTCGCGTGCACCCGGTCTCGCCATGGCTGGCGGCGGGGCTGCTGTGCGTCTCGTTCCGAGACACGAGCCCGAAGCTGCGCGAGGTGGCACGCGACGCGCGCTACGCGCTGCACACCGCCCTGCCGTGGGAGGACCACGCCGGCGCACACGGTGAGTTCACGGCGCGCGGATGGCTCGAGCAGATCTCCCCGACGCACCCGGCGGTGACGGCGCGCCCCGGCCTGCCTCCGTACGGGATCGTCCATTACGCGTGCTCGATCGAGGAGGCGGTCGCGACGGAGTACTCCGACGACGAGATGCCCGTCTACCGGCGGTGGAAGCCGGTGGCGGCCGGCACGTGATCACGCTCTATCCGGAGATCGATCCGCTCGGGACCGGCACGCTGGACGCCGGCGACGGTCACCAGGTGTATTGGGAGACCTG
>DATBLA010000108.1:0-22002 GCA_036555645.1 Actinomycetota bacterium
GCACGTCGAGGGCGTCGGGGAGCTCGAGGAACCGGTCGAGGCTCCGTTCCATGTCGGCCGGGGACGAGTTCGGGAAGTCGCTGCGACCGATCGAGCCGGCGAAGACGAGATCGCCCGACAGGACCCATCCGTCCGTCCGGAAGACGACGCTGCCCGGGGTGTGGCCGGGCGTGTGGAGCACCTCGATGCGGAACCCGGCGAACGTGAGCACGTCACCGTCGACGAGCGTTCGCACGTCCTTGACGGGGACCGGGGGCGTCGAGAACCCGGCACCCCACCCGACCGGATCGGTGAGGGCGCGGACGTCGGCCTCGTGGATGTGGAACGGGAGGCCGTCGCCGCAGAACTCGGCCGCCGAGCCGATGTGGTCGAAGTGGCCGTGCGTCGCGAGGACCGCGACCGGCCGCTTGCCCTCGAGCTCGAGCATCCCGTGGACCTGCGCCGGCGAGAACCCCGGATCGACGACGACCGCGTCGTCGGTGCCGTCGGCGCCGATGAGCCAGCAGTTCGTCTCGAAGGAGTTGTCCGAGAAGACGTCCAGGTACATCGCGGCGAGAGTCTATCGACCCCCGCTCGGCCCCCCGACGCGGGCCGACAGGCACGCAGGCGCGGGCGTCGGCGTCACCCGCTAGGCTCGATCCGATGAGGGGCGACCGGGTGGAGATCGTGGTGGACTCGGGAGCGGGCGTGCTCACGTACGAGATCTCGGCCACGAAGGCCGGCCGCCGGGTCGAGGTCTCGACCTCCCGCGGGGTCATCGAGGTGACCGAGGTGACCCGCAACGGCGAGCCCGTCCGAAGCGGCCGGTTCATGGCCGACCGTGTGGTGGCGCTCGTCGAGCATCCCGCGCCTCCGGTCCCGAGCCGGGGCCGGCGTCCCGGACGCGACCAGACCCGCCTCGTCTGACCGAGACGTTCGAGCGGGCCTACGATGGCCGGGTGGCGAACCGCCGCGTCGTGGTCGCGTGGCTGGCCGTCGCCGTCGCCGTGACGGGGATCGTCGTGGCGCTGGCGCTCCCGATGCACACGTGCGCCTGGGGACACCTCGAGGAGCTCTCGGGGCCCGGGATCCCCGAAGGCGAGCTGATCTGCATCCGGTCGGATCTCGGATACCAGCCGTCGAGCTGGCTGCCGACGAAGATCGCCGTCGCGACCGGAGGGATCGTCGCCGGGGTCGCCCTCGTGCTCGCGTCCCGCCGGCACGGGCTCGCCGCGGCGGCGCTCGTCGTGCTCTTCGCCGCCGTCACGGTCGCCTGGTTCCTGCCGAACGGCTTCGACCAACCGCTTCGTGGCGGCCGGCCCGTCTGCTGTGGGCGCGAGGTCGACCGTCACGACGTTCGCGTCGGGTTGGTCGCGAGCGGCGTGATGGCGGCCGTCGTCCTGCTCGCGATGGACGCGATTCGTCGAACGCGGGACCGCGGCATCACGCCCGCGGAGGCGGGGTGAGGCGGACCTTGTGGGTCAGGCTTCGCTGCCCGCGTCGATCCAGAGCGTGACGGGACCGTCGTTCACGAGCTCGACCTCCATGTGCTCGCGGAACGCGCCCCGGCGGACTGTCGCGCCTCGCGCCTCGAGCGCCCGCGCGAACGCCTCGACGCGGTGCTCGGCGATCTCGGGTGGTGCGGCCCCGTCCCAGGAGGGACGCCGTCCCTTCCGCACGTCGCCGTAGAGCGTGAACTGGGGGACGACGAGGATCTCGCCGCCGACGTCGGCGAGCGCGAGATTCGTCTTCCCCTGCTCGTCCTCGAAGACGCGCAGGGTCACGATCTTGTCGGCGATCCGGTCGTAGTGGCCGAGCCCGTCGTCCTTGCCGATGCCGACGAGGAGCAGGAGCCCCCGGCCGATCTCGGCCACCCGCTCGCCCCGAACCGTGACCGAGGCGCGGGCGACGCGCTGCAGCAGGATCCTCAACGCGGGACGACGCGGAACGCCTCGTAGACGTTCTCGATCTTCTTCACCGCGGTCAGCAGCTCCGCCAGGTGCGTGATGTCGGCGAGCTCGAACGTGAACCGCAGGATCGTCGTCCGGTCGCGCCCGACGGCCGAGGTCGCCGACAGGATGTTGACGTGGTGGTCCGACAGGACCGTCGCGACGTCGGAGAGCAGGCGCGTGCGGTCGAGCGCCTCGACCTGGATCGCCACGACGAACGTCGTGGGCTTGCCCGCCTTCCACGAGACGTCGATGAGCCGCTCGGGCTGCCCCGCGAGCGCCTTCGCGTTCGGGCAGTCGGTGCGGTGGACGCTCACGCCCTGCCCCCGCGTGACGAACCCGAGGATCTCGTCGCCCGGCACCGGCGTGCAGCAGCGCGCGAGCCGAACCCACACGTCCGCCGACCCCGGGACGTCGATCCCCGACGTGACATCGGGGGCCGTCGGCTGCCCGACGTGCACGGGCCGGGCGAGGGGGACCTCCGTCACGTCCTCCTCGGTCGTCCCCTGGAGCGAGCGAGCCAGGCGCGCCACGATCGACTGCGGCGAGACCTGCCCCTGCCCGATCGCGACGAACAGCGACTCGAGGTTCGGGAACTTCATCTCCTCGGCGAGCTGCTCGAGGGCCTCCTCGGTCGCCAGGCGCTTCAACGGGAGGTTCTGCTTGCGCATGAGGCGCTGGAGGTGCTCGCGCCCGTCCTCGAGCGCGTCCTCGCGCCGCTCGCGGCTGAACCACTGGCGGATCTTCGTTCGGGCCCTGGGCGTCTTCACGAACCGCACCCAGTCCTGCGACGGGCCCTGTCCCTGCGCCTTCGAGGTGAGGATGTCGACCGTGTCCCCCGTCCGCAGCTCGTAGTCGAGCGGGACGAGCTTGCCGTTCACCTTCGCGCCGATCGTGCGGTGGCCGACCTCGGTGTGGATCGCGTAGGCGAAGTCGACCGGCGTCCCGCCCGCCGGAAGGTTCAGCACGTCGCCCTTGGGGGTGAAGCAGAAGACCTGGCCGCCGTACAGGTCGATCTTCAGGCCCTCCATGAACTCCCGGGGATCGGCCATGTCCTTCAGCCACTCGAGCATCTGGCCGAGCCACGCGAGCTCCGCGGCCTCCTTCGCCTTCTTGCTCCCCTGGCCCTCCTTGTAGCGCCAGTGCGCAGCGATCCCGAACTCGGCGGTGCGGTGCATGTCCTTCGTCCGGATCTGGACCTCGATCGGCCGGCCCTGCGGTCCGACGACGGTCGTGTGCAGCGACTGGTACATGTTCGACTTGGGCATCGCGATGTAGTCCTTGAAGCGGCCGGGAACCGGCTTCCACAGGGAATGGATGGCGCCGAGGGCCGCGTAGCAGTCTCGGATCGACTCGACGAGGACGCGGACGCCGGCGAGATCGAAGATCTCGTTGAACTCCTTGCCGCCGATGACCATCTTCTCGTAGATCGAGTACAGGTGCTTCGGCCGGCCGATGACCTCGGCCTTGATTCCCGCCTCGCGGATGCGGGTTTGCGCCGCCTCCAGAACACCCTCGACGTACGCCTGTCGCTCGCCCCGACGCTTCTCCACGAGGCTCGCGATCTCGTGGTACGGGCCCGAGTGCAGCGTCTTGAACGAGAGGTCCTCGAGCTCCCACTTCACCTGCTGGACGCCGAGCCGGTGGGCGAGGGGCGCGTAGATGTCGAGCGTCACGGTGGCGATCCGCTTCTGCTTGTCGAGCGGCAGGGCGGACAGGGTCCGCATGTTGTGGAGCCGGTCGGCGAGCTTGATGAGCAGGACCCGGATGTCGCCCGCCATCGCGACGATCATCTTGCGGACGTTCTCGGCCTGCTCCTGCTCACGGGTGCGGAACGAGACCTGTTCGAGCTTCGTGAGCCCGTCGACGATCCGCGCGACCTCGTGCCCGAACTCGACCTCGAGCGCGTCGAGCGTGACGTCCGTGTCCTCGACGGTGTCGTGCAGGAGCGCGGCTTGCAGGGTCGTCGTGTCCAGACCGAGGTCGGCGAGGATCCGGGCGACGGCCAGGGGATGCTCGATGAACTCCTCGCCGGACAGGCGGGTCTGGCCCTCGTGGTGCTCAGCGGCGAACCGGAAGGCGCGCTCGATCTCCTTCAGATCCGCCTTCGCGTTGTAGGACTTGACCGCGCGCAGCAAGCCGTCGATCCCGTCTCGGGCCGCGTCGGCCTCGCCGGGGCGAAAGCGCGAGAGCAGTCCGCCCCGACGCTCCGACCTGAGCTGCTCACCGGTGTCCACGCAGCACCTCCGTCACGGCAGTGTACGCCGCGACCGGCGCACACCCGGCACGACGGAACGGCTCAGTAGTCGAGCAGCGTGAACAGGTCGTACCCCTCGAGCTTCGAGCGCCCGTTCAGGAACCCGAGCTCGATGAGGCACGCGATGCCGACGACCTTGCCGCCGATCCGCTCCACGAGCTCGGCGGTCGCCTTCGCCGTCCCGCCGGTCGCGAGGACGTCGTCCACGATCAGCACCCGCTCTCCCGCCGCGACGCCGTCCTTGTGGATCTCCAGGGTGGCGGTCCCGTACTCGAGCTCGTACTCGGCGGACTCGGTCTGCCACGGCAGCTTGTCCACCTTGCGGACCGGGACGAAGCCCGCGCCGAAGTGGTACGCCACCGGCGAGGCGAGGATGAAGCCGCGTGCCTCGATCCCCACGACCTTGTCGACGTTGCCGCGCCCGAAGTGGACGACGATGAGGTCGATGACCGTGGAGAACGCCAGCTCGTCGGCGAGCAGCGGCGTGATGTCCTTGAAGACGATGCCCTCCTGCGGGAAGTCGGGCACGTCGCGAACGAGGGCCTTCAACTGCTCGAGGTCCATCGAGGTCACCTCCGCTTGCGTTTGGCGGGCGGGCGACGCTTGCTCTTGGGGCGGGGACGGGTCGAGGCCGGCCGAGGCGCGGCCGAGGCGGCGGCGGCAGCGGCGCCGACCGACGCGGTCTGCTTGACGGGCTCGGCGGGCGCGGCCGTTTCGGGGACCGCCCGGAGCCGCCGCTCGCTCCCGCGCCCCTCGAGGCGGGCGCGCAGCTGGCGGTACCGGGGCTCACGCTCCTTCAGCACGACGAGGATCGGCGTCGCGACGAAGATCGACGAGTACGCGCCGGTGATGGTCCCGATGAGCATCGCGAACGCGAAGTCCTTCAGCGTGTCGCCGCCGAACAGCAGGAGCGACAGGATCGGCAGGATGACGACGAGCGAGGTGTTCACCGATCGCATGAGCACCTGGTTCATCGAGGTGTTCGCCACGTTCTCGTAGGTGTCCTTGCCGAGGAGCGCGGTCGACTCCGTGTTCTCCTTCACCTTGTCGTAGATCACCACGGTGTCGTAGAGCGAGAACCCGAGGATCGTCAGGATCGCGATGACGGTCGCCGGCGAGACCTCGCGTCCGGTGAGCGCGAACACGCCGGCCGTGATGATGACGTCGTGGACCATCGCGACCATGGCGCCGAGAGCCATCTTCCACTCGAACCGGAGCGTGATGTACAGCGTGATCGCGACGAGGACGACGACGAGCCCGATCAACGCCTGCCTGGAGATCTGCTCACCCCACGTGGGCCCCACGACCTGGACGCTGATGTCGTCGGGCGTGATCTGCGCCTGGTCGGCAAGTGCCTCGAGGAGCTGGGTGCGTTCGGACGCGGTGAGGTCGGTGAGCGCGCTCGTGCGGATCGAGACCTGGTCCTCCCCGAGGATCTGCACCTCGGCCGAGTCGCGGCTGTACGGCTCGGCCGCCAGGATGTCTCGGATCTCCTCGACCTCGGCGTCGCCCGCCGTGCGGTACTGGATGAGCGTGCCGCCCGTGAAGTCGATCGAGTAGTTGAGCCCGCGGAAGACGAGCCCCACGATCGACAGGGCGATGACGACCCCCGACAGGATCATCCACCGCCGGCGCCGCTGGATGATGTGGAACTCGGGGTGTCGGTACCCGCGGAACGTGTCGAACGCGCGGCGAAGGCTCATTCGGAACCCCCCGCCATCGCCGGCACCGGAGGCGGCGCGGCCGGGGCGACCTCGCGGTCGGCCGCCAGGCCCGCCTTGATCCCGAGCACCGGCGCCTCGACGAGCCGGTCGTTGCGGCAGAGCAGGATGACCGCCGGCCGCTTGAAGAAGTACACGACGAACAGGTCGAGCAGCGACGCCACGCCGAGCGTGAGCGCGAACCCGCGCACCGATGAGATCGCCGTGATGTACAGGACGAGCGCCGCGATCGCGGTGACGAGGTCGGCGGCGACGATCGTTCGGAACGACCGCTTGAACGCCGGGCCGGCCGCCGCCCGGGGCGAGCGTCCCACGTGGACCTCGTCCTTCAGCCGTTCGAAGAACACGATGTACGAGTCGGCGGTGACCCCGAGCGAGATCACGAGGCCCGCGACGCCGGCGAGCGTGAGGTTGTAGCCGATCGTCCGGCCGGCGATCGCGACGAGGGACAGCGCGAGGATCGCCCAGATCGTCATTCCGAGCCACGCGACGAGCGCGAGGACCCGGTAGTAGAAGAGCAGGTACAGCGCCAGCAGGATCAGTCCCGCGATCGCGGCGACGAGACCCTGCTGGAGCGACTCGTCGCCGAGCGTCGGGCTCACCGTGAGGACCTGCTCGGTCGTCAGCGCGACGGGCAGCGCGCCGGCGTTCAGCTGCGTGGCGAGGTCCTTCGCGCGCGCCTCGGTGAAGCTCCCGGTGATCACGCCGTTGCCCTGCGTGATCGCGCTCTCCACGGTGGGAGCCGAGATCACCGCCTGGTCGACGACGATGGCGAGCTGCCGCCCGACGAGGCGCGTCGTGACGTCGCCGAACACGCTCGAACCCTCGCCGGTCAGGTCGAACGAGATCGTCCACCCGGTCCCGACCGCGCCGGCGCCCCCCGCGTCGTAGACGGCGGTCGCGCTGTCGATCGCGTCCCCCGTGATCTCGACGGGGCCGAGCTGCCACTTCGTCTCCCCGTCGCGATCGAGGAACACCACGTCCAGGTCGCGCAGCGCCTCGAACGAGCACTCCGGCGTCGCGCGCTCGGCCTCGGTCCCGCACGTGACGGGAGTCGATTGGTACTCCGGGCTCGCGGGCGTGAGCTGCCCGAGCACCTCCCGCTGCTCCAGGCGCGCCGTCTGGCCGATCACCTGCAGGAGGCGCTCCTGCCCGGTCTCCTGCAGGCGCGCCTCGGCGGACTCGCGGGACAGGAAGCACCCGAGATCGGTGTCGGCCGAGCTCACCACGCAGAACTCGGCGTCCGTGCGCTGGACGTCGAGGCCCGCGAGCAGCTCGTCGGCCTCGGCCTCGGTCGGGAAGCACGCCGCGCCGAGATCGCTGGAGATCGTGCCGCTCCCCCCCTGCACGCAGAAGCTCTGGGAGGACTCCGTCTCGATGGCGGCCAGCGCGTCGTTCGCCTCCTGCCGCGTCGGGAAGCACGGCTCCTCGGCCGCGCCGGTCCCCGTCAGACAGAACTCCTGCTCCTGCTTGGCCACCGTGATGGCGTCCACGGCAGCGTCGGCGTCCTCCTGCGATCCGAAGCAGGGCGGGTCATCCGGGAAGACGCCCTCGGGGCCGGTGAGGCAGACCGAGCTCACCACGGGCTCGACCGTCGCGCCCTCGAGCTCGTCGGTCGCGGCCTGCTCCTCGTCGAGGCATCCGTACGAGATCCCGTCGGGCGAGGCGAGACAGAACTGCGTCTTCGCCCGCTCCTCGATCGTGCCGCGCGCCAACCCCGGGATCTGCACCTCGATCGTATCGCCGGTGACGAACAGGAGCGGCTCGGCCGTGCCGAACGCGTCGATCCGGTTGCGGATGTTCTCGAGCGCCTGATCCATGACCTCGGGGGGCGTCCCCTCCGGCGCGGACAGGATCACCGACACGCCGCCCTCCAGGTCCAGTCCCAGGACCGGCCGGGTCCCCGAGGCGATGAGCGCGATGCCGCCCACGGTGAGCGCGAGGATGAACGCGATCGAGATCCAGAGCGCGCGTGGCTTCTTCACGAACGTCGACTCCCGCGACTCATGCCAGCTCCGCTCCGTTGATGAGCAGCTTGAACTTGCAGTCGAGGACCTCGGCGGCGAGCCGGCACATCTGCATCCGTCCGAGGAAGATCTCGAAGTACTCCATGACCTGGCTGATCTGCGTGTCGATCGTGAGCTCGAGGCTCACGGTCTTCGCTCCGGAGTCCACCCGGAGGAAGGACTGCTCGGCGGCGAAGTTCACCCGGTCGTGGATGTCGAACTCGATCTGGCCGGACTTGCGCACGCGGCTGCGGTGCACGTCCGACTTGTCCGCCAGGATGACGGCCGCGGCGACCGGCGAGACCGCGTAGCCGTTCTCCTCCTCGTGGTTCGCGATCGCCGAGACGATCTGCGCGAGGTCGGCGGCGGGCACGCGGTCGCGGAGCGCCTGGTAGACGAGGACGCCGCCCGTCTGTCCGTGGGCGTACCGGCTGATCATGTTGCCGACGTCGTGCAGGTACCCGGCGACGCAGGCGAGGTTGGCCGTGTGGGCGTCGAAGCCCGCGCGCGAGATCACGTTGAAGGCGATGCGCGCGGTGAGGTTCGCGTGGCGGAAGCCGTGCTCGGTGTAGCCGAGCCCTTCCATGACCCGGTCCGCCGCCGAGATGAACGCCGACAGCTCGGGGTCCTCCTGGACCATCTCGAGCGTGATCCCGTCGGCTTCGGTTGTGGTGGCGACCGGCTCGACGGGGACGTCGCCGGGCACCGGCTCCGCGCTCACGGCTTCCGGTCGACCCCTTCGCCGCTGCCCTCGTCCTCTTCGAACGCGCCGTCCTCGTACTCGTCGGCCTCGTCCTCAACGAACCGCTGCGCGATGCCCTGCCGCATCATCCGCACCCGCGTTCCGGGCGCGATCTCCACGATGAGCACGCCCTCGTCCTCGTCGATCTCGATGATCGTGCCGAAGATGCCGCCGCTCGTCATGACCTCGTCACCCACCTCGAGGGCGGACAGCAGCGCCTGCTGTTGGCGCTGTCGATTGCGTTGCGGCCGGATGAGCAGGAAGTAGAAGCCCACGATCATGAGCACCGGCAGGGCGAGCCCGACGAGCGAGCCCCCTGCCTGATTCTCCTGGGCGAGGAGTTCGAACACCATGGTTGGACACGTCTCCTAGGGGGTGACGAGGCAGCATACAGGCTATCGCGGTTGTCGCGATCGGCGGTGACGAGGCGGTCGTTTCGGCACGTCGGGCGCCGTTCAGCCGAGCGGGAGGGCACCCTCCGGCACGACCCCGAGATGCCGGTACGCGCGCTCGGTCGCGACCCGGCCGCGCGGCGTGCGCTGGAGCAGGCCGAGCTGGAGCAGGTACGGCTCGATCACGTCCTCGACCGTGTCCGTCTCCTCCCCGACCGCGGCCGCGAGCGTCGACAGGCCCACCGGCCCGCCGTCGAACTTCGTGACGATCGTGTGGAGGATCGCGAGATCGAGCTTGTCGAGGCCCTCCTCGTCGACCTCGAACAGCTCGAGCCCGGCGCGGGCCACGTCACCGCTGATCGCCCCGTCGTGGCGCACCTCGGCGAAGTCCCGCACCCGGCGGAGCAGCCGGTTGGCGACGCGGGGCGTCCCCCGCGCCCGGCGAGCGATCTCGGACGCCCCCGCCTCGTCGACGGCCACCCCGAGGATGCCGGCCGAACGGTGCACGATCGCCCCGAGCTCCTCGACCGAGTAGTAGTCCAGGCGAGGCGAGAAGCCGAACCGCTCGCGCAGCGGGAGCGTGATCCGCCCCGGCCGGGTCGTCGCGCCCACGAGCGTGAACCGGGGCAGGTCGAGCCGGATGCTCCGAGCGCTCGGGCCCTTGCCGAGCACGACGTCGAGCTTGAAGTCCTCGAGCGCCGGATACAGGACCTCCTCGACGGGCCGCGGCATCCGGTGGATCTCGTCGACGAACAGGACGTCGCCCGGCTCGAGGTTCGTCAGGATCGCGGCGAGGTCCCCCGGCCGGTCGAGCGCCGGCCCGGAGGTCGGCTGGAACCCGACGCCGAGCGCGGTCGCGACGATCCCGGCGAGCGTCGTCTTCCCCAGGCCGGGCGGACCCGAGAACAGCAGGTGGTCGACGGTCTCGCCACGGGCCCCCGCGCCCTCGATGAGGAGCGCGAGCTGCTCCTTGATCCGCGCCTGGCCGACGAACTCGTCGAGCCGGCGGGGGCGCAGCGCCGCGTCGAGCTCGCGCTCGTCGTCCGGGAGCGCGACGTCGACGACCCTGGGGTCGTCGGGGTCGCCGCGCAGGTCGGCGACGACCTCGGTCACGTCGCGCGTGCCCTCGCGGCTCACGACGCGCTCACCAGCGCGCCCCGGCCGACGTGCTGGAGGGCCTCGCGAAGCAGGTCCTCCACGGGCTCGGCGCCGTCGGAGGCGATCCCGGTCATCGCCTCGCTCGCCTCCTGCGGCGACAGCCCCAGCGCGAGGAGCGCCTCGCGAACGTCGGCAAGCGGTCCCTCGACGACGATCACGTCGCCGCCGAGCTTGTCCTTGAGGTCGAGCACGACGCGCTGGGCGACCTTCCTGCCCACGCCGGGCACGACGGTGAGGGCGACGACGTCGTTCGAGGCCACGGCGCGGCGCAGGGCGTCCGGTGACAGCGCCGACAGGAAGGACAGCGCCACCTTCGGTCCGACGCCGGTCACGGTGACGAGCAGGTCGAACAGCTCGCGCTCGTCCACGGTCGCGAAGCCGAACAGCACCATCGCGTCGTCGCGCACCTGCATCCGCGTGAACACGCGCGCGGTCAGCCCGACCGGTGGCAGCCTCGCGAGCGTGGACGCGGGCACCTGGAGGTCGTAGCCGACGCCGCCCACGGCGATCACCATCCGGCCGCCGGCGCGCTCGGCGACCTCGCCTTCGAGGAACGAGATCACGGGACGGCGACCTCCGCGGCCCGTCGAACGCGCGACTCCGTCAGGTGACACAGCGCGATGGCCGCGGCGTCGACGGCGTCGGGCTCGTTCGGCACGTCGGCGAGCCGGTGGAAGCGCATGAGGGCCTCGCGCACCTGGTTCTTGGAGGCGTTGCCCTGCCCGGTGATGGCCATCTTCACCTCGAGCGGCCCGTACTCGGCGACCGGGACGTCTTCCATGGCGGCCGCGAGCAACACCACGCCGGTCGCGCGGGCCACCGCCATCGCGCTCGCCTGGTTCGTGTTCCACGCGATGCGCTCGATCCCGATCGACTCGGGCCGATAGGCGCGGATCGCATCGCGCACCGCCTCGTGGACGAGGCGAAGTCGGAGCGGCTCGGCGAGCCCGGAGGGGGTGCGAACCGTCTCGGCGAACAGCAGGACCGGCTGCCGGTTCCGCCTGCCGATGGCCGCCAGGCCGAGCGCCGACATGCCGGGGTCCACGCCGATCACGCACGACTCGAACATCCGTTCGCCGAGTCTAGGCTCGGGGGGGACCCGGTTCAATCACCGCCGGCGCCCCGGACAGCGTTGGTCAGCTGCGGTGGGCCTCCACCTGCCGGATGACGCCCGCCGTGTCGAACCACGCCTGCTCTCGGCTGATCAGACCGTCGCGGATGTCGAAGACGTGCAGCATCCGAAAGCGGACCGGCGCCCCTCCCCCGTCGATGCCGACGAACGAGCCGCCGATGTGCCCGGTGGCGATCGACTCGTCGACCACGTGGTCACCGCAGGCGAAGCGGCCGATCGACTCCAGCCGGAGATCGGGGATCGCATCCATGATCCCCTCGTAGATCTCGGCCGCTGCCTGCTTGCCGTAGACGGGGCAGGCGGGATTGCCGACGTCGTCCCAGACGAGATCGTCCGTGTAGGTCGCCAGCGTGGCCGGGACGTCGTGCGCGTTCTCGGCCGCGAAGTGGCGCTCGATGAGGTCCAGGTTCGTCGCCTCGTTCGCGTGGGCGTCGTCGCTCGTCATGACCGGGCCCTCCAGACGTGTCTTCGTTGATGTGCGCGGATCGAGACGAGCTCAGCCGGTGAGCTCGGCCATGACCGCTTCGGGGATGTCGAAGTTCGCGTAGACGTTCAGGACGTCGTCGAGCTCCTCGAGCGCCTCGAGCAGCGCGAGCACCTGCCGTGCCTGCCCGCCCTCCACGGGCACCGTGCTCTGCGGCAGCATCGTCAGCTCGGCCGAGAGCATCGGGATCGAGGCGCTCCCGATCGCGTCGCGAACCGCGACGAACGCGGTCGGATCGGTCGTGATCTCCCACGTGCTCTCCGCGTCGACGAGGTCCTCGGCGCCGGCCTCGAGGGCGAGCTCGAGCAGCCGTTCCTCGTCCGGCGCGTGGTCCTTCTCGATCTGGATCGAGCCCTTCCGCGCGAACATCCACGCGGTGCTCCCGCCCTCGCCGAGGTTGCCGCCGTGGCGCGAGAACCCCTGCCGGACGTCCTGCACCGTCCGGTTGCGGTTGTCGGTGAGCGCCTCGACGTACACCGCCACGCCGCCGGGGCCGTAGCCCTCGTACGTGACCTCCTCGTACCTCGCGCCGCCCTCGAGCTCGCCCGTCCCCCGCTTGATCGCGCGGTCGATGTTGTCGGTCGGCACCGAGGCTGCCCGAGCCTTGTCGACGGCCGAGGCGAGCGTCATGTTCGCCTTCGGATCGCCGCTGCCGCCCTCGCGCGCGGCCACCTCGACCGCCCGCAGGAGCTTGGCGAACTCGTTGCTCCGCTTGGCGTCGGCCGCGCCCTTCTTCCGTTTGATCGTCGACCACTTCGAGTGTCCGGACACGCTCAGACCTTTCCGAGGATGTAGGCGTGCAGGCCCGTCTCCCCGACGAGCTCGGGATGGAACGAGGCCACGACGCAGTTGCCCTGCTCGAGGACGACCGGATGGCCCTCGTGGGTGGCGAGCACGCGCACGTCCGGGCCGGACTCCTCGACGACCGGCGCGCGGATGAACACGCCGCGGACCGGGTGCTCGATGCCCTCGACGTCGAGGTCGGCCTCGAACGAGTCCACCTGGCGGCCGTACGCGTTTCGCGCGACGGCGATGTCGACGAGCCCGAACAGCGGCTCGCCGCCGAGGACACGCCGCGCGAGCACGATCATGCCGGCGCACGTCCCCAGGACGGGCATGCCCTCGTTCGCCCGGTCGACGACCGGCTCGACGAGCCCGGCGCTGCGAGCGAGCAGGGTCATCGTCGTGGACTCGCCGCCCGGGATCGCCAGGCAGTCGACGCGCGACAGGTCCTCCGGCGTGCGGACCTCGATCGGCGAGGCGCCGAGATCGGCGAACGCGCGAGCGTGCTCGCGGACATCGCCCTGGAGCGCGAGGACGCCGGCCTTCACCGACGCCTACCAGCCGCGGGTCTGGAGCAGACCCTCCTCGCCGAGCTCCTTGATGTCGAGGCCGGGCATCGGCTCGCCCAGCCCGCGCGAGACCTTCGCCAGGACGTCTGGGTCCTGGAAGTGCGTCGTCGCCTCGACGATCGCGCGCGCCCGAGGCGCGGGGTCCTCGGACTTGAAGATGCCCGAGCCGACGAACACGCCGTCGACCCCGAGCTGCATCATGAGCGCCGCGTCGGCCGGGGTCGCGAGGCCGCCGGCGGCGAAGTTCACGACCGGGAGCGACCCCGACTGGGCGACCGAGCGGACGAGCTCGACCGAGGACTGGAGCTCCTTGGCCGCCGTGACGTGCTGCTCCGGGCGCAGGCCCTGGAGCCAGGCGATCTCGCGGACCATCGTCCGCTGGTGCCGCACGGCCTCGACGACGTTGCCGGTTCCGGCCTCGCCCTTCGTCCGGATCATCGCCGCGCCCTCGGCGATGCGGCGCAGGGCCTCGCCGAGGTTTCGGGCGCCGCAGACGAACGGGACCGTGAACGCCCACTTGTCGATGTGGTGCTCCTCGTCGGCGGGCGTGAGGACCTCGGACTCGTCGACGTAGTCGACGCCGAGGGCCTGGAGGATCTGCGCCTCGACGAAGTGGCCGATCCGGGCCTTCGCCATGACCGGGATCGAGACGGCGGCCATGATCTCCTCGACCTTCGTCGCGTCGGCCATGCGAGCGACGCCGCCCTCGGCGCGGATGTCGGCGGGGACGCGCTCGAGGGCCATGACCGCGCACGCGCCGGCGTCCTCCGCGATCTTGGCCTGGTCGGCGGTGGTGACGTCCATGATCACGCCGCCCTTGAGCATCTCGGCCAGTCCGGACTTCACACGGAAGGTGCCGATCTCGCGGTCCACGGGTATCGCCCTCCTCGCCGCAACGGTCGCTCGAAACCCCGTCGCCCGAGTGTACCGCCGCGGCCAGGGGCGCCCGCGGGCGGATCGGCGGTCAGCGAGGCAGCCGCTCGACCCCGACCCAGGACGGGAGCAGCTCGACCCAGGTCCTGCCCGGCGCGAGCGTGATCTCGGTGCCGTCCTTGGCAACGAACCGCGTGACGTCTGAGAGCGAGTCCCGCTCCCACCGGCCGACGATGAGCCGGCCGTCGCGGAGCACGTACGCCCGGCCCGAGCCCGTGAGCTCGACCTCGGGCGAGGGGTTGCCGGCGGCGTCGATGATGTCGCTCTCGGTCACCGTCACGACCTGGATCACGACGTTGCCGGCCGAGACCTGCTCGCCGTCCTCGAGCACGTGCGGGGACTCGCCGTGCGAGCGCATCCACGCGCGCTCGGACCGGCTCCACACCCATCGCACGTCCGAGGCCGAGGAGAACGGCAGGTGCACGCCGCCGACCCGCTTCGCCCGGCCCTCCCACGCGTCCGCGTAGACGAACAGGGGCGCGGGCGGACCGGCGTCCGAACGCGCGGCCTTCCACAGGGCGTTCGTCTTCGTGTAGAGGTTGTGTGGCGCGGACCGCGACTCGTCGCGCGTGTACGCCTGCGCCTCGTCGACGTAGTTCGCGTCCACGAGGCCGGCAGGCGCGATCTCGGCGGTCACCGCGTGGACGCCGCCCGCGTAGCCGAACACGACCGGGCCGAGCTGTTGCAGGTACTTCGGATCGGTCGTGCGCGCGCTGCGGACGGGGCCGACCCGGCCCGAGTGGTCGCACTGGTAGATGACGATGAACCGCGTATAGCCGCCCTCGACGGGCTCCTCGACGACGATGTCCGCCTCGTTCAGCGCCGCCTGCGGCCGCGACTCGGGCGAGTTCTCCACCTTGATCGCGAGCGCGGGCCGATCCGGGACGCCGGCCCGGGGGGCGACCTCCCCGGTGAGCGGGCACGTCGGACGGTCGGCCGGAGCCGGCTCGACGATGCCGACCGAGGCGAGCGTGGTCCGCACGAACGCCGGCGCCTGGTCGGGGAACAGCGCGAAGTACGCGACCGCTCCCCCGAGGACGAGGGCGACGGTGGCCACCCCCGCGATCACCGCTCCTCTGCGGGACAGGCGGCGTGGCCGGGACGACGAGGTGGCGCGATGGGACGCGGGCATGTGCGGCTCCTGGGGGTCGCGGGCGATCTGGCGGGCACTATGGGGGGAAGGCGACCGGCGCCGGACCGCCGATGCTAACGGGCTCCCGACGCCGCCTCAACCATTCCAGCCGACTTCGCCCGGAACGTCACATCTCCTCCAGCCGGCGGATCCGCTCGGCGATCGGGGGATGCGTGCTGAACAGCTTCTCGAGCGGTCCCATCCCCTCGCCCTGGATCCGCGAGGGCTGGTTCAGCCACAGGTGCGCGGTCGCGTTGTTCGCCGAGCGCATCGGGATGCCCGAGGCGGCACCGATCTTTCGGAGCGCGCTCGCCAGTCCCGGCGGATACCGCGTGAGCATCGCGCCCTGCGCGTCGGCCAGGTACTCGCGCTGGCGGGAGACGGCGAGCCGGATGATCTGCGCGACGATCGGCGCGAGCACGAGCAGCACGAGGCCGATCGCGAAGATGATCGCCTCGGCCCCGCCGCCACTGCGATCTCCGCCCCGCCGCCCGCGAACGCCGCCCCACCACCACGTGCGCATGAAGAACTCGCTCACGAGGACGATCGCGCCCGCGAGCGTGGCCACGACGGTCCCGACGAGGATGTCGCGGTCCACGACGTGGGCGAGCTCGTGCCCGATCACGCCCTCGAGCTCGACCCGGTTCATCGTGGCGAGCAGCCCCTCGGTGACGGCGACCGAGGCGTGCTCGGGATTGCGGCCCGTCGCGAACGCGTTCGGCGCCTGCTCGGGGATGACCCACACGCGCGGCTTCGGGATCCCCGCCGCGATCGACAGGCCCTCGACGATGTTGTGCAGGCGCGGCTGCTCCTCGGGCGTCACCTGCCGGGCCCGGGTGGAGGCGAGGACGATCCGGTCGCCGCCGAGATAGGAGCCGATCGACATGACGGTCGCGAGCGCCACCGCGCCGACGAGGCCGATCGGTCCGCTCGCGTAGAGGAGCCCGAGCACGTACCCGATGATCCCGAGCAGCACGACGATGCCGACGATGAGCAGGACCGTCTTGCGCTTGTTCGCCGAGATCTGCTCGTACACGGGACCGGCCTAGCCGAACTCCACCGACGCCGGCCCGCGGATCGGATCCTCGATGTCGAAGAACTCCCGCGTGCGAAAGCCGAACGCCCCCGCGACGAGGTTCGAGGGGAACGAACCGATGAGCGTGTTCAGCCGCATGACCTGGTCGTTGTAGAACTGGCGCGCGTAGGCGATCTTCGACTCGGTCCCGGTCAGCTCCTCCTGGAGCGCGAGGAAGTTCTCGTTCGCCTTCAGGTCCGGATACGCCTCGGCGACCGCGAGCAGCTGGCGCAGGCCCCGGGTGATGTCGTTCTCGGCCTGCGCCTGATCGCCGACGGCGGTGGCGTCGATGGCCTTCGTTCGGGCGCGCGTGACCTCGTCGAACACCTCGCGCTCGTGGGCGGCGTACCCCTGCACCGTCGAGACGAGGTTCGGGATGAGGTCGTACCGCCGCCGGAGCTGGACGTCGATCTGCGACCAGCCGTTGTCGACGCGGTTGCGCAGCGCCACGAGCCGGTTGTAGACGAGCACGCCGGCGACGAGCACGACGACGAGCAGTCCGAGCACGATCCACAGCCACGCCGGCACGGCGGGCATCCTAGCGCGTGGCCGCCGAGACCCTTTCGTACACGGCCTCCAGGCGCGGGGCGACCGCGTCCCAGGAGAAGGCCGAGGCACGCTCGGGTCCCGCCGAGGAGAGCCGGGCCGCGAGCGCCGGGTCCTCGAGCACCCGGGCCGTCGCCTCGGCGAGCGCCTCCGGGTCGCGAGGCGGGACGAGCAGGCCGTCGCGGCCGTCGCGCACGACGTCGCGGTATCCGGGGATGTCGCTCGCCACGACCGGCGTCCCCGCCGCCATCGCCTCGACGAGCACGATGCCGAAGCTCTCCTGCCCGACCGCCGGCGAGACGAACACGTCCGCCGCGACGTAGTAGGCGGGCAGGTCCTCGTTCGGCACCGTCCCGAGCATCCGAACGCGGGCGCGCTCGGGGCCGAGCAGCCCCAGCTCGGCGCGATCGGCTCCGTCCCCGATGACGGCGAGCGAGAGGTCCCCGTGCCGGGAGGCGAGCCGGGAGAACGCCCCGAGCGCGACGCGGAACCCCTTCTGCGGGTCGAGACGGTTCACCCACAGGACGGTCCGTCCCTGGGGCATGCTCGAGGGGCGAGGGCCGGGATCGGCGAACCGCGCCACGTCCACGGCCGGAGGGACGATCTCGACCTCGGTCCGGACGGCCCGCGAGAGGAAGCTCGCGGCCGCCTCCGAGACCGCGATCGAGGCGGCGATCCGCCGGTGGAGGTTCCGAAGGACGGGCGCGGCGACCTCGAGGAGCCGGGACCGCTCGGCGAACGCGTGGAACGTCGCCACGACCGGCGCCGTCGCGCACCGGGTGGCGAGCAGCGACGTGCTCGGGCTGAACGGCTCGTGGACGTGGACGACCTCGGGCTCGAAGACCCCGAGCAGCCGCCTGATCGTCCGGAACGAGCGGGCCGAGAAGCAGATCGGCGCGACCGTGCCGCCGTAGGGGACGTCGACGCTTCGCCCCACGATGCGAACCGACCGGTTCTGGGGCCGGCTCGGGTCGACGGCGGCCGGCGCTCGGGCGGGCGCGAGGACGAGGACGTCGTGCCCTCGGGACTCGAGCACGCCGGCGAGCTGACGAACGTGGACCTGCACCCCGCCCGGCACGTCCCAGGCGTAGGGACAGGACAGGGCGATCCTCACGTGACGGGCGTGACGGGCGCGGCCCGGGTCCGCCGCGCCGGAGCGCTGGCCGGCTCCCACCCGGGCTGGAACATGTGCCAGTCGGTGGGGTTGGCCGCGATCGCCCGCTCGAACCGCTCGGCCATGAGGCGCGTGAGCGCCGCGACGTCGGCCTTCAGCTCGCCCGAGCGCTCGAGCTCGAGCGGCGCCTCGAACCGGATCTGCCAGCCGTCCCGCAGCGTCGTCGTCGGGCACGGCAGGATCGGCGCGCCGGTCGTGATCGACAGCAGCGCGGGGCCGGCCGGGATCCGCCGGGGCGCGCCGAACATCTCGACCTCGATCCCGCGCCCGGTGAGATCGCGATCGGCGACGAGCGCCACCATCCAGTTCTCGGAGAGCAGCTGCTTCAGCTGGGTGCCCACATGCGCGCTCTTGGTCAACGGGAGGATCCGCATGCCGCGCTCCTCGCGATGGCGCAGGAACAGCTCGAACAGGCGAGGCGGCCTCAGCTCCTCCGCGACGGCGACCAGCCGGTAGCCGTTGGCGGCGAACCAGTACCCCCCGATGTCCCAGTTGCCGGTGTGCGGCAGCACGCAGATGCACCCGCGGCCCGCCTCGAGCGCTCGATCGACGTGCTCGAGGCCGAGCATGACGGTCCGCGCGTTCAGCTCCTGGGTCGTGCGCTTCGACGCCCGGAACGTGTCGTACCAGTAGCGCCCGTAGAGCGCGAACGCCTCACGCGCGGCGGCGGCCGCCCGCGGATCGGAGACCTCCACTCCCAGCACGCGGGCCTGGTTCGCGGTGACGGTCGCGCGAACCCCCGGAAGGAGCCCGTACGCGGCCCGGCCCATCGTCTCGAACGTCCTGACGCCGAGTCCCTCGGGCAGGGACCTCGCGACGCCCGCGAGCCCGCGGTAGCCCCAGAAGGCGATCGTCTCTTTCGGCGTCTCCCGGACGGGGCGCTCGGCGCGCTCGTCGCTCACCCGGAACTCCCCATGCGACCGCGATCGGTCATTGCCGCTCCTCCTTGGCCACCTGACTCGCCCGGACACCCGAGGCCAGGAGCATGATGACGGCCACGGCCCACACCGCCCACCGCCACCCGGCGATGAGCCCCGCCGCCACGAGCCCGTACCTCAGGACGGGTGTGACGATGCCCTCCTCGATCCCGTACCCGAGCGAGCCGCCGCGCGCCCGGATGTACGAGGCGATGAAGCCGGCCGCGAGCGCGACGAGCGCGCCGGCCGCCACCCACGGATCCGAGGTCCGCGTCACCCACACGATCGAGCCGAGGACGCACGCGTCGAACAGGCGATCGGCGAACGAGAGCAACACCCGACCCAGCCGGTCCGAGGGACGAAGCAGCACGCCACCGGCGACGAGCGCCACGCCGGCTCCCAGCGCCGCCCAGCCGCCGGCCTCGCGCCGATGCAGGAGGAGCGCCCAGGCCGAGGCGCCGCTCGCGATCCCGGCGGCCACGCACAGGATCGGCACCACCGCGCGTTCGCGAACCCGCCCGCGCGCCCCCGCCTCCACCACCCGCGCGAGCCTATCATCGGTCCCCGCCCGCCCCGGAGGCGTCGATCCGGCGACGGCCGAGCGCCGTGGAGCCTCCGCTAGAATCCCTTCCCTTCACCCGCCGTCCGATCGGAGAGCGCCTTGAAGACCTACGACGCCACGGACATCCGCAACGTCTTGCTGGTCGGTCACGGGGGGTCGGGCAAGACGACGCTGCTCGAGGCGATGGTGTTCGCCTCGGGGGCCTCGACCCGGATGGGCAAGGTCGAGGACGGCAACACCGTGAGCGACTTCGAGGCCGAGGAGACGAAGAAGGGCATCAGCGTCTCGCTCGCGATGGCGCCGATCGAGTGGAACGGCGTGAAGATCAACGTGCTCGACGCCCCCGGGTACGCCGACTTCATCGGCGACGTGCGCTCGGCGATCAAGGCGGTGGACGCGGTGCTGCTCGTCGTCTCGGCCGTGGACGGCGTCGAGGTCCAGACCGAGGTCGCGTGGGAGCTCGCCGTCGAGGCCGGTCTGCCGCGCGCGATCCTCATCAACAAGCTCGACCGCGAGCGCGCGTCGTTCGAGCGCACGCTCGAGCAGCTCGTGGCAGCGTTCGGCACGCAGGTGGCGCCGCTCGAGCTCCCGCTCGGCGAGGAGCACGACTTCGAGGGCGTCCTGGACCTGCTCGACCGCAAGGCGTACCGCTACGGCTCGGAGCCGACGGCCACCCAGGGCGAGTGGCCCGACGACATGTCGGGCAAGGCCGACCCGTACCGGGAGAAGCTCATGGAGGCCGTCGCCGAGTCCGACGACACCCTCATCGAGAAGTACCTCGAGGAAGGCGAGCTGTCCGAGGACGAGGTGCTGCACGGGGTGAAGAGCGGGTTCGCCTCCGCGACGATCGCCCCGGTGCTCTGTGCGGCCGCGGCCCGGCCGATCGGCGTCGACCGCGTCCTCCAGTTCGTCGCCGAGGAGTTCCCCTCGCCCGTCGACCGCGGGCCGGTCGCGGTCACGACGAAGGGCGGCGAGGAGCAGGAGCGCGCGTGCGACCCGGCACAGCCGCTCACCGCGTACGTGTTCAAGACCGTCTCCGACCCCTACGTCGGGCACATCACGATGTTCCGGGTCTTCTCGGGCAAGGTGCGTCCGGACGCCGCGATCTTCAACGCGAGCAAGGGGACGGAGGAGCGGATCGGTCAGCTCTTCGCCCTGCGGGGCAAGGAGCACGACACGCTGTCGGAGGTCCCCGCCGGCGACATCGGCGCGGTCGCGAAGCTCTCGCACACGACGACCGGCGACACGTTCTCCACGAAGGACGACCCGGTCGTGGTCCCGCCCGCCACGATGCCGGAGCCACTGCTCGCCTTCGCCATCACCCCGAAGACGAAGGGCGACGAGGACAAGCTCTCGACCGCGCTGTCACGGCTTCGCGAGGAGGACCCGACGCTTCGGATCGAGCGCTCGGACGAGACGCACGAGACCGTCATGTACGGCATGGGCGAGGCCCACCTCGACGTCCAGATCGAGCGGATGCGGCGCAAGTTCGGCGTGGACGTCTCGACGTCGCCGGCGAAGATCGCGTACCGCGAGACGATCCGGAGCGCCGGCAAGGGCCTCGGCCGCCACGTGAAGCAGACCGGCGGCCACGGCCAGTACGCCGTGTGCAACATCGAGGTCGAGCCGCTGCCGCGGGGTGAGGGGTTCGAGTACGTCGACAAGATCTTCGGCGGCGCGATCCCGAACCAGTTCATCGGCTCGGTCGAGAAGGGCATCGTGAAGACGATGAGCCAGGGCGTGATGAGCGGGAACCCGATGGTGGACATCCGCTGCACGCTCGTCGACGGCAAGTTCCACTCGGTCGACTCGTCGGACATGGCGTTCCAGCTCGCGGGCTCGCTGGCCCTGAAGGACGCTGCCGCCAGCGCCGGCGTGGTCCTGCTGGAGCCGATCGTCGAGGTCGAGGTCGTCGTCCCCGAGTCGCACACCGGCGACATCATGGGCGACCTGAACTCCAAGCGCGCCAAGATCCAGGGCATGGAGTCGGCCGGCGCCGGCAAGCAGCGCGTGAAGGCGCTCGTGCCGCAGGCCGAGGTCGCGCGCTACTCGATCGATCTGCGCTCGATGACCGGCGGGCGAGCCGCGTTCACGATGCGCTTCTCCCACTACGAGGAAGTGCCCTCGCACTTGGCGGACAAGATCATCGCCGAGGCGCAGCGCGAGAAGGAAGAGGCGCAGAAGAAGTAGCGCCCCGCGCCGCGGGCCTCGGTACGGACGGCCGAAGTCAGCGGCGCCGAGGTCGCCGGCTTGGACTACGCACGTCCGTCGTTCTCCCAGTAGACAAGGAGCTCGGCCGCGATCGCGTCGCGACGAGCGATCGATTCCGCATCGCTCAGGTCGGACACGACGTGGAACTCTTCGATGAGACCGAGCATGTACTCATCGGTTTCGGTCGGAACTTGCCCCTTCAACCTCATCATCAGAAGGCCCGCTTGGACGTTGTCGCTGGGATCCGGAAGCACCGCGTCGATGCAGTAGCCAACGCCGT
>DATBLA010000109.1:0-3518 GCA_036555645.1 Actinomycetota bacterium
GGCTCCCGCCTCGGTCAGCGCGTACGACATGAGGAGCTCGCCGCTGGCGATGCCCCGGGTCATGCGCTCGGCCTTGTCGTCGTCGCCCGCGACCACGAGCGGGATGACCCCGAGCTTCGACACGAGCGGGGTGAGCGAAACGCCGGCCGACACCCGGGACAGCTCCTCGATGAACACGCCGAACGCGAGCGAGCCTCCTCCCGAGCCGCCGTGCTCCTCGGGGTAGCCCACGCCCATGAGATCGTTCTCGACGAGCACCTCGTAGACGTCCTTGGGCCACTCGTCGGTCTCGTCGATCTCGGCGGCCCGCGGCGCGATGCGTTCCTCGGCGACGCGGCGCACGAGAGCCCGGAACTCCTCGAGCTCGTCCGGCAGCGCGAATCGATCCAGCTCGCTCACGATCGCCTAGCGTCCCCCGAACGCGAACCGGTCGGCAACCGGTCCTCGTGGGGAGCCGGGACGGCGCTCGTTCGGCACCTGGCTCAGGCCGGCCGGCGGAGTACGAGGGCGTCGCCCTGGCCGCCGCCGCCGCAGATGCACGCGCCGCCGAGGTCGATCTCCCGACGCCGCATCTCGTGGGCGAGGGTGAGCACGATCCGGGCGCCGCTCGCGCCGATCGGATGGCCGAGCGCCACCGCTCCCCCGTTCACGTTCACGAGGTCCTCGTCGAAGCCCAGGATGCGCGCCACGTTCAGGGAGACCGCCGCGAAGGCCTCGTTCACCTCGAGCAGGCCGAGATCGTGGACGTCGAGCTGCGCCTTCTTCAGGGCGTTCTCGAGCGCGATCGCCGGAACGGTGTGCAGGTACGGGAAGCGCTCCGCCGACATCCCGTGCGAGACGATCTCCGCGAGCGGCTCGACGCCGAGCCGCTCGGCGACGTCGGCGCTCGTCACGACCACGGCCGCCGCGCCGTCGCTGATCTGCGAGGCATTGCCGGCGGTGATCGTGCCGCCCGGGCCGAACGCCGGCGGCAGCTTCGCGAGCCCCTCCGGCGTCGAGTCGGGGCGGATGCCCTCGTCGCGCTCGACGAGCGTGGCCGCTCCCTTCGAACCCGAGACCTCCACCGGGACGCATTCCTGCCCGAGGGCGCCCGATCGCCAGCCGGCGTCCGCCCGCTCGTGACTCCGTGCGGCCCACCGATCCTGCTCCTCGCGCGTGATGCCGAGCTCGGCGTTCACCTCGTCCGAGGACTCGCCCATGTGCTGCCGGGTGAACGTCGACCACAGCCCGTCGTGGATCATCGTGTCGACGAGCGGGGCGTCGCCGAGCCGCGATCCAGCGCGCGCGTCCGGCACGACGTACGGCGCCTGCGACATCGACTCCATCCCCCCGGCCACGACGGTCTCGACCTCCCCGGCTCGGATCAGCTGGTCGGCCAGGGCGATCGCGGTCGTTCCGGACAGGCAGACCTTGTCCACGTTGAGCGCCGGGACCTCCTTGGGGATCCCGGCCGCGACCGCCGCCTGCCGAGCCGTGATCTGACCGGTGCCGGCGCGCAGGACCTGGCCCATCACGACGTAGTCGACCCGGTCCGGCGCGACGCCCGAACGCGCCAGCGCCTCGCGGATCGCCACCGCGCCGAGATCGACGGCGGCCAGGCTCGCGAACGCGCCTCGGAAGCGTCCGATCGGCGTGCGGGCGCCCGCGAGGATCACCGAACGGCTCACGAGCCGAGTCTACCGCCGCGCCATCGCTCGAAGACCTCGAGGCCGTCGGGGCAGAACCGGTGACGCGCGACCATCGGATCGATCTCGGCGGGCGGCACGAACGCTCCCCAGACGACCTCGCTCGGCTGCCACGTGATCGGCCCGTCCCACACCACGTCGAACGCCCCACCCCACACGCGGCCGCTCGGGCCGTCGTACCGATGGAGGAACCGGAACACGGGCTCCGCGCCGATCCCCAGCTCCTCCTCGACCTCGCGGCGGGCGCACGCGGCGTAGGACTCACCCGCGGCATTCACGCCCCCCGCCACGAGGTCGTAGTACCCCGGGTACACGTCCTTCGTCTCGGTTCGCCGATGCACGTACAGCTCGCCCCCGGTGTTCAGGACGAACACGTACGTGCAGCGGTGGAGCAGGTTTCGGGTCCGCAGCTCCCGCCGCGCGACGACCTCGACGACCTCGTCGTTCTCGTCGACGACGTCCACGAGCTCGTCGCCGGGATCGGCCACGGCGCCCCTCCGCTAGCGGTCCGCGATCCAGTACTCCCAGCCGTCGAGGTCCGGGACGTCCAGCCCCAGCGCCCCGAGGGTGGAGCAGATCTGCGTCCGATGGTCGTTGCCGTGATGGATCGCCTGCAGCATGAGGAGTCCCTCGGCGTGCGCGACGTCCGGATAGTCGTCCCGGCTCCGGATCGACGCATCCAGCGTCCCCGCATCGAGCCGGTCGAGGAACCCGTTCCACCGCCCCCGATGGTCCTCGAGCTCCGATGCCAGCTCGGCCAGCGGCCGGGCGACGTCCTCGCCGGCCGGCGGCGGGTCGGGATCGGTGAGCCGGAGGAGGTAGCGCGCATCGGCGTTCAGGAGATGGCTGAGCGTGAGCACGATCGATCCGTACGTGCCGGGGATCGCCTCGTCGAGGCGCTCGCGCGGGAGGCCGTCGAGATGGGCGATCAGCGTCGCCGTGGCCCACAGGTGATGGTCGAACATCGCGCGGACGACGTCGGACGGACCGGTCACGAAGGCCACGATAGTGCGACGGCGATCGGGGGCGCTAGCTTCGGGAGCCGAGCGCGATCTCGATCTGATCGATGATCTCGTCGCCCACGAGCTCGTCACGCGCGATGAGCGCGTCGCGAAGGGCCACGACGACGTCGCGGTTCTCCTCGAGGAGCTTCGTGACGCGCTCCTTCTGCTCGGTGAGGATCTCCTCGACCCGGGCCTTGCCCTCGGGGTCCGAGAGCACCTTGCCGACGAGGTTCTTCGATCCGATCGGCCCCTCGGCGATCGCGTCGAACGAGATGAGCGACCCGGCCATGCCGAACGACCCCACCATCTGCGCCGTGAGCGTGGTCGCGTGCTGGAGGTCCGACGCCGGGCCGGTCCCGCTCTCCCGGAAGAAGACCTCCTCGGCGACCAGCCCGCCGAGCGCGATCGCCACGTTGGCCTCGATCTCGGTGCGGGTGCGCGTGAAGCGCTCCTCCTCGTCTCCGTGCGCGAGCAGTCCGAGCGCCTGCCGCCGCTTGATGATCGAGAGCACCTCGAGGCGGCGGCCCTTGCCGACGAAGTACGCCACCGTGGCGTGACCGGCCTCGTGGGTCGCGACCGACACGCGGTCGGACTCCGTGTAGGTGACGGGCTGCTTGAACCCGAGCTCGTCGGTCAGCTTCGCCTCGTAGACGTCCTCGACGTTCATCTGCTTGCGCCCGTTGCGCAGCGCGACGAGCAGGGCCTCGTCGAAGAGGTGCTCGATCATCACCGGCGTGTACCCGAACGTGTCGTGCGCGAGCCGTTCCCTCGGGTGGTCGTCGTCGAGATCGGTGTGGTGCGTCTTGCGTTCGAGGAAGAAGTCGATGAG
>DATBLA010000110.1:0-2246 GCA_036555645.1 Actinomycetota bacterium
CCGGCGCACAGGCCGATGAAATGGGACGCGTCGACCCACAGCAGGGCGCCCACCTCGTCGGCGATCTCGCGGAACCTCGCGAAGTCGATCTGTCGCGGGTAGGCGGTGAAGCCGGCGAGGACGATCTTCGGCCGATGCTCGAGCGCGAGATCACGGATCCGGTCGTAGTCGAGCTGCTCGGTCTCGGGATCGACCTCGTAGCCGACGAACGTGAACCACTTGCCCGAGACGTTGACCGGCGAGCCGTGGGTGAGATGGCCTCCGTGCGCGAGGACGAGACCGAGCACCGTGTCGCCCGACCGGGGCTCGAGGAAGGCGCCGAAGACCGCCATGTTCGCCTGGGCTCCCGCGTGCGGCTGCACGTTCGCGTGCTCGGCGCCGAACAGCGACTTCGCCCGGTCGATCGCCAGCTGCTCCGTGACGTCGACGAAACGGCAACCCCCGTAGTACCGGCGTCCCGGATATCCCTCCGCGTACTTGTTGTTCATCGTGGACGCGAGCGCCGCGAGCACCGCCGGACTCGCGTAGTTCTCCGACGCGATGAGCCGGAGCGTGGTGCGCTCGCGCGCGAGCTCCCCGGCCATCGCCTCGGCGACCTCGGGATCGGTCGCGCGCAGGGCATCCCAGTCGGCGACGAACTCCTTCGCGTTCCCCATGTCAGCGCTCCCCCCGCTCGATCTCGGAGACCTGTCGGATCCGCGCCACGTGCCGCCCCCCGTCGAACGGCGTCTCGAGCCACACCCGCACGATCTCCTTCGCCAGCTCGACCGCGACGATGCGGCCACCCATCGCGAGCACGTTCGCGTCGTTGTGGTGGCGGGACAGCTCGGCCAGGTGGAGGTCGTTGCACAGCGCCGCGCGAACGCCGTCGACCTTGTTCGCGGCGATCTGCTCCCCCTGCCCCGATCCGCCGAGAACGATCGCCCGGTCGGCGCGGCCGTCGACGACGGCCCGCCCGGCCTCGGCGCAGAACGCCGGGTAGTCGACCGGCTCCTCCGAGTCCGTCCCGACGTCGAGGATCTCGTGGCCCGCCTCGATGAGGTGCGCCTTCAGGACCTCCTTCAGGGGGTAGCCGGCGTGGTCGCAGCCCATCGCGATCCGCACGTCAGCCCTCCACGCTCGCCGTCGCCGGGGCTCGGCCGAACAGCCCGTCGGTCAGGCGGTCGCACCACTCGTCGAGCTCGCCCGCGACCGCTCGGAAGGCCTGGAGCGACATGCCGAGCGGATCGGCGATGTCCTCGTCGTGGGGATGACCCTCGAACCCGTTGCGGCGCAGCGCATCGGCCTCGGCGACGCGGTGCGACAGGAGCGATACGGGGTCGTCCCCCCCCGCCTCGGGCAGCGCCTCGAGCAACCGCACGAGCTCCTTGAGCGTGAACGCGCGCTCCCTCGCCGAGCGGGCGGTCCGGCCGACGGCCTTGCGGTGTCCGCGATCCATCGCCAGGATCAGGTCCGCCTCCTCGAGCGCCTCGGTCGAGACCGTTCGCGCGCGGTGACCGCCGATGTCGATCCCGCGTTCGGCGGCAGTCTCCACCGAGGCAGGGTGAGCGCGATCGCCGTCCCACCCCGCGACCCCGGCCGAGGCGACGTCTGGCGCAGTGGGCCCGAACCTCGACCCCAGCCTCGCTCGAAGGAACCCCTCGGCGACCGGCGAACGGCACACGTTTCCGGTGCACACGACGAGGATCGAGGCCATGGGCTCGCGAGTCTATCGAGAGACCGGGCTCAGCGGTCCCGTGGCGTCGGCGGGGGAACTCGCTCGAGGGCATCGATGACCTCGCGCTCACCGATGACGCCGGCCCGCAGGATCACCGGGATCCCGTGAGCCAGGTCCACGACCGTTGAGGGCAGCTGCGTGAGCGACTCGCCCCGGCCGAAATACACGCTCACCGCGTCGCCGAAGAGCCGCTCGATCTCCGCGCCGGTGCCCGGCGTCGGCTCGCCGCTGCGGTTCGCGCTCGTGACCGCCATCGGGCCGGTGAGCATGAGCAACTCGAGGGCTATCGGATGCTTTGGAAGGCGGACGCCGATCGTCTCGGGGTCACCGCCCAGTTCCCAGTCCCGGCTCGCCGCGGTTCGCGGGAGCACGATCGTGAGCGGGCCGCCCCAGAACCGGGCCGCGAGGACCTCGGCGCGCTCGTCGAACGCGGCGATCTCGCGGGCCGACTCGACGCTCGGGACGAGGACGGGCAGCTCGAGCTCGCGAGGGCGTCCCTTGGCCTCGAATAGTCGGTTCGTCGCTGCCG
>DATBLA010000111.1:0-4110 GCA_036555645.1 Actinomycetota bacterium
GTCGCGCATCGCCTTCGACTTCGGCAGATGGGTCACGACCCGCTCCGCCACGCCGACCAGCCGTTCGGCGCGGCGGAGCATCCGCTCCACCGTGAGCGTCCCGGGGAACGTCCACTCCGGGACCTTGTGCTCGCCGCGACCGCGTTCCGGCAACGGGTGCGCCTCGAAGTACTCGCGCGTGATCGCGTACAGCTGATGGAACTGCAGGGGGTTCCGTGAGCCGGAGCTCACGTGGTAATGACGGGGGCGACCCGGATCCGGCGGCGTGGCCGCGACCGCCAGGATCGCGTTCACGACCATGTCGACCGGGATGATGTCGACGATCCCCTCCGGGATGCCGGGGAACTCGGGGATCTGCCCGAGGCCGTAGGCCCGGATGATCGGGTCCGCCATCTTGAAGCCGTCGATCCATCCCGGGGCCGGGTGCAGCAGGGCGCTCTCGATGATCGAGGGACGGACGATCGAGAGGGAGAGGCCCTCGGCCTCGGCGAGCTCCTCGACGGCGCGCTCGCCCATCGCCTTCGTGAAGGTGTAGACGTCGGGCCAGCCGAGGGACCGCGCCCGGGCCCGCCCGTACTCCGTCAACCGCGTGCTGACCCAATCCTTCCGGCGCTGCTCGGCATCCTCGGCCACGGTCATGGGGCCGGCCCGCGAGTGCTCCCTGCGGGCCCGTTCCAAGAAGGCGCCGAGCATCTCGGGCTTGCGCGACTGTGCCTCGACGTCCGCCCGCGCTCGCATCGCCAGGTCGGCCTCGGTCCGCCAGTCGACCCGGTGATCGAGCGTCGCCTCGGGCACGACCCCCTTCGTCACGCCGGCCACGTAGGCGGTGGAGACGTGGACGAGGTTCGGACGCGCGCCCGCATCGATCAGGCCGCGATACAGGTTCACGGCCCCCAGCAGGTTCGTCTGGAAGCCCTCGTCGATCGGCGGGTCGAAGGAGACCGTCGCGGCCGAGTGGATCGCGACATCGAGGTCGCCCGGTAGCGTGGGGATCCCCTGCGAGAAGTCGCCGTCGATCACCTCCACGCGCTCGTCGAGCATCGTGGAGAGGCCCTCGTCCCCCACGCCCGCGCGGAGCGCGTCGAACGACGGCTTGCGGAAGAGGTACCGGACGCGCTCGAGGGAGGACGAGCCGGTCTGCGACCGGACCAGCAGGACGATCCGGGTGTCGGGGAAGTCCCGGAGCAACCGCTCGAACACCACTTGACCGAGGAACCCGGTGACCCCCGTCAGCAGGACGCGGGATCCCGCGAGTCGATCGACGATCGACCCGCTCCTCCGCCGGCCGCCCTCTACCATGCGGCAGATTATCGACCATCTACCGATCGGTAGACAACCTCGGTCAAGCGTCCCCGTGGCGCGTCCGATGCCTGTTCCGTCGGAGCAGGAGGATCGGTGAGCCTTCGGAACAAGTTCCTAGCCGTCTTGGTCGTGCCCGTCGTCGTGCTCGTCGCATCGACGACGCTCCTCGTGCTGTCCCGACAGCGTACGAACGCGACGCTCGCCGCGGAGCGCGAGGCCTACCTGATCCGCGACGCCGTCCAGACGATCCAGAACGACCTGGTCGACGCGGAGACCGGGATGCGCGGGTACCTGCTGACCGGCGACGACAGCTTCCTCGAGCCGTACGCCGTCGGGGTCGGCCGGATCGGGAGCGACCTCGACACCCTCGAGTCGCTCACGGCGCCCGACGGGTCCCAGATCGGGAGGATCGCCCGGCTCCGGCCGCTCGCGTACGAGCGGATCCGCCTCCTGTCCGGCCTGCGGCCCTTCGTGCCGGTCACCGAGCGGACCGACCGGGAACAGTTGTCCAAGCAGCTCGAGCTCGGTCGACAGGCGATGGACGAGGTCCGGGTGCTGCTCGGCGAGATGCAGGATCGCGCCGATCAGCTGCTCGCCGAGCGGACGCACGAGCTCGACACGATGCGACGGCTCTCGTTCGTGCTCGCCGTGGGGGGCACCCCGATCGCGGTCCTGGTCTCGCTGATCCTCCTGCTGATCCTCGCCCGGGGGGTCGGGCGACGGATCGGCGTGATGGAGGCGAACGCCGACCGGATGCAGAACGGCCTGCCGCTGGTCGCTCCCACGCCGCGCGGCGACGAGCTCGGCCACCTGGAGCGCGCGCGGATCGAGAGTGGGACCCGCGTCGTCGAGCTGCAGGGTGAGCTGCAGCGACAAGCGACGCTCGACCCCCTGACCCGTCTTCCGAACCGCCGGGGGTTCGTGCCGATGGCGGAGCATCGCCTGGAGGTCGCCAAGCGCAACCACCAGCCGCTGGCGTTGATGTTCGTTGACGTCGACGGCCTGAAGCAGGTCAACGATTCGCTCGGGCATGCCACGGGCGACTGGCTGATCGCGGAGACCGCGTACGTGCTGCGCACGACGTTCCGGGCTTCGGATCTGATCGCCCGGATGGGCGGCGACGAGTTCTGCATCCTGTTCGCGGCGGAGTCGGAGGTGGCCGTCGAGGGCGCAGCCCGGCGACTGCAGGCGTCGATGGACCGTTCGAACCACGATCCGGACCGTCCCTTCCGGCTCTCGATGTCGGCGGGGGTCTCGCGGTTCGACCCGGAAGACCCGCGGTCCCTCGACGAGCTGATGGCGGTCGCGGACGAGCGGATGTACGCGAAGAAGCGGGCCCGGCAGGCGGCCGGCGCATCCTCGATACGTTGATCGGCCGCAGGCCCGAGCGAGGCGTCCACCGAGCGTAGACTCGCCGCCCATGGAGATCGAGGACTTCCAGGACGCGATGCGCGCCACCTACCTCGAGCGCGACGCGGCGCGCGGTCGCGATGCCACGTTCCGGTGGCTGGTCGAGGAGGTCGGCGAGCTCGCCCGGGCGATGCGAGGCGACGACCGCGCGAACCTGGTGCACGAGTTCGGCGACGTGCTCGCCTGGCTCGGTTCGCTCGCGAACCTCGAGGGCGTCGAGCTCGAGGAGGCGGCGGCCCGCTACCGCGACGGCTGCCCGAGGTGCGGCGGCCGACCCTGCCGCTGCGAGCCGCGGTGACCGTGTCGGTCCGGCCGGCACGCCCGGACGACTGGGCGGCGGTCGCGGGGCTCCTCGTGGAGCTGGGGCGAGGGGTCGCCGAAGGGACGGCCGAGGACGCGACGCATCGCCTGCAGTTCGCGGGGCACCTGCGGCGTCTCGACAGCGTGACGCTCGTCGCCGAGGCCGACGACGCGGTGGTCGGCGTCGTGGACATGGAGTATCACCAGCGCCTCGGCGACCACCGACCGCAGGCCCGCGTGAACGACCTCGTGGTCACGGAGGGCGCGCGCGGCGCCGGGGTCGGCCGGGTGCTCCTCGATCGGGCCGAGGAGCTCGCCCGCAAGCGCGGGTGCTTCCGCATGTCCCTCGTGACCGCGGCCTGGAGGGACCGGACGCTCGCCTTCTACCGGCGCGAGCGGTGGAGCGACTACGGCGCGTGGTTCGTCAAGCCGCTCACGGACGACGTGGCGCCGAGCGGCGAGCCGGCGTCCTCCGACTGACACCCGCGAGGGCGTCGTCCCGAGATCCGTCGTCGCTCAGGAGCGGAAGCGCTGCTCGGCGATCTGGACCGCGTCGAGCGCCGCTCCGATCCGTAGGTTGTCGGCGCAGCTGAACAGGGCGAGCCCGGCCGGGTCGTGCTCGAGCTGGCGGATCCTGCCGACGAGCGCCACGTCGAGTCCGGCCGACTCGAGCGGCGACGGGTACACCCCGTTCGCGGGATCGTCGCGGAGCTCGACGCCGGGCGCGGCGGCGAGGACCTCCCGGGCCTCGTCCGGGGTGATGGGGCGGGCGAACGTCGCGACGAGCGAGGCGGCGTGCCCGACGGGAACCGGCACGCGGACCGAGGTCGCGACCACCGGGAGGTCGGGGAGGCCGAGGATCTTCCGCGGCTCGGCCATCATCTTGGCCTCCTCGCCCGTGTAGCCGCCGTCCTCGAACTCGCCGATCTTCGCCACCACGTTGTAGGCGATCGTCTTGCCGAACACCTCCCCGACCGGCAGCGCGTCCGGGTCGGGGTGCGCCAGCTCCTCCTCGCGCCCGTGGAGCTTGTCCACCTGCTCGATCAGCTCGCGCGTCCCCTTCCACCCCGCGCCCGAGACCGACTGGTAGCTCGAGAT